>CAZCVG010000201.1:2003-4689 GCA_964501735.1 uncultured Gemmatimonadaceae bacterium | reverse complement strand
CCATGAACTCCACCAGACCCCTCTCCATCGGGCATGAGGGACCTCCGTTCAATGGATGGCAGTACGCTGGAGCCATCGATGAGGTTCGGGTCTGGCGCACGGCGCGCACGGCACGCCAGCTCCAGGAGGCCGCATCGCGCCCCTTGTCGGGGAAGGAAGCCGGTCTCGTTGGCTACTGGCGCTTCGATGAGGGTGCGGGGCAGGTGGCGAGGGATCGCAGCCGGTACGGCAACAATGGTCGCCTCGGCGCCTCGAGGGAAGCGGACGCCTCGGATCCGGCGTGGACGGATGATGTCGCGATCCCCGGTCTGTAGGAGAGCTCGGCCCATGGACGCTGCTGGGCCGCGGTCCTAGGTTGGACGAGGGTTCGAGACGCTCTGCGGTGCCCGGGCCGGCCAAAGCGAAGCGCGCCGCGCCCCGCAGGTCATGCGCACGTCGTTGGTCCCCTTCCACGGAGGTGTGGTGCGGTTGCTCCTTGTCAGTGGATCGGCGCTTCTTGGACTCGCTACCGGCCTGCTCGCCCAGAATGGTCCCCAACGTAGCCAGGACAAGATCCCTGTCCTCGACCATATCCAAACCTGGTACTACCCCAAGGGCAGGCTTGGTGCCTCGGCCCGCCTGGTCTTTCGGGTCACGATTGATACCTCAGGAAGGGTTGAGCCGGAGTCGATCGCGCTGTTGTCAACAACGGACACAGCGTTTGTTGATGCCGCGCGGCTCACCCTACTTGCTGCCTACTATAGGCCTGCTCGGTCCAATGGGCGGGCTGTCCGCTTTGAGGTGCGGCAACCGATCAAGTACAGC
Source organism: uncultured Gemmatimonadaceae bacterium (assembly GCA_964501735.1). Classification (GTDB taxonomy): domain Bacteria; phylum Gemmatimonadota; class Gemmatimonadetes; order Gemmatimonadales; family GWC2-71-9; genus JADJOM01. The sequence continues at coordinate 3,885 of CAZCVG010000201.1, read as the reverse complement.
AAGGACTCCTGGCCTCGGTGCGAGGTTGATGACGCTGTGCCATTGCTGCCACCCAAGTGCCCGTAAGCGGCGGTCTCCACGGGCAGCTTAGCGGTCAAGGTTGAAGTGCCACACAATTTGCAACACCCGGCGCCGCTCGAGCTGCCGTGACCAGCTGAACTGGCCCCCGGGCGTGCCAACGGTATGGCCGTCCCCGTACGGATCTCTGGGCGCAGGCGCTTCTATAACACCTCGCCCCCCACGACCACACTCCCATGGTACCCCGCCATGCGCCTCACCCTCGCCTCATCCGGTCTCCTCCTCCTGACCGCCGGCGCAGCCCTCGCCCAATCTCCGCCGCCCGGCCCTGGCTTGCCACCCCGTCTCCCGGTCGCGTCCTGCCCGCAGGCTGACTCGCTACTCGGCGAGGCCAGCAAGGATGTGCTGAAGGCCGAGGTCCACGGCCGGCTCGGACCAGGCGCAGCCTACAGCCTGACCACCGGGGCCGGCCGGGGGATGGATGCCCAGACCCTGCAGTTCACCGACGGCTTCCTCATGTCCGGCCCCGTGCCCGGCGGCTACGTCACGGCCTGGTTCCCCAGCGGCCTGCTGGAAAAGAGCCGGGAGCAGGCCGAGCCGATGTACCTCGTGGTCGAGGACACCCTGTCGCTGCCCCTGAGCACCCCCGCTCCTCCCGGCCTGAGCGGGGTTCTCCCCCCGGCCATGCCATTCACGGCCATGATGCGCTCAGGGGACCTGCGCCTCCTGCTCGGTGCGCGGAAGGCCAAGCTCACCTTCCTGGGCCGCAGCGTGAACATCCGCAAGTCCACCATCGCCGAAGCCGAGGCGGCGGTGCGGGTGATCGTCTGTCACATCGCCAGCATCCCTGCGGCTGACTGACGCGGGCCAGTCTGCGCATGGACGCCACCCGGGTGCGGCCCTAGGTTGGGGGAGGGGCCGGCGCGGGCCCGGCCCGCACCCCGCGCACTGCAAGCCACGCTCGACTCGCTCAACCCGGTGAGGGGTGAATGACAGCGACCGGATTGGCACTCTTTGTGTTCTTCGCATTCCTGCTGCCGATTCCGCTCCTGGCCTGGCTCGACCGGCCACCCAGGGGCGACAGGCGCTGACGATGTACGCCGGGCATTTCGCCGCCGGACTGGCGCTCAAGGCCGGCTACCCTCGCGCCTCCACGACGGGCCTGCTGGTTGGCGTGAGCCTGCTGGACCTCCTGTTCGGCCCGCTCGTCTTGCTCGGCATCGAGCGGGTAACGGTGACACCAGGCGCGCCGCCGGGCTTTTCCCTCGACTTCATTGACTGGTCCCACTCCCTCGCGACGGCCGTGTTGTGGTCGGTCCTCTACGGCGCTCTTTTCCTCCGCTCCGGGCGTACGATGGCATTGGTGATGGGAGGCGCCGTCTTCTCCCACTTTGTCCTCGACCTGCCCATGCATCCCCCTGACCTCGCCCTCTGGCCCGGCGCCAGCGCCCACGTCGGCCTGGGGCTCTGGCAGGCCCTGCCGGTCGGATGGTGGTTCGTGGAATTGGCGGCCATCCTTGCCTTACTGGCGTTCTACTGGCAAAGAGCTCGCGCCGACGGCGGCTTCGGGCACCGGGCCGGCTGGGTAGCCGCGGTGGTGGTGTTCCTTCATCTCACGAACTCGCCCTGGATGAGCCCGCTGTAGCTCGCGCGGCGTGGGGCCCACGGTGGCCTCTACCAGGGCCTGACACCCGGCGCCCAGTTCGCCATCCCCCTCGCCACCCAGCACTTGACGACGGTTGATAGGCAGGTAGCATTTGACGGAGTACCGCCATGGTCCACGCCGCCCAGCCACCCCTGGTCACCATTCCCCTCGAACGCCAGCAGGCGGAACTCCGCCGCGCCCAGGAGCGTGAAGCCAGCG
>CAZCVG010000201.1:0-1903 GCA_964501735.1 uncultured Gemmatimonadaceae bacterium | reverse complement strand
GCCCCCGCGCCCGCCCCCGACGTCCGGGCCATGGTCCGCGACATCAGCCTCCTGCTCGGCGTCCCAGCGCTCATTCTCGGCGCCATCGGCTACGCCACCTGGCCCTGGTTCCCCGTGCCCTATGAGGCCGCCAGCCAGGAGGAGTTCTACCGGATGGCCGCCGGCGTCTGGGACTGGGAGTCCGACAGCAGCTGCGTCGCCAATCCCCAGGCCATCCGGTTCACGCCCGACCGCTCCACCATGATCCTCACCATGCGCCGCACCTGGACCAACGACGCCGGCCAGGAGAGTCGCACCGCCATCTACGACCTCTCCAACCCGACCCTCTCCTCCGTCCGCGGCGCCATCCGCGGGGAGGAACGGCTCACCGACGCCGGCGACCCCGTGGTCTGGGACCTCGTGCTCACCTCGCCCGAAAGCTTCGCCTGGCACCGCGCCGACTGGCCCGCCGGCTCCCTCACCGGGACACTCCGGCGCTGCCCCCCCGGCACCGACTCCCTGATCCCGCCGCTCTCCCCGGCGGAGCAGGCCACCCTCGGCGTGGACGGGCCCTGACCGGCGCGGGCCGAGGCTAGATTCCCCCCATGCCCCCCGTCCGCATCGCCCTCGCCAACCTCCGCCACCCCGAGTCGCCCCGGCACTCGGTCGAGCTGGCCACCGCCGCCATCGCCCAGGCCGCCGCCGCCGGCGCCAGCGTGGTGTGCTTCCCCGAGTGCTTCGTCCCCGGCTACCGCACCCCCGCCAGGGCGGTGCCGCCGCCTGACGCCGCCTTCCTGGACCGGGCCTGGGCCACCATCGCCGCCGCCGCCGGTACCGCCCGCGTGGCCGCGATCCTCGGCACCGAACGGATGGTGGGCGGCGCCGTGATGGCGTCCGCCCTGGTGATCGGGGCCGACGGGACCGTCATCGGGTTCCAGGACAAGGTGCAGATTGATCCCTCCGAGGAAGGCACCTACACCCCCGGCCGGGAACGCCGGGTCTTCGAGCTGGGACCGCTCACCGCCGGGGTGGTGATCTGCCACGAGGGCTGGCGCTACCCCGAGACCGTGCGCTGGGCGGTGCGCCACGGCGCCCACGTGGTCTTCCACCCCCAGTTCCACGAGGCCGAGCCGGGGAGCTTCCGGCCCTCGGCCTACGGCGATCCCGCCAACAGCTTTCACGAGAAGGCGGTGCTCTGCCGCGCCGCCGAGAACACCTGCTACTTCGCCACGGTGAACTTCGCCGGTCAGGGCTCGCCGACCACCTCGGCGGTGGCCGGCCCCGACGGGGCGCTGCTCGCCTGGCAGCCCTACGGCCAGGAGGGACTGCTGGTGGTGGAGATTGACCCAGCCCGCGCCACCGGGCTCCTGGCCCGGCGGTTCAAGCCACCCGAACCGGCCGCCTGACAGCGGAGCGCCGCATGGACTTCGACCTCGACCTCTCCATCCAGGTCCTCGCCCGGACCCCGGCCAGCCTGGCGTCGCTGCTGGTGGGCCTCCCCGACGCCTGGACCCGCGCCACCGAAGGGCCCGACACCTTCAGCCCGTTCGACGTGGTGGGCCACCTGATTGACGGCGAGGAGACCGACTGGATCCCCCGCGCCCGCATCATCCTGGCCGGCGGCCCCGACCCCCGCTTCGCGCCCTTCGACCGGTTCCGCCACCGCACCCGGAACGCCGGCCGTACGGTCGACTCGCTGGTGGTCGAGTTCGCCCGGCTCCGGGCAGACAACCTCGTGGTGCTGCGCGGCTGGCGGCTTTCCCCCGAGGCGCTGGAGCTGCCGGGGATCCACCCGAGCCTGGGACCGGTGACCCTCCGCCAGCACCTGGCCTCCTGGGTGGCCCACGACCTGGGGCACCTGGCCCAGGTGGCCCGGGTGATGGCCAAGCAGTACAAGGGCGCGGTGGGGCCGTGGGCCCCGTAC
>CAZCVG010000200.1:0-4700 GCA_964501735.1 uncultured Gemmatimonadaceae bacterium | reverse complement strand
CTGGACATGCTGCGCTACCACAAGTTCCTCATCGCCCGGCTGTGGATCCCCGAGTACGGCTCGGCCGACGACTCGCGGCAGTTCGAGTGGCTCCGCGCGTACTCACCCTACCACCGGGTTCGTGACGGCGTAGCCTACCCGGCGGTACTGCTCGCCACCGCCGAGAGCGACACCCGGGTGGACCCGATGCACGCGCGGAAGATGGCGGCCCGGCTGCAGGCGGTGGGCCACGGCGGGCCCGTGCTGCTCCGGCTGGAGCCCCGGGCCGGCCACGGCGCCGGGAAGCCGGTGTCCAAGGTCCTCGCGGAACTCACCGACATGTGGACCTTCGTGACCGAGGCGATGGGCCTGGCGCTCGAGCCCCGGCGCGGATGAGCCGGCGGGGCCCGTCCGGGATCTATCGGCGGGTTCGTTGGGCGGGTAATTTGAGAAACCCGATCTCCCTGAGACGCACACCTCCCGGCTGGCGGTGCCCTGCCAGCAGATTGCTGTCGCCATGACCGATTCCTCCACGCCCGTGCCGGTGACCATGTCCCACCCCAGCCGGTGGCTGGCGGTCCTCCGGATCGCGTTCGGATTCTGGTTCTTCAAGGCGCTCTGGACCAAACTTGATATCGTGTTTCTCGGCGGGGTCGTGCCGTGGCTGGAGGTGGAGGAACGCTGGGCCCGGGTGATGCCCGACATCGTCACCCGGCAGATGGCCGAGAATCCGATCGGGTGGTACCGGGATTTCGTGCTGGGGACCGTGCTGCCCCATGCCTCGACCTTCGCCGTGTTCACGGCGTGGGGGGAAGCGCTGACCGGGGTGTCCCTGGTGTTCGGGGTTGGCAGCGGGCTCGGTGCCCTCGGCGCCCTGTTCCTGAGCCTGAACTACGCCTTGGCCACCTGGCACATGTCGGCGGCCTCGCAGGGATTCCACTACCTGCTCATCCTGGTGTCGCTGGTGCTGTTCCTGGCCCGCTCCGGGCGGGCCTGGGGCCTGGATGCCTGGATCGCCTGGCGCTGGCCCGGGGCGTTGGTCTCCCGCTGGCCGATCGCATAGGGCGGACAGACGGACAGACGGTCGGACGGTCAACACAAAGAAGGGTGAGATCCTCTCGGGTCTCACCCCTCATGTTTTTCCGGCCGTCGGACCGTCTGACCGTCCGCCCGCCCCTACGGCTTCGGCCCGATCGCCACGCCCCAGGGGATCGTGCCCGCGGGGATCCGCCGCACCACCGCCATGGTCTCGGTATCCACCACGGTCACGTCGTTCCCGGGGCCGTTGGCGCTGTAGAGCTTCCTGCCGTCGGCGGTGAGGGCGATGCCCCACGGCCGCATCCCGACCTCCACGCTGCCGGTCACGGTGTTGGTGGCCGGGTCAATCGCCGACACCGTCTTGCCCCGGCCATTCGACACGTAGATCCGGCTGCCGCCCGGGGCGACGGCGATTCCCATCGGCCGGGCATCCGCGCCCATGGGGATGGTGGCCACCACTTTCTTTGCGGCGATGTCGATGACGGTCACCGTCCCGCTGATCTCGTTGGTGACGTAGGCGCGGGAGCCGTCGGGCAGGAACCCGATGGACCGGGGCCGCTCCCCGCCGGTGTCGATGCGGCCGACCACGGTGCCGGTGGCCACGTCAATGCCCGTGATGTCGTGGTCGGCCTCCCCGGTGACCCAGACGGTCTTTCCGTCGGGGGCGAGGGTGACGCCCTCGGGCTCCTCGCCCACCGCCACGTTGGCCACGGGCCGACCGGTGGTGAGGTCCAGGATCGTGGCCGAGTCGGCGTCCTCGTTGGAGACGAACAGCCGGGTACCGTCGGGGCTCACGTCGAAGGCCTCGGGGTCGGAGCCGGCCGGCAGGGTGCGCACCGTCTTCCGGGTGGCCACGTCCACCACCGCGATGCCATCCTTGGTCTTGTCCACCGCCAGCTTCTCGCACTCCTCGTCAGGCATGGTCGGCGGGCACTTGGGGGAGCCCGACAGCGCCACGTACACGGTGCGGCCGTCCGGGCTCACCTTCACGCCCCGGGGACGGGTGCCCACGAAGATGGTGGCCACCACGCTGTCGCTGGCGGCGTCGATGATGGTGAGGTCGCGGGAGTCCTCGTTGGTTACGTAGGCCCACTCGCCGCCGGCGCCAGCCGGCGCGGGGGTCCTGGGGGTCTTGTCACAGGCGATCACCAGGACCGCCAGCATGAGTGCAGCTATGCGCATGATCCGCTCGTTGGTCAAAGTCATGGTATAGGCGTCACGGCGGCTAGAACACCGCCTTCTCGCGGTTCCTGGCCTCGGCCAGGCCCTTGAGGGTGGGGACGCCTCTGGCCCGGGTGAAGATGGCGCCATTGACGTCGGCCAGGGTCACGTCGGCGCCGGTCACGTCCGCCCCGGTCAGGTCGGCCTGCACCAGCTCGGCATTGCTGAGGTTGGCGCCGGCCAGGCTGGCCCGGACCAGGGTGGCGTAGGAGAAGTCGGCCTTGAACAGGTTGGCCCCGGACAGGTCCGCGCCGGTCAGGTCGGCGCCCACGAACTGGGCCCGCATCACGCCCATGGACTGGTTGCCGGGATCGGCGCCGATGTTGGCGTTGGCCAGCCGGGCGCCGGTGAGGTCGGCCTTGCGGAGGTAGCCGATGATCCGGGTCTCCCGCAGGTCGGCCTCGCGGAGGTTGGTCTGCTCGATGATCGTGGCAAACAGGCTGGCGTAGCGCAGGTTGGCCCGCTGGAGGTCGGCCCGGCGCAGGGTGGTCCCGTCCAGGTTGGCCCGCTCGAAGTTGGCCCCGGTGGCCACGGCATCGGTCAGGTCGCAGCTGAACAGGTCGGCGCCGCTGAAGTTGGCGCCCGCCAGGGTGCTCTTCGTCAGGTTGGCCTTGCGCATGTCCATCCCGCTGAAGTCGAGGCTGTCCAGCCGGAGCCCGCTCAGGTCGGGGATGGTGCCCTCGGGCACCTGCATGAGGTAGGCCCGGATGCGTTCCGGCGTGCGCAGGGAGTCTGGCGCCGGCCGGGCCGCGCTGACCCCCGCCTGGGCCCCCATCATGTCGTCCTGGGCGGCCAGCGGCGCCGCGGCGCCGAGGAGCAGGGCGATCAGCAGGTGGTGACGCATGGCGAGTCCTCCGTGCAGGTGACGAACGGGCCGGGAATGCCGCGAGGGATCCTCCCGGCGGCCGTGGCGCGCGCCATGAAGGATCCCCCGATGGAAACCGCTGACGCGACTGCCGAGGGAGAGGTCCCTCAGCTGTTGTCCCGCACCGCCGGCCGCCCGATCCCGATCTTGCCGTCGGCCCGTCCCTTCAGGTAGCTGTAGATCTTCTGGATCTTGTCCATCTCCAGTCCCAGGGCGCACCACGACGGCATGCCCTTGTCGGGACGGCCGGCGCAGACCACGGTGATGAACGCTTCCGGGGTCGGGATGTTGTTGTCGGCCTTGAGGGACACGATCAATGCCGGGGCGAACGAGGTACCCACCCCGAACTCCCCGTGGCAGCGGGCGCAGTTGAGCTCGTACTGCTTCCAGCCGTTGTAGGTGTCCACGTCCACCGTGTCCCTGGGGGCCGAGTGGTACTGGTCCGTCACCTGCGCGGCGGCGGTCACGGCCTGGAAGGCGAGCAGCCCGGCCGACATGAGCACCGCGCGGCGGAGCATACGCAAGACTGACGTCTTCATCGCTGTGCTGGGTCCTTTCGAGAGTAGGTGCAGGCCCATCCAAGCCGGCCCGGCGTCCTTCGGTTCAGGTCACTGCGCCGGGTTCCCCGGCGCGTCGTCCAGCGGCAGGGTCGGGATGCCGAACTGCTCCAGCACATCCCGGATCTCGCCGCGGTTGCCGTCAATGAACGCCTGCAGGCTGTCCCGGAACGCCCGCTCCCGGTGCCGGGTGGCCATGCCCATGCTGAAGGCGAACTGCAGCCCGCTGAGGCTGTCGTTGGCCACCGGGGTCAGGACCAGGTCGAGGCCAAGCCTGCGAGCGTAGTACCCGGCGATCGGGCCCCAGACCATGGCCACGTCTACGGTGCCGTCGGCCACGGCCTTGATGATGTCCTCGGGCCGGTCGTGCCCGCCCGCGTAGGTGGTGCTGAAGCCGACCAGCCCCACCACGCCATGGGCGGACAGGGCCATGGCCGGGGGGGTGTTCTCACCGTCGGCGGCGAACAGGTGCACCCCGATCTTCATCCCCTTGAGCGCCGGGTCGTCCAGCCCGGTGACGTGGTGGGAGGCATCCCGGCGCTGCACGATCACGTAGCTGGTGCGGTAGTACGGCCGGGTGACGCCGGCCATGCCGAACTCGGTGGGGGCCTGCATGAACAGGTCGCAGTAGTTCCCGTTCAGCATCCGCATCATCCCGCGGGGCGCAGCCCACCAGATGTACTCGATCCGCGAGTTCCACTTCTCGGCCAGCAGCTCGGCGAGGCGGTTCTCCACCCCTTCGCCGGCCTGGTTGGAGAGCGGCAGGTTGTCGGGATCGGCGCACACCCGCAGCACGCCTGGCACCATCGGACCCGGGCGCTGGGCGGCGGCCGGGAAGGCGATGGCTGTGACGAGGCACAGGGCCAGGGCGGGGCGAAGCAGTGGTGAACGAACCATCACAATCTCTGGAAACCTCCGGTCGCGGGCGAACCGCGCTCTGGTTGAAAGGCCCGCCGGGAGCCCGGGAATCGGACTGCCGGGGACAGGACAGGGGCGGGTCGAGGGACCCGCCCCTGTCTCGGAACCTATCCTCGTGTACT
>CAZCVG010000199.1:0-4809 GCA_964501735.1 uncultured Gemmatimonadaceae bacterium | reverse complement strand
AGGAAGGTGAGGTCGCCGCGGGCCGCCACCGCCGGGACCGAGATCACCGTCAGGGCGGAGGTCTCGGTGGCCACGATGGACAGCATGATGGCCCAGCCGGGAAGGTCCCGGGCGCCGAGGAAGTAGTCGCCCGCGGTGCGCTGGTTCCGGGAGACCCACACCCCCACGCCGAGCGTAAAGCCGAAGTAGGCCGCGATGACGGCCAGATCAAGTGGCGACAGGTAGCCGGTCCGTGGCGGAGGTGGGAAAAAACGTAGCGCCGCACGGAGGTGCGGCGCTACGGGTAATCCGGGGCCGCCGAAGCGGCGGGGCGTTCCGCCCGGGCGTCAGGCCGTGAACGACGACCCGCAGCCGCAGCCGCCGGTGGCGTTGGGGTTGTTGAAGGTGAACCCCGAGCCCTGCATCGAGCTGACGTAGTCCACCGTGATCCCGTTGAGGTACTGGAGGCTGAACCCGTCCACGAAGATCCGGACGCCGTTGACCTCCATGACCACGTCATCCTCGAGCGAGCGCTCCTCGATGTTCAGGCTGTACTTGAAGCCCGAGCAGCCGCCCGGGAGTACGCTGACCCGGAGCCCCGCCGAGTCCGCCGGCACCTGCTCGGCCACCATGAACTTCTGCACCTCTTCCACCGCTCGGTCGGTGAGGATGAGGGTGAATCCCGGGGTGCTGACCTGCTGCTCGGTGCTTTCCATGTCTCGACTCCAGTCTCGTTGACCGCCAGACGCCACCGGCGGGGCGGCGTCGTTCATTCCCGGATGCAAGCTAGGGGATTCGACGGCCCGCTGTCAATGTCCGGCAGCACAGTCGGAAATATGGTAAGTGATTGCCGGCCAATGAGTAACTATCGCGATGCGGGGCGCCGAGGCTCATTTCCGCAGGTCGGCCCGGATCAGGCCGAAGCCCACCGGCAGCGAGGGCGGGAGCCTCACCGGGAGCTGCCCGGTGATCTGGCCCATGCCGCTCAGGGCCCGGGCCGCGGCCCACTCGCTCGGCCCGCCCGCGCCCCACGCCAGCAGGTAGCTCCTGAGGTGCTCCATCCCGGCCCCGATGTACGGGGAGCCCAGCGACACCACCACCGCACGGCGGCGGCGGCTGGTGCCGTCCATCAGCCTGGTGAGCGCCTCCGGGATGCCGATGGTCCCCTTGGACGAGGTCGCCTTCACCGCCACCGCGAAGACGGTGTAGCCGTTCCGCCGGATGACGGTTTCCACCGAGTCGTAGCTGGCCTCGCCGCTGGCGGGCCACAGCCGGAACAGCGTCACCTTGTGGCCGTCGGCCCGGAGCTGGCGGGCCAGGGTATTGCCGACGGTGGCGGCGTTCTCCTCGCCGTAGGTCACCAGCGAGATGCTCCGGGGCCGGGCCCGCAGGCTGTCCACCGTGCCCTGGCTGTCGGCCACCAGCACGATGCTCCGCTCCGCGATACTCCGGGCGGTGGCCAGGAAGCGGGCGCTTCCCACGGTGGCGGGGATGCTGTCGAGCGGCACGGTGCGGCGGGCCAGGAGCCCGAGCCGCCATTTCACCAGCATGATCCGCCGGACCGAGCGCTCCAGCCGCTCATAGGTGATCCGCCCCGATTCGACCGCGGCGGTCATGGCGGTGATCGCGATGCCCGGATCGGCGGGCATGAGCAGCAGGTCGGTGCCGGCGAGGAAGGCCTGGACCGCCGCCTCCCCGGGGCCGTAGGCCCGGACGATCCCGCCCATGTCGAGCGCGTCGGTGACCACGATGCCCTTGAAGCCGAGCGAGTCCCGCAGCAGCCCGGTGAGGACGGCGGCATCGAGGGTGGCGGGGCGCCGGGGGTCGGAGGCGATCGCCGGGAGGGCCAGGTGGCCGGACATCACCAGCGCCACCCCCGCGTCCACCGCGGCGCGGAAGGGCACCAGCTCCAGCGAATCCAGCCGCCGCCACGAGGCCCCGATCACCGGCAGCTCGAGGTGCGAGTCGGTGCCGGTGTCGCCGTGGCCGGGGAAGTGCTTGGCGGTGGCCAGCATGCCGTGGTCCTGCATGCCCCGGATGGCGGCGGCCACCATCCGGCCCACCGTGGTGGGCTCCTCGCCGAAGGAGCGGGTGTTGATGATCGGGTTGGCCGGGTTGTTGTTGAGGTCGGCCACCGGGGCAAAGGCGAGGTGGATGCCCACCGCGCGCCCCTCCAGGGCGGTCACCCGGCCCACCTCGTAGGCGTCCTCCTCCCTGCCGGCGGCGGCCACGGCCATATTCGGGGGGAACGGAGTGGCCCCGTTGAGCCGGATGCTGGCCCCGCCCTCGAGGTCGGCGGCGATGAGCAGGGGGAGCGGGGAGCGGCGCTGCAGCTGGTTGAGCTTCATCGCCACGTCGAGCGGGGAGCCCACGGAGACGATGATCCCGCCCACCCGGAGCGAGTCCACCCAGCGCTCGGCGATGGCGTAGACGCTGTCGTCGAAGGCGGCGTAGCTGCCGGGGATCCAGGGCATCACCAGCTGGGCCACCCGCGCCTGGAGCGGCAGGCTGTCTATCAGCCGCTCCACCGCGAGCGAGTCGGGGGTGAGAGCCGGCACGTCGCGGCTGTAGCGGACGTCCTGCGCCCCCAGGTGGGGCGCGGCACCTAACAGAAGGGAAGCGGCCAGCGCGGCATGAAAACGGTGCACGGGATACTCGGCTTGATGTTGGTGATGGCGGGCGCGGCCTCGGTCCCCCTGGGGATGGGCAGGCTTCCCACCCGGCCCGGGGGCGCCCCGCCGCCGGTGCGGCCCGGGCTCGAGGTGCTGCTCTCCGACAGCCTGCACCTGGTGCGCGGCCGGCGGGTCGGGCTGGTGACCCACCAGGCCGGCGTGGATCACCTGGGGCGCCGCGGCGTGGACGTGCTCCGCGCCGCCGGAATCCAGGTGGTGGCACTCTTCAGCCCGGAGCACGGGTTCCGCGGCACCGCCGATCCGGGCGCGCCGGTGGCCTCCTCCATTGATTCCGCCACCGGCCTACCAATCTACAGCCTCTACGGCCGGAATTTCGCCCCCACCGCCGAGATGCTGCGCGGGGTGGAGGTCATGCTGGTTGACCTCCAGGACGCCGGGGCCCGGTATTTCACCTGGCTCTACACCACCGTGGAGGTGATGCGGAGCGCGGCCGCGCAGGGGATCCCGGTGGTGGTGCTGGACCGGCCCAACCCCATCGGCGGGGCGGTGCAGGGCAACGTGCTCGACACCGCCGTCGCCCGGACCGCGGTGGGCTACCTCGCCATCCCCATGCGGCACGGGATGACCCTGGGCGAGCTGGCCCTGCTGGCGAAGCACGATCTCGGCCTGGCCACCGACCTCCGGGTGGTGCCGGTGGCGGGCTGGCGGCCGTCCATGTACTTCGACGAGACCGGGCTGCCCTTCGTGCCCCCGTCCCCCAACCTCCGGAGCCTGGAGGCGCTGCTCCACTACCCCGGGCTCTGCCTGTTCGAGGGGACCAACCTCTCGGTGGGGCGGGGGAGCACCCGGCCGTTCGAGCAGCTCGGCGTGCCGGGCCAGGCCCCGGCCGCGGTCTGGCGGGACCTCCAGTCGGCCGGGCTCCCGGGGGTGCGGTTCGAGCTGGACAGCTTCACGCCGATTCGGCCGGGAGACGGGAAGTACGCCGACACCACCCTCAGCGCCCTCCGCCTGGTGGTCACCGACCGGGCCCGGTACGACCCCACCCTGACCGCCGTGGCCATCCTGCAGCGCTTCGGCAACCTGCCCATCCACTTCTGCCCCGACTGTTCCCCCGCCGACAGCCTGGCCATGGCCGAGCAGTTCGTCCTGACCTTCATTCCGGCCCACTTCAACCGGCTGGCGGGGGACCGCCGGTCGGCGGTCTGGGCCGAGGCCGGGGTCCGGGTGGCCGAGGAATGGGCCGGGCAGCGGGCCCGGTTCCTCGAGCGCCGGCGGCCCTTCCTCCTGTACCGGGACCCGGACCCCCAATCCTTCCGATAAACCGTTCCCCCCGTTATAGTTTGCCGCGGTTTCCGGGGGCCCGGGCGGGCCCCCCGCGGGTTCTCTCCGGGGGACGATGCACCAGGTGAAGCTGATCACCAAGCCGGTCGAGCAGGGCTTCTACGCCGTCACCAAGCCGGTGGTGGACAGCCTGATCCGCGCCCGGGTCAGCCCCAACGCCATCACCACCGTGGGCACCCTCCTGGTCGTGCTCTCGGCGGTCGCCTTCGGGCTGGGGGCGGTCCGGCTGGGGGGGCTCCTGTACATCGTGAGCGGCGTGGTGGACACCCTGGACGGGCAGGTGGCCCGGGCCAACGGGCAGGTGACCAGGTTCGGCGCCTTCTACGACTCCACCCTGGACCGGGTCGGGGACGGGGCCACCTTCATGGGGGTGGCGGTGTTCTTCCTCCTGGCCCCCGCCGGGACGGTGGCCTACCGCAACCCGGCCGTGATCATCTCGATGGTGGCCATCATCGCCAGCCTGCTGGTGTCCTACGCCCGGGCCCGGGCCGAGGGCCTGGGGCTGGACTGCAAGGTCGGGCTGGTGCAGCGGGCCGAGCGGATCCTGCTGCTCGGGCTCCCCACGGTGGTGCTGGGGGCCGGGCCCGACGGGCTGGTGCTGTTCTGGATCGTGACCATTCTCGCGCTCGCCTCGGTCATCACCGTGGTGCAGCGCTTCGTGTACGTCTACCAGGTGACCGAGGGCGCAGGCGCGTCCCAGGCGCCGAAAGGACAGTCCTAGTGGCGACAGGTACTCCCCGGCCGATTGCGCCGGCCAAGGGCAAGCTCGGTGTTCTCTGCGTGGGGCTCGGCGCGGTGGCAACCACGTTCATCGCCGGGGTGGAGCTGGTCCGGCGCGGCAAGAAGAAGCCCATCG
>CAZCVG010000198.1:0-4842 GCA_964501735.1 uncultured Gemmatimonadaceae bacterium | reverse complement strand
CCGCGCCGCATCTCCGCGGGCACCTGGACGTCCGAGGCGACGCCGGTGACCTCGCCGCCGCCGCTCGAGACGGTGACGTACGCCCCCGCCACCTGCATCCGGGGGCCGGGCACCGTGCCGTCGTTGATGGCGTTGCGGAGCGCCACATCCACGAAGGCCCGGTAGGTGCCGATGTCGCGTACCGTGGTGAACCCGGCCATCAGCGTGGCCCGGGCGTTCCGCACCCCTGCGAGGGCATCCTCCGCGCCGGACTTGGTGAGCGGCGCGGTGGGGCTCGCCGAGGCGATGTCGCCAACCAGGTGGGCGTGGAGGTCAATCAGGCCCGGCAGGATGGTGGAACGGGAGAGGTCAATGACCCGCGCCCCCCGCGGCAGCGGGGCCGACGCCGGCTGCACCGCCTCGATCCGCTCGCCACGGACCAGGATCACCTGGTTGGTGAGTACCCGGCCCTGCTCGACATCCACCAGCCGACCGGCCCGGATGGCGGTGAGGTCCTGGGCCGCCAGCGGGGCGACGGCGAGCAGCGTGAGCACGGCGGCCAGTCTGAGCGATTTCACGGTCTGGTCCTTCCGATGATCGGGTGAAGGGCGAGTCAGTTCAGAACGGGGGCATGGGGTTGGAGGTGCAGGGCCTGCCCCGGTCCTGAAATTGACTCCTGCTACCGCCTGGCCTCGAACACTTCCCGAGCCTCCTCGATGCGGCGCAGCACCTCCCGCTTCTCCTGGGAAGTGTTCCATCCCGTATGGGCCGCCGCGTCCCGCTCGAGCCGGCTGATCCACTCCAGGAAGTAGGCGACGTCTCCGGGATTGGCCCTCATCGGCTCGCCACCGACCGAGATGTAGATCGGCGATGTAGTACCGAAGGGGTAGAGGTCCAGGACCGGCTCCGCTGGCTGCTCGGCATACGCCCGGAGAAGGTACCAGCCGCTCCGCGCGACCGCGACCGTGACCGTCGTGTCCGCGCTGGTCCGGTGGCCCCGGAGCGGCAGCTCGGCCACGACCTCGCCGTTGCCAATGATCTGCAGGTGGTCGAGCGGCACGTGGGAGCGGAGGGTCACCCGCATGGCCACCCGGTGGCTGCCCCGCGGCAGCTTGAGCTCGCCCCCGATGCCGATGCCACCGGCCTGGAACTGCAGCAGCGGCCCGTTGGTGGCGAAGCTCCGGCCCGCCTTGAGCGCCGCGTACCAGCGCTCGCGGTTCAGCGGCACGCCGGAGTGCACGTACACCCGGTTGGTCCCCACCGGCCCGCGCAGGCTGGCGAAGTTGGTCATCGCGTCGGTGCCGGCGCCGGCCGGGATGCGGAAGCCGGAATTGAGCAGCTGGTACCACACCTTCGACGTGGCCAGGTGGTCGCTGAAGCCCACCACCTCGAAGTAGTCAATCATCCCCAGCGCGGCGTCCACCGGCAGGGCGTGGGTGAGGGGAGTCGTGCTGTCGCGCGGGTCGGGGTACCAGTCGAACGGGTGGACGTAACCGAGCAGCCCACCCTGCGCCCGGGTGATGGCGCTGACGGTAGCGTTGTCGGGGAAGAGGCTGGCGGCCGCGGTGCCGGCGTAGCCGGCGTAGTCGGGCAGTACCAGGTGGCGGGTCAGTCCCAGCAGGCCGGTGTGTCCCCAGAACGAAGTGTGGAATTCCTGGTCGTGCAGGATGAGCAGGTCGGCACCGCTGACCGGGTCCGGCTTACCGGTAAAGTAGGCCACGTCAGGAACCCGGTCCTCCTTGTTGACGATCAGGTTCTCCACCACGTTGAGCCCCTCCGCCCGGGCCTGGAAGGCCAGCGTTGCCGGGGTGGCGCGGTAGTGGCCGCCGTAGTTCATGTGCACGTGCAGGTCCCCCGAGGTCCAGCCCGGCAGCGCCATCAGCCGGCGGAGCGGGGCCCGCACCAGCGCCGTCTGGCCACTTGTCACCTTCACCTCCTGCCGCACCACCTCGTACTCCGGGCCCCGGCTCACCTCAACCGTCACCGTGCCGGCCGGCACGTCCACCCGGCTGGTGCCCGATGTGTGGAAGTAGCCGTACTCCATGGGCCGCCGAGCGCGGTCGAAGGCATCGTCGGCGTGGCGCCAGGCGTCGTCGGGCGCGGCACTCCGCCCGTCGGCGAGGGTCACCGAGACCCGGGCCGGCACCGGCTTCCCGGTTGCCGCGTCCACCACACTCACCCGGAGACTTCCCATCGGTTCGCGGTAGATGCGGCGGTGGGCCTCGACCTGCTGCCGGGCGCCGCCCGGGATGGTCATCACCCAAAGCGAGGTGGTGCCGGTCTCGTTGCTGACATACGCCACTCGGCTCCCGTCGGGCGACCAGCGGGCACCGGTGATATCGAAATCGCCGTAGGTGAGCTGGAACGGATCGCCGCCGTCGGGCGTGGTGAGCCAGAGCTGGTGCCACTGGCGGCCGAGATAGCTGGAGTAGAGGATGCGCCGCCCGTCGGGGGACCAGTCGGGACGCATGCGCCAGGTGGACTCTTCCTGGTGCACCGCGGTCAGCTCGGCGCCGGGGCGAGGCGCCATGCGCCAGATGCCGCCGCTCCCCCAGATCTTGCCGCGGTTGCCCACCAGCAGGAGTTCGGTGCCGTCGGGCGACCAGGCCGGATGGATGTAGTGATCGTACCGGCTGTAGTAGTACCTCGGCAAGCGGGAATCCACGTCGGGCGTGATGCGTTCCGGCGCAGCGGCCAGGGCGCCGGTGGCCCCGCGGGGCGGCGCGTCCATCAGCCAGATGTGGAACCGCCCTTCGTAGGCGGTGGAAACGAAAGCAATACTCCGGCCGTCGGGGGACCAGCGCGGTTCGACATTCACGGCCCCGTTTCGGAGCAGGACCGGCGAGGTCAGCGTTTCCAGGTCCAGCACCCGGAGCTCCACCTGATCGTCCACGTAGACTGAGTAGACCACCCGCCCGCCGTCGGGAGAGGCGTCGGGCTGGTGGGCGTACCCCGGGCCGGTGGTCAGCTGCTCGGCCACCGACTCACCGATCCGCTGCCGCCAGAGGCTCCCCTGCATGGCGTACACCAGCGACTTGCCGTCCGGCAGCCAGGTGACGGAGGCGGGCCCGCTGGTGGCCTGCGGCAGGTACATCTCCCGGTAGTAGTAGTTGTGGGGGACCTTCACCTGCTTGAGCACCGGCACGCGCTGCGCGGGGAGCGCGGCCGGTAGCGCCAGCAGCAGGGCCAGATAGCTTACGGTCGCGCCGGGCCCGGCCCGCCGACTCAGGATCGTTGCTCGCTGCACCACGCCCCTCACTTGGCTCGGGAAGATCGCCATGCCTCGTCTGTTCTGGTCAGTAGTTTGCGCCGCCGCTGCCCTCTCCGCCAGCAGCCCCCTCCGGGCCCAGGGAACCGGCGATCCGCTGGTGGATCCCTACCGTGAGGCGGCCACCCGCATCATCGCCGCCGCCACCGCCGACAGCTTCGCCTGGCAGCGCCTGGCCCGGCTCACCGACACCTACGGGCACCGGCTGAGCGGCTCGAAGAGCCTGGAGCAGGCCATTGACTGGATCCTGGCCGAGATGAAGCGCGACGGGCTGGACAATCCGCGCACCCAGCCGGTGATGGTGCCCCACTGGGTCCGGGGCGAGGAGTCGGCCGAGCTGGTGTCACCCCGGCAGGCGCCGCTCCCGATGCTCGGCCTGGGCGGCAGCATCGGCACGCCGGCCCGCGGGATCACGGCGGAGGTCCTGGTGGTGGCCAGCTTCGAGGAGCTGACCGCCCGGGCGGCGGAGGCCAGGGGTAGGATCGTGCTGTTCGATCCCGAGTGGCAGGGCTACGGGGAGACCGGCCGCTACCGGCGGCAGGGAGCCATCGCGGCGGCCCGGGCGGGGGCGGTGGCGCTGCTCATCCGGTCGGTGGGCCCGTACGGCATCCGCACCCCGCACACCGGCAGCATGGCGTACGACAGCACCGTCACCCGGATCCCGGCGGCGGCGATCACCATGGAGGACGCCATGATGCTCCACCGGATGCAGGACCGGGGCGAGCGGGTGGTGGTCACGCTCAAAATGCAGGCGAGGACCCTGCCCGATGCCAGGAGCCGGAACGTCATGGCGGAGGTGACCGGCTCGGAGCGGCCGGAAGAGGTCGTCGTGCTGGGGGGGCACATTGACAGCTGGGACGTGGGCACCGGCGCCATGGACGACGCCGGCGGGGTGGTCGCCGCCTGGGAAGCGGTGCGGCTCATCCAGCGGCTGGGGCTCAAGCCCCGGCGTACCATCCGGGTGGTGGGGTGGACCAACGAGGAGAACGGGCTCCGCGGTGGCCGAGCCTACCGGGACTCACTGGGGGACGCCGTCGGCAATCACGTCCTGGCCATCGAGTCGGACGCCGGCGTCTTCCGGCCGAAGGGCTTCGGGATGACGGGAAGCGACAGCGCGGTGGCCCTGGTGCGGCGGATCGCCACGCTGCTGGCGCCGATCGGGGCGGACAGCATCGCCACACCGGGGGGCGGGGCGGACATCGGCCCGCTCATGGAGCAGGGCGTCCCCGGGATGGGGCTCTGGGTGGAGGGGGATCGCTACTTCTGGTATCACCACACCCCGGGCGACACGGTGGACAAGCTGGACCCGGCGGACGTGGCGCGGTGCGTGGCCACCCTGGCGGTGATGGCGTACGTGGTGGCGGACCTGGAGGAGCGGCTGCCCCAGCAGGCGCCGGCCACGCAGTAACCCCGCGATCCCCGGCGGCTGCCAGAGGCAGGAAGGGCCGCAGAGACTCGTGTACTTGTCTCTGCGGCCCTCTACGTCTGCACATCCCCGCGATGGGAGTCGCGTTACCCCAGGTAGAGCTTCTCCGGGTCAAGCGTGTGCCGGAGCAGGTCCAGCTCCCGCGCGCTGGGCGGCGTGAGGCTCCCCA
>CAZCVG010000197.1:0-4932 GCA_964501735.1 uncultured Gemmatimonadaceae bacterium | reverse complement strand
TGGGTCAGGCCGGTGTGGAACGGCTCGGTTCGCCAGTCGGCGTGGCAGCCGGCGGCGGAGCACGAGGTCTTGGTGGCAGCCGCGGTGCGCTGCTGGTGCGGGTTGTGACACATGCCGCAGGTGCCGCTGTGGGGGTCTCGCTCGGGCCTGAACCCGGGCAGGAGTCCCTTCATCTGATGGCAGGACAGGCACTGATCCAGGTTCGGGCGCAGGGCCCCCGCCGCCGAGTCCCGGGTGGCCAGGGCCACCACCGGCTTGGTGAACTGGTGGCACAGCACACAGTGGAGGTCCGACTGCCCGGCCATCCTGCCCAACTGGATGCGGCTCTCGTCCGTCAGGTGGCAGCCCTGCTGGACGCAGGTGGTGTCCGCGGGCTGGAAACGATGCGCGGTGCGGGCGTGACAGGTGAGGCACTCCACCTTGTCCCTGAGCGCCGAGGAGTCGGACTCCAGGTGGGTCCGGTGTCCGGCGGTGGCGGCTACGGCCTGCCAGGCCTCCTTGGCGGCGCCCTGCACATGGCAGCGCTCGCAGGTCGCGCGGGGGACCTTGGCATGCTCCGGGATGTGCTCGTCGCGGATCCCGGACATCCACAGCGTGAGCTTGATCCCTTCCTTGATCGGCTTGAGCGGGTGGCAGGTGTGGCAGTTGATGGTGTCGTGCTTGCCCTCGAGCTTCGGGACCAGGCTGTACCACCCCGTATCGGGCCGCACCCAGGCCTGGCCGCTGGCCACAAAGATGTGGCAGCCGTTGCAGAACCGGGGGTCATTCTCCATGAAGTGGTATCCGGCGAACCCCGCGCCGGCGGCCGACAGCAGCAGGACGCCGGCCGCGCCGGCCATCGCAATCTTGACGCCCCGGTTGCGGGTGGTGACCCAGGTGAGCATCGCCTGCCGGCGGGGCCAGAGCCACCGCAGGATGAAGAACGCCAGGACCGCGGCGAGGATTACGCCGCCCCACATCACCCAGGGGTGTTGCTGGAAGATGAACTGGATGATCGGGGTGATCGTGTCGCCCAATGGCCGCACGTCCACCGTGGAGTCCACCGGGTGGATGGGGAACTGGGGGGTCTGTGGCCCCGGGGCCTGGCTGCCGAAAAGGCCGACCCCGGCAAGCGGGTGCTTGCCGGGGCCGGAAGTACGGGAGATCAGACCTTGCATCCGATCAACGGCTGCCGAGCGTGGAATGCCCCCGTGCGGCCGCGCGATCAATCGCCTGGCGGATGAGGGCTTGCACCGCCGCCGGAGGCGCCGGGAGACCGTAGGCGCTCCTCAGCTCATTGACCGAGAGGGCGAGCAGCTTCTGCGCCAGGAACGGGTTGTGCACGCCAAGGGACTTGTCGCCGTTGTCGTACCGGCCCTCGCCGGCCAGGCGCACGTTGAAGAGGGCACCTTCCGCCACCGTCAGGATGCCGTCCGAAGTGCTGAACTCGGTCGACGGAACCTGGGTGAGCAGGCCAGTATCGCCCGCGTTGATTGTCCCGCTGCCGTCCACGTCGATCCAGATCTGGTCGGCGAAGGTGGCCAGAACGGTCCGGTTGGCATCAAAGGCGGCGATGACGGCGCCAGTGTTGGAGTGGCAGCCGGAGCCGACGCAGGTGCTCCAGTTGCGCTCCGTGCTGGTGTAGCCGCAGCTGTTGTCGGAGACCGGCTCGCCCGACACCGGGTCCAGGCAGGGGATCGGGCGGAACAGGTGCCCGACCGACTGCAGCTGGAAGTTCCCCGAGGCGTCGTTCACCGTGAACTTGCTCACGTGGCAGCCGGCGCACAGCCGGGGATTGGCGTTGGGGTCGCCGTGGGTGCTGGCCTGCGGGGTGGTATCGACACCCACCGGGAACCAGCCGGCGGTGCCCAGGAACATCGGGCCCTGGGGCGCGTGGGGCCCGCGGCTCGAGGTGAGCTGGGGCTCGAAGCGCCGGGCGTGGCACTTCATGCAGAGGTTGTTTTCCAGCGCCGGATCATCGATCGGGAACCGCAGACTGCCCGAGTTCTCCGATCCATGGGGGTCATGGCACACCGCGCAGGTGATGCCCTGGGCCGTGGTGTGGCTCAGCGCCAGGTCCCGCTCCTTGTAGTTGTCGGTCACGCCCCAGGCCCGGACGGCGGCGCGGCCTTCGTGGCACGACAGGCACGAGGCGTAGGTGGTCGGGTTGCCGATGGCGTTGGTGATGACCTCGTCATTGGCTTCCCCGTGCCGCGACTCTTCCCACTGGTTCACGAAGGGGTGGTGGGTGCCGGTATGACACTCCCCGCAGGTGCCCGAGCCGGCCGCGGTGTCGGCCGCGAAGCTGGCCAGCGGTGGCGCCGAGGCGTCCGGCGTCTGCACATGGGTGAATCCGGGGCCGTGACAGCTTTCGCATTGCACATCGTGATAGGCGGGGCTCTGGACGGTGTTCCACCCCGCCGCCACGTTCACCGCGTTGCCGTTTTCGCTGACCGTGTGGCAGCTGTAGCAGAACGGCTGGGCGAACCCCGAGTTGTCCAGGGTTGCAAAGGCGCCGGCATGGCCATGGGTGGACCAGTCGGCCTGGTGATCCACGTGACAGTTGCCGCACGTGGTCTGGCCCTCACTGGCGGAGAAGTAGCCGAGGAACCCGCTGGCCGCGTCGGGCGGCGGATTGAAAGGAGGCCGGTCACGGTAGACCGTATCGGTACAGGCGCCGAGCCAGAACACGGCCAGCACCACCAGCGCGATGGGCCCCAAATTGAGCTGACGAGGCAGTCGCATATGCGGTTCCTGTGGATGTGAGGGTTACGCCCGTAATTGTACGGTATCCCGGGGAACGCGCAAGACAATTTCTGGTGAGACTTTCTTCAGAAGTTGCGTTAGGGTTGGCGCCGGCATCGTGGCGCCCGCCTCCATGAGCGGAGTATGAAGACAAATATTAGATGGGTTACAAATGCGTCAACGCACGGCCGCTTGCGGCGGCTTGAGAGCCTATCCACTTTTCCTGCGCGTTCCGCTGGTCTGTGCCATGACACGCCCTTCCGAGGAGTCCCCCGTGGGTCCTGCCCCCTGTCCCTCCTGCGGCAAGCCCACCGGTGGCAAGTTCTGCCGCCACTGTGGCGTTGCCCTCGGTGCCGACCAGTGCGGGCGCTGCGGCAACGCCCTGGCGCCCGGTGCCCGGTTCTGCGCCCAGTGCGGGAATTCGGCCACGGCCACGGCCACGGCGGAGGGGACCCGGGCCCCGCTGCTGTGGTTCCTGGCCGGCGGGGTGACGGTGGCGGTCGTGGGGGGCCTGGTGCTCGGACTCAACCGCGGCGGGGGGGGCGCGGCGGCCGCCCCGGTGCCGCTGGCCGCGGGCGCCGACGCGGCGGCGGTCAC
Source organism: uncultured Gemmatimonadaceae bacterium (assembly GCA_964501735.1). Taxonomy (GTDB): domain Bacteria; phylum Gemmatimonadota; class Gemmatimonadetes; order Gemmatimonadales; family GWC2-71-9; genus JADJOM01. The sequence continues at coordinate 1,611 of CAZCVG010000197.1, read as the reverse complement.
GGACATCTCGAACATGACACCGCGGGAGCGGTTCGACCGGCTGTACAACCGGATCATGCGGGCCTCCGAGTCCGGCGACGAGACCACCGTGACCACTTTCGCCCCCATGGCCCTCTCGGCCTACGGCATGCTGGAGGAGATTGACGCCGATGCCCGGTACCACGCCGCCCTGATCCGGCTCCACACCGGCGACATGGCCGGCGCCCGGGCCCTGGCCGACACCATCCTGAAGAACCAGCGCTCCCATCTCTTCGGCATTATTGTGCAGGGCACCATCGCCCGGTTCGAGAAGGACCAGGCGGCCCTGGCCCGCAGCTACGCCGATTTCCTCAAGCACTACGACGCGGAGATCGCGGCCAAGCGGCCCGAGTACAGTGAACACCCCCGGTCGCTCGAGGACTTCCTCGCGGCGGCTCGCGCCGCGAGCGGAGGCGGCACGCCATGACGCTGCTGGGACAGTTTTCGCTCTGGATGGCCCTGCTGATCGGCGGCTGGGCGGCGGTGGTCGGGTTCTCGGGACGGTGGCATGCCCGGCCCGCCCTGGCGCTGTCGGTGACCCGTGCGGTCCATGCCCTGTTCGGGGTGCTGGTGGTGGCCTCGCTCTGCCTGTGGTACGGCCTGATCACCCACGACTTCAATATCGAGTACGTGGCCAGCTACACCTCCCGGAACCTGCCCGACTATTACATCGCCTCGGCCTTCTGGGCGGGCCAGAAGGGCTCGCTGCTCTTCTGGGCGGTCGTGCTGGCCAGCTTTGCCTCGGTGGCCCAGTGGTTGACCCCGGCGCGCTACCGCTCGCTCATGCCGTACGTGGCGGCGGTGACCAGCAGCGTGGTGGTGTTCTTCGTGGTGGTGATGCTGTTCGGCTCCAGCCCGTTCGAGCGCCTGCCGTTCACTCCGCCCGACGGCAACGGGCTCAATCCCCAGCTGCAGAACATCGGCATGATCATCCACCCGCCGATGCTGTATTTGGGATACATCAGCATCACCATCCCGTTCGCCTTCGCCATCGCCGCCCTGCTGGCCCGGCGGGTGGACACCGGCTGGCTGCATGCCATCCGCAAGTGGACCCTGATGAGCTGGCTGTTCCTCTCCATCGGCATCACTCTCGGCATGTGGTGGGCCTATGTGGAGCTGGGCTGGGGCGGCTACTGGGCCTGGGATCCGGTGGAGAACGCCAGCCTGCTGCCCTGGCTCACCATGTCGGCCTTCCTGCATTCGGTGATGATCCAGGAAAAGCGCGGGATGCTCAAGCGCTGGAACATGACCCTGATCATCGGGTCGTTCCTGCTCAGCATCTTCGGCACCTTCATTACCCGCAGCGGCATCATCGCCAGCGTGCACAGCTTCACCCAGTCCAATGTGGGGTACTTCTTCCTGGGCTTCCTGCTGGCGTCGGGCATCCTGGCCTACACCCTCCTCCACACCCGGTGGGAAAAGCTGGAAGCGGACGTGGCCCTGGAAAGCATGGTGAGCCGGGAGGCGGCTTTCCTGTTCAACAACCTGCTGCTGGTGGGCATCGCGTTCTCGGTGCTGTGGGGCACCCTGTTTCCCATCCTCTCCGAGGCGGTGCGCGGCACCAAGATCTCGGTGGGGCCGCCCTTCTTCAAC
>CAZCVG010000196.1:0-4962 GCA_964501735.1 uncultured Gemmatimonadaceae bacterium | reverse complement strand
TGAATTCCAGGGTGATGTTGCTGGTCTGCTCCGAGCTGGCGCTGGTCAGGGTGCGGAGCCCCGACAGCGTGCTCAGCTCCTCCTCGAGGATGTCGGTGACAGCGGTCTCCACCACCTGCGGGTTGGCGCCCGGCAGCACGGTGGTCACCGAGATAACCGGAGCGTCCACGTCGGGATACTCCCGCACCGGCAGCTGCCGGTAGGCGATCACCCCGAACAGGACCAGCGCCAGGCTCAGCATGCTGGCCAGCACGGGACGCTGGATGGATACGTCGGAGAGCTTCATGGCAATACCCGTGGCAACGCGGGGGAGGCGGTCAAACCGCGCACCTGACGGCGAAAAATGTGGGGGGTTTCAGGGGCCGAAACGTAGCCCGGGAGCAGGAAAGTCGGGAGAGGTGGCGCGATGCCGGCACTGGGGGTCAGGGATCCGCCCCCACGATCCCCGGGCCGTGCCATTTCCAGCCGGGGAGGCTATATCTCCTGCATGGCTATCCAACTCACCGCCCGGCAGCAGGCCCAGCTCGCCTTTCTCGAGCGCCTGCCCCCCAAGTTGGCCAAGGTCAAGACGATAGTGGAGCAGATGGGGGGCGGATCGCTGGACGAGACGGCGCTCCGGACCATGATCCGGATGCTGGACGAAATGAAGGCTGGCGCCTCGCAACTCAGCCTCAACAGCTTCGCCGACGCCGCCGGGGCTATGGCCGCCATGGGACGGCGGGGAGGGGGGCTTCAGGTGAAGGTCCGGGGACTGCGGGATGCCCTGGTGAGCGTCAAGACCAACTACGACGCCGCCATCAAGAAGGCCTCGGTAGAACTACCCGAGGCCGAGAGAGGAGCCGGCGAGGCGCCAGCGGGGGGCTAGATCCGGCCGCGGCCTACTTGGCCGAGCCCGGCTCGTAGATCTCTTCGCCCCGCTTCCGCAGGAAATCGTCAATCGGCTTGCCGGCCATCAGGATGATCATCCCGTGGATCAGCACCCCGATCAGCAGGGAGACGAACGTGAGGGCGGCCAGCACCCCCGCTGCGCCGATTCCGGCGAAGATCCGTCCAAGCAGTTCCATGTTGTGACACTCCAGAGAGCCAGCGGGAAACAGCGGCCGGAGGCGGGACGTAGGCGACCCTGCCGCCCCGGTCCGTTCCGGGTACACCGGACCGCCACTAGCTTACCCAGAATCCTCTTTCCGTTCAACCGCGAGGTCGCGATGCGCCGTTTGCTTCCGGGATTGCTGCTCCTTCTCCCCACGCTGCTGGCCGCCCAGGACCAGGGGCATGCCCATTCACCCCGGATCGAGGGGGGCGGCGTCTTTCCCGCCGGCTGGTCCGGCCGGCCCGACATGGGGAGCAAGCTGGCCGACATCAAGCTCGAGACCATGCCCCCCGGGTGGCACCTGACCACCGCGGCCAGCGGGATCGTCTACCGCTCCGCCGACCGGGTGAATGGCAACTACACCGTGAGCGCCAAACTGCATCTCTTCCCCGAGGGGAAGGGCCACCGCGAGGCGTTTGGGCTGTTCATCGGCGGCGATGCGCTGGATGCCGCCGCCCAGCGGTACACCTACTTCCTGATCCGGGGCGACGGCACCTACAAGGTCAAGCGCAGGAATGGCGGCTCGGCCACCGACGTGACCACCGGCTGGACCAGCCACGCCGCCATCGTCCCCGGCACGGCCGAGGGGCCGGTGGCCAATGTGCTTTCGATCGTGGTGGGGGCGGACAAGGTGAGCTTCCATGTCAACGGCCAGGAGGTGCACTCGGTGGCCAGGGGGAGCGTGGACACCGACGGGATCGCGGGACTCCGGATCAATCACAACCTCTCCATCCACATGGAGAGCCTCGAGGTGAAGAAGCAGTAAGGTTTCGCGGCCGGCTGGCGGCGTGGCGCCGGGGCCGAGGGCCCCCGGCAGCCTAGCCGTCCAGCCGGCGCTGGGCCTCCTCCCGCACCGCCCCCTTTCCCTCCGCCGCGATGCGGGCCAGCGCCTGTTTCGCAGCGTTCGTGCCCGCCCCAGCCAGCGCTTCCACCACCGCCAACTGCTTGCGTTCAAGGGTGCTTCGCCGGCCGAGGAGCCCCGGTTTCTCGATGGCGATTCCGATGAGCGCCGAGGCGGCCTCGGGCGCGTCAATCCCGGCGATGGCCCCCACCAGTTGCTCCCAGACCGCGCTGTCCCGCTCGGCATCGAGGGCGGCGAGGAGGGGCATGGCGATCGCCGCCGAGCCGCGGGCGGCCAGCGCCCGGCCGGCCTCCGCCCGGACACTCGGCGTATCGTGACCCAGGGCCTGCCGGAGCGGTTCGACCACCGCTTTCTCGCGGTAGTGTCCCATCGCCTGCACCACGGCCAGCCGGACCCGTTCGTCGGGGTGGGCAATCTGGGCGACCAGCGCTGGCACGGCCTCGGGTATCCCCAGCCGGCCCAGCAGCTCGACCCCGATCCGGACCTCCGCGGGCCGGGAGCTCCTGGCCAGGGGCAGGATGAGGGAGAGCGCCTCCGGCATGCCCCCCAGCGCGTCCACCAGGAATCCCCGGGGCCCGACGGTCTCGCTCTGCTTGAGCGCCTCGATCATCAGCTCCGCCGCCGCCAGCCCGCCAGCCTGCAGCACCTCGGCCGTGCGGGCCCGTTCCTCGGGCACGCGGTAGGCCTGTTCGATGAGGGTCTCCAGCACCGGATGGGCCAGCATGCGCCGGAGCGCGATGGTGTAGGTCCGGCGGTGATCCTCCTGGACCGCGGGAAGGGCCCGGATCGCGGCCTGGGCATCATGCAGCACGGCGTGCCACTGCTGCCGGCCGATGGCCTTCTCCAGCTCGTGCAGGATGCCCTCGATCATCGCGGTGAGCTGGTCCCCGGTGCGGGCCCTCGGCACCGTGGTGGCGGACGGATCGCTGATGGCGAGGCGCTGGCCGGAGATCTGGAGCGGCAGGGGATCGGGGAGGAGTTTCACCCGCACGTTGGCGGTGCTGGGGATGGGGGCGTCGTCGTCGGCGAGGGCGCGGGCCATGGCCAGGAGTTCCATGGTCGTGGCCCCGGGGGCCACCCGGATGGCGTCCACCTGGCGGGCCTGCAGCCGGGCCTTCAGCGGATCGCCGTCCAGGGCCCAGCTGTTCTCGATGCCGGCCTCGATGAGGACCGGCCCGGCGGCCACCCGGGCCGCCATGGCGTCGAGCAGCCCGGAGACAACCCGGTCCTCCGCGTGTGGGGCACGCAGCAGCCCGATCAGGCCACCCAGCAGCTGGCCGAACGGGGCCTCGGGATCGAACGGTGGTTCCTGCATGGACCTCGGAGTATAGCGCCCGGAACCTTGCTTGACAGCCTATCTACCCAACCTTATATCTCCTCCGTCCGCCCCCACGGGGCGGCGACCACGAACCCAGCAGAAGTGACCCATGGCCTGTCTCCGGAACGTCAATTCGCGGAACGTCAACCGGACCTGCCTGGGGGCGGAGCGGTAGCCGTGGTCGTAGCAGTCTGACGGCCGGCCCGCTCCCTCAGAGCGGGCCGGCCTTTTGATTTCCTGTCACGTCCGTCGGTTCACATCAGCGAGGAGAGACCATGAAGCGTGCACTAGTTCTTGGCAGCGCCCTGGCCGTGCTGTCGGCGGCCCCGGCCGCGGCGCAGACGGAGTTCGGCTTTGATGCCAGCGTGTACAGCAGCTATGTGTGGCGTGGCGTCACCCTGACCAGCAAGCCGGTGCTGCAGCCGGACCTCTGGCTCTCCTTCCCGATCGGCAGCGCCTCTCTGACCGTGGGCGCCTGGACCAACTTTGACATCGGCAAGTACGACAAGGCCAACGACATCGCTCAGGGCGGCGGCAGCAGCTTCAACCTCTCGGAAGTGGACCCCTACGCCGAGATCGGCTTCAGCGCCGGCAAGGCCAGCATCACCGTCGGCGGCGTGGCCTATGTCTATCCCAACGACGCCCCGGCCATTGACAGCGACTTCAACACCATCGAGGCCTACGCCGGCATCGAGATTGACGCCCCCTTCGCCCCCACGCTGACCGCTTACTACGACCTCGACAAGGTCAAGGGGCTGTACTTCGAGGGCGGCCTGTCGCGCGGCTTCCCGCTGGGCGCCAGCGAGCTGAGCATCGGGGTGACGGCCGGGTTCAGCGCCGGCCAGGGCATCAACGACAGCGACGCCAGCGAGGTGGCCAACTTCGTGGACGACGGCTTCACCCACGCCGACATCTCGGCTTCCCTATCGTTCTCGGCCGGGGCGCTGTCCATCACCCCGGCGCTGCACTTCCAGATCAACGGCGACGACGCCACCAAGTTCAACGACTTCAAGAATTTCGACGACGACTTCAAGCTCTGGGGCGGCGTGACCATCAGCTGGTCGAAGCTGTTCGGGGGCTCGGCGGAGGAGTAGGCCGCCGGCAGGTCAGAGGAGTGGCCAGCCAGGAAGGGCGGGGTCCGAGAGGATCCCGCCCTTCGGCTTTCTTCACCGCCCGGCCGCAATTTCCCGGAGCGTCTCCTCCAGCCGGCTCAGCAGCTCCTCCAGCAGCCTCATGGGAATGCCCAGGGCCGGCTCGATCCGTATGGTCCGGGCCTTCGAGTAGGTCCCGGCCACCAGCACCCCGCGCTTGAACAGCCCGGCGGCGCACTTGAAGCCGATCTCGTCGGTGGGAAACTCCATGCCGATCAGCAGCCCCTTGCCGTGCACGTCGGAGAGCACCTGCGGGTACTTCCGCATGAGGCCGCCCAGCTCCTTGAGCAGGAACTCTCCCTTGGTGGCGGCCTGGCCGGGGAGGTCCTCCTCCAGCGTCACGGTGATGGCCGCGATGCCGGCGGCGCAGGCGATCGGGTTGCCGCCGAAGGTGGTGGAGTGGATGATCGGGTTGGGGATCATCACCTCCCAGATCTTGGGGGTGGAGATGAACGCCGAGAGCGGCATCACCCCGCCACCGATGGACTTGCCCAGGCACATGATGTCGGGCGTGACGTCCCAGTGGTCCACGCCCCAGAGC
>CAZCVG010000195.1:0-5019 GCA_964501735.1 uncultured Gemmatimonadaceae bacterium | reverse complement strand
GCTCTCGTCGTAGGTCTTGAGCTGGACGATATCTATCCCAACGAGGCTGGCGCGGGGGAGGCTCAGGTGAATCCGGCGGGCGGAGTCGTCCACCCGGGCCCGGGCGTGGTTGGCCAGGTCGAACCCGACCATTGCCTTGCCGGTCGCCACCACCAGCGACCGCTTGGTGGATCCCAGCCGGGTGTTCTCGAACGTGACCACGTCGCGGAGCGCCACTTCGGTGGTGACCAGGCTGGCGACCGAACGTAGCCGCTCCATGATCGTGGCTTCCTCGATGCGGGTGGTCCCGGCGCCCCAGAACCGGTTCCACCCGCCGCTCCCGCGTGGGGCCAGCACCCAGCCGGCAACCAACCCTGCCAGCAGCGCCACGATGAGATAGCGAAGTCGCATGGGAGTCCAGTCGGTTGAAGGGCAGGCGGCTCAGCCGCCGTCCTGGAGAAGCACCTTGCCGAACCTGAGGCCCTGGTCCGAGTACCCGAGGTGGCGGTAGAACCCGTACGCCGCTTCGTGTGTCGGTCCGCTGGTCACCTCGATCCGGGACAGCCCCAGGCCGGCAAAGTGACGCTCGGCCGCCTCGACCAGGAGACGGCCAACTCCCAGCCCCTTCCCCCGGCCATCCACCGCGATGCCGGTGATCCGGCCGACCGGCGTGGGACGGTGCAGGGTGGGGGTACTGTGCAGGGTGGCAAACCCCACCACGTCCGGCCCCATCACCGCCACCAGGACCCGTCCGGTGCGGTCCAGCGACAGGAGCTGGCCGAGCCGGTCTCGCACGGTGGGGGCGTCGGCCGGGTACCCCAGCGCCGCGAGAAGCGGGACCAGGGCCGGGGCATCCTCGGGCACGGCGTCACGAATCAGCGGAGATGGCATGGCGGCGCGCTCGGGAAGCGGGCAGAGATGGGACACCGTCCGGGACCAACCTAGGGCCGGGTCACAGGCTCTGGCAACCAGTCCCGGTTCCGCCGCAGGAAACGGATAGCCGGGGACAATCCGGCCCCTAGCTTTCGCAGTGCGATGCGATGGGACTGCCCATCTCCGCTTCCACTGCTCTCGAGGGGTGCTTGGTGCACGTAACTGTTGATCCCGCCATCCTCTATTTCGGCACACCCGTGGTGCTGGTGAGTTCCCTCAATGAGGACGGCTCACCCAACCTGGCCCCGATGTCTTCAGCCTGGTGGCTGGGCCGGAGCTGCCTGCTCGGCTTCGGAGCACGCTCCAAGACGCCGGCCAACATCCTGCGCACCGGCGAGTGCGTGCTCAACCTGCCGTCGGCCGCGCAGGCCGATGCGGTGGATCGGCTGGCCCGGACCACCGGCTCTGATCCGGTGCCGCCGCACAAGGTCGCGATGGGTTACCGGCATGAGAAGTACAAGTTCGCGATCGCGGGCCTGTCGGCCGAGCCGGCGGACATTGTGGCGCCGCCAAGAGTCAGGGAATGCCCGGTGCAGCTCGAGGCGGTGCTCAAGGCCAGCCTGCCGCTGGCCCAGGATGATCCCGACCGCCGTGGTCACCTCGTTGCCCTGGAGGTCCGCATCGTCAGGGTGCACATCGAGGAAGGGATCAGGCTCCCGGGCCACGACCACCGCATTGACCCGGATCGGTGGCGCCCGCTGATCATGAGTTTCTGCCAGTTCTACGGTCTGGGCGGCCGGCTCCGGCACTCCACGCTCGCGGACATCCCCGAATCGGCCTACCGGCCGGGCCGGCGCCCGGCCCAGGCCGACCTGCTTCAGGCCGCCGGGTGAGCCTGGAGTGGGGAACCGGGCAGGGCCAGCGTCACCGCCCTCCCCGGCCGACGGTGGGCTGGAACACGAGCACGACGAAGAAGGCGAGGAACAGCACCACGAAGAGAATCAGCCAGCGGTGCTCAAGCCGCACCCGCCGGACGGCCGTCGCCACGCGCGCCAGGATGGCGCGGACCGATGTGGCCAGGCGCCGACCGGCCGGAAACGGGCCCTCCAGCGGCAGAGCCTCAGCGGGAAGCAACGAACGCTCCCTTCGAACGGGGGCCGGTCAGGGCCACCCACTCCCACTCCCCCTGCCATCCGCCACCCGCGGTCACGGCCACGAGACCCACGTTGTTGTCGGCGTTGCCGGGATTCAGCTCGATCACCAGGGTATCGCCATGGCGGGTCCCCACCAGTTGCCCGGTGCCAACCTGGGGGCCCACGAGGGCGGTGGTGTCCGCGCCAGGCGCCCAGTCAATCCTCCAGGTCCCGGTCACCGTGGCCTCGTCGGGGAACGTGAGCCGGAGGCGGCCTTCCAGCACCTGCTGCCCGGACTCGGTGAAGGCGGCGTACTGGAAGCTGCCGTCCTTCAGGGCGGGCGGTGCGGAGGGCCCGTTGGAGCAGGCGAAGCACAGGAGCAGGAGGCCTGGCTGAAGAACGCGCATACGCCCCTCCGGGCAGGTGACGGGCATCGAGGGAAACCGGGCGACCATCCCCTAGACCCCGGGAGCGCGCGAGAGGTCACGACCGGGAAGCCGCAAGCGCAGGGCGATATCGCAGCGTGGAACCCGGACCTCAGGCTGGTACGGCTCGAAGCCGGCCCGGCGGTACATGCCCACCGCGCGTTCGAGGAGTGACGCGGTCTGCAGCACGACGGTAGAGAAGCCCCGGTCGCGGGCGACATCAAGGGCGTGGGCCAGGAGCCGGTGGCCGAGTCCCAGACCGCGGGCGTCGGCCCGGAGGTACATCTTGCGGAGCTCGACGGTCTCCCCGTCGAGCGGGTACAGGCCCACGCAGCCGAGCAGTTCCCCGTGCGTCCCCTCCGCCAGCTCGAAGGCCCCGCCGCGCCGGGAGTAACTCAGCTCCAGGTCTTCCAGGTCGGCATCGGTCCCGGTGGGGTCGGGAGTGAAGCCGAACTCGGCCAGGATGCCGAAGACCAGCGCCCGGACCGCCGGGGTGTCCCGACTGGTGGCCGGCCGGAGGGTCACCGGGCCGATGGGCGCGGGGGCGCTCATCCGGGCAGGCAGGGGCCCGTCCACCGGGCTTCATGGTGAGAACAGCTCTCGGCATCCATCGGGTAGCGCCCTCCTCATTGGTCAGCCGGGGCCGAGCTGGATCTCCACATGCACCACGCCCTCGACGACGTGCTCCGTGACGGCCATACCGCTGTGGGCAAACACGTCCAGCATGGGCCGGTTGTCGGGCAGCACCTCGGCGACGAAAGCGGTGATGCCGAGGCCCCGGGCGATTTCCGCCAGGTGGCGGAGCAGCTGGGTGGCGATTCCGCGGCCCTGGACCTCATCGCCCACGGTAAAAGCCACCTCGGCCTTGTCCGCCCCCCGCTCAGGGGTAAGCCGGACGAATCGCGCCACGGCAACCAGCTCGCCGGGGAAGTGGCGGCCGCTGGGGGTCACCAGCTCCTGGTCGAGCTCCACCACCAGCGCCACGTGGTCCTGAAAGTCCACCTCGGTGAGGTAGGCCAGCTCGGCGTCGGTGAGCGCGCGCTTGGCCTGGAAGAAGCGGTGGTAGATGGCCTGGGGAGAGAGCTGGCTGAAGCCGGTCCGGAACGAGGCCTTGTCCTCCGGCCGCACGGCCCTGAGCCGCACCGCCGTCCCGTCCCGCAGCCTCACCCTCGCCGAGTAGTCCCGGAGCTCGCTCATCGCGAGGGTAATCTACGCAGCCCGGCCGTCCCCGGCGCCGGGAGGTCAGGCCCGGATCAGGTCGGCCTGGTCGGGGTGGGCGCGGAGCCACGTGACGACGTACGAGCAGCTGGGGACGATTCGGTAGCCTTGGGCCCGGGCGTGGGCCACCGCCGCCTCGACCAGCCGGGCCGCGATCCCCCGTCCCCGGGCCGCCAGCGGAACGAACGTGCTGTAGATGTCCATCACCCCATCCGCGGGGCGGTCGTAGGCCAGGATGGCGGTGCCCTTCTCGGTCTGAGCCAGGAATCGCTGCCCCGGCTGGTCATGCACGATGTCCACGATGGTCCGCCGTTCCCGGGGGCTAGTTGTCGGCCACCACGAGCGAGATGATTCCGCCGGCGGCGCTGCTGTCCATAACGATCACCGTGACCCGCTTTCCGTCGGCCACCGTGAAGCCGCCGGAGTGGTGCAGGGTATCCGGCTGGCCCTCCGGGGTCACCACGATGTCCCAGGTTCCCGGGTCGCTCTGCAGGTAGGGCGAGACGGCCCCGTAGGCGAAGGGAAACATCACCGTCACCAGGTCGGGGAAGTCGGGCTGCAGCCGGTAGATGTCAATGGCCGGGGCCATCACCGCGGCGTGCATCACCCGGAGCTTGCTCTTGCCGGCGGGGACAATGGCCCCGGTGTCGGCCAGCAGCGACGGCACCACGATGCCGGCGGAGTCCCGGGCGACCAGGGTCATGCTGGCGCCGTCGGTAACGTGAATGTCATGGGTGGAGGCCTGGGTCCCGCCCCCGGTGGGGGTGAGCGTCAGGGTGTGATGGCCCTCGGCGACCGCGGTGGGGGCCGACACGGTCCCTGGAGCCAGGGTGAGCAGCAGGGTCCCGTCTACCCGGACGGCGACCGAATTGGAACTGCCGACGGCCTGGACCACCCGCAGGAGGCCGCTGGCGGGCGGAAGGACCGGTTCACTGCCACTGCTGCAGGCGCCGAGCAGCGTGGCCAGCGCCAGCATTGTGTGCCGTGATTGCATGTACTCCTCCCATCGAATAGTCGCCGCCCGGTGGGGCCCGGGCGTTACCTCACAAGATGGCGACTTGTCCGGCGGGATGCGACCGACGTTGCGACAATGAAACATCGGCGGGACGGCCGGGCGAGGTAGAGAGGGCCCCGATGGGGGCCGGGTCGGGGCGACAGGACGGCGCCCCGGCCCGGCGGCCTGCGATGGGGTGCTAGACGGTGGCCCGGGTACGGTCCATCGTCCCGCGCTCGGCCAGGGCCGACTGGGCCGCCGCCAGCCGGGCGATCGGCACCCGGAACGGCGAGCAGCTCACGTAGTTCATCCCCAGGCTGTCGCAGAAGGCCACCGACTTCGGCTCCCCGCCGTGCTCGCCGCAGATGCCCAGCTTGAGGTCGGCCCGGGTCTTCCG
>CAZCVG010000194.1:0-5075 GCA_964501735.1 uncultured Gemmatimonadaceae bacterium | reverse complement strand
CCGAGCGATATGCAGCGGCGCACTGAAGCGCTGGCCGGTGTGGTGGCCCTCGGGGTGCTTCTGGCCCTCGCCGCCGCGCTGGGGCAGCGCCGGAACGCCGACCCCCAGGCCGACCGGCGGGCCTCTACCTTCCTCGCCGGGCCGTTCGGGGCCCGTGGGCTGGCGGAAGGCCTGGAGCGCCTGGGCATCGTGGTCAAGCGGGTGCGGCGGGGGATCGGCCGGTGGCCCGGCGACGACGGCGCTGGCACGGCGGCCCTGGTCCTGCTCGACCCGTCCGAGCCCCTGGGCCATGGCGATGTGCGGCGGGTCCTGGCCTGGTCCGAAGAACCGGACGGTGGCGATCTCCTCCTCGCTGGTCCCGGCGCGGAGCCGGTGATGCGCTGCTTCGGCTACAGCCTCGACTGGCGCGGCCGGGACAGCGTGGCCGTTGTCGCCAGCGGGTCAAGCGAGGCCGGGGAGTGGCCCCGGGTCGCGGCCCTCCTCGCCCGGCACAGCGAGACCACCGTGACCGACACCAGCCGCCTGAGCGATGCCGTGGCGGTCGAGTGCGCCGTGCCGGCGGTCATCGCCGCGGAAACCCTGCTGGTGGGGCCGGGGCGGCGGGCCAGCGTCCTGCGGCTGACCCGGGAGGACAGCCGGCGGCAGGTGACCCTGGTCTCCGATGCCGGGTTGCTGCGCAATCGTGCGCTCCGGGAGACCGACGCGGGGGTCTGGGCCCTGGGGCTCTTTGCAGGACGCGATGCCCGGGTCATCTTCGCCGAGGCCGAGCACGGCTTCGCCGAGGGCGGGTCCCTCGCCGGGGCGACGCTGGCCTGGAGCCGCCGCTCGCCGCTGGGCTGGGCCGGCTGGCAGCTGGCCGTGGTCGGCCTCCTGTCGGTGCTGGCGGGCGCGGTGCGGTTCGGGCCGGTGCGCCATGTCATCGTCAGGCGGCGGCGCTCGCCGCTGGAGCATGTGCGGGCGCTGGCCACGGCGCTCTCGGCGGCCCGGGGACACGACGTGGCGATCGCCGCCATGATCCGCGGCCTCCGGCGCCGGCTCAGCCCCGCCCGGCAGGCCAAGGGAGAACTCGGCCCCTGGCTCCAGCAACTGGGCACCAACCTGCGGACGCCCCGCGCCCGCGAGGCGGTGCAGACGCTCGAACGACTCACCCGGCCGGGACAGTCCGCCCCCGGTGTACTGATGGCCGCCAACGCCGTGGAGGATGTGTGGGAGGAATTGAGCCCCTGACCGAGGCGGAGGCCGAGGCGCAGGCCGGCCTGGCCCGCGCCCTGCTTGCCCAGCTCGGCCGGGTCGTACTCGGTCAATCGGATGTGCTCGAGGAAGCGGTTCTCGCCCTGATGGCGCGGGGACACGTGCTGTTCGAGGGCGCCCCAGGCACCGCCAAGACCCTGCTGGTGCGCACCCTGGCCGAGGCCCTCGGCCTCGAGTTCCGGCGCATCCAGTTCACCCCCGACCTGATGCCCAGTGACATCACCGGGGTCAACCTGCTGACGGGGCAGGGCGGCTTCACCTTCCGGCCCGGGCCGCTGTTCGGGGACCTGGTGCTGGGGGATGAAATCAACCGCGCCCCCGCCAAGACCCAGGCGGCGCTGCTGGAGGCGATGCAGGAGCGGCACGTGACCGTGGACGGCACCAGCCATCCGCTGTCGGCGAACTTCACCGTCTTCGCGACCCAGAACCCCATCGAGTTCGAGGGGACGTATCCCCTGCCCGAGGCGGAACTGGACCGCTTCCTCATCAAGAGCCTGCTGGGCTACCCCAGCGCCGAGGCCGAGCAGGGTGTGCTGGGCCGGGTGCTGGCGGGCTTCGAGGCGGCCGAACCCGCCAGCTTCGGGGTCGAGCGCGTCATGGACGCTGCCGGCCTGGCCCGGCTGCGCATGGCCACCCGTCGGGTCAGGGTCGAGCCGAGCCTCCTGGCGTACATCACCGCGCTGGTGCGGGCAACCCGCGGCGCCCCGGCGCTCACCCTCGGGGCCTCCCCGCGGGCCAGTGTGGCCCTCCTCAAGCTCTCGCAGGCGGCGGCGGTGCTCGGCGGCCGGACCTACGTGATCCCCGACGACGTCAAGCGGCTGGCGCCGCCGGTCCTGCGCCACCGGGTGGCGGTGGCTCCTGAGCTGGAACTTGAAGGCGTCACCCCCGACCAGGCGCTCCGCACCATTCTAGAGCGAGTCGAGGCGCCGCGCGGATGATCCTGCCGTCCCGCCGCTGGTATGCCGGAGCCGTGGCGCTGGCGGCGGTGGCGCCACTCGGCCTGGTCTGGCCCGGGGCCCTGGTGGTCTTCGTGGTGCTGGACGGGATGTGGCTGGCCGCCCTCCTGGTGGACGGGTGGCGGTCGGCGGGCGGTGCCCTGGATGGGCTGGGGATCCGGCGCGAGACCCCCGCGGCGTTCTCGGTGGGACGCCAGCTGCCGGTCCAGCTGGCGTGGGCCAACCCGCTCGGGCGCCCGCTGGTGATCCGGGTGCGGGAGAACTGGCCCGGCCCGGTGGCGCCGCTCGGCCCGCTCGAGCGCGAGGTCCGGCTGCCCGCGCGCGGGCGGCTCGAGGAGCGGGTCGCCGTGGTGCCGCGGCGCCGGGGCCGCGAGGCGGCGGGCACGCTCCACCTGCGGGTGCTGGGGCCGTGGGGCCTGGTCTGGCGCCAGCTCCGGCGCGACCTCCCCTGGCAGGCCACTGTGTATCCCAGTCTGGTCGGCGCGTCCCTGCGATCGCTTCCCACCCAGACGCAGCGCCGCCGCGAGGCGGGGTTCCGGAGCGTCCGCCGGATCGGGGAAGGCCGGATGTTCGAGAGCCTGAAAGAGTGGGTCCCCGGCGAGGATACCCGCACCATTGACTGGAAGGCCACCGGGCGCCGGGGCAAGGTCATGGCCCGCCAGTTCGAGGATGAGCGCCGGCAGCAGGTGCTGATCGTGATTGACGCCGGGCGCATGCTGGCGGCCGAGGTGGACGGCCAGCCCAGGCTGGAGGCGGTGGTGGAAGCGGCGCTCCGGCTGGCCCACAGCGCGGTGGATCACGACGACAATGTCGGGCTCATGGTCTTTGCCGACACGGTGCAGCAGTTCGTGCCGCCGGCCCGCGGGCGCCGGGCCCTGCGGGCCATCCTCGAGGCGCTGGCCGTGGTGGAGGGCCGGCTGGTGGAACCGGATTATCCCGGCGCCTTCGCGTACCTGGCGGCCCGCAACCGGAAGCGGGCCCTGACGGTGATCTTCACGGACGTGATTGACCGAATGGCCAGCGAGGCCATGCTGGCCCAGAGCGGGGCGCTGCGGCCACGGCACCTGCCGCTGGCGGTGACCCTGAGGGACCCGGCGCTGGAGCGGCTCTCGGCCGGCCGGCCGGCCGATGCGGCCGGGGCGTTCGAGCGGGCGGCGGCCGAGGAATTGCTCCAGGCCCGGGGCGACGCCCTGGCGGAAATGCGGGCACGCGGTGTGCTGGTGCTGGACGTCGCGCCGGCCGGCGCGGCGGTGGCTGTGGTGGACCAGTACGATCGGCTCAAGCGGCGCGGGGTACTCTAGCCGGCGCCAGGCTCTTACCGGAATGCGGCACCAACCTGATCGGGAGGCGTTCATGCGTACCGCTGTCTCCGTGGCCGGGATGGCCACGATCATCCTGTCGGCACTTCCCCTCGCGGCCCAGCAGCCGGCCTCGAACACCGCCCGGATCCTCACGGAGGGCCGTTCGACCCGGCCCGCGGCGGTGGAGCGGGCCCTGGTGTCCACGCCGCTCATCCGGCCCAACCAGTTCCTCCAGGGCGAGCTGGGCAACGGCGACATCCAGCTCCAGAACGGCTGGGTGCTCGACAAGTGGAGCTACCAGGGGGCCCGGAACGAGCTCGTCAGCTTCACGGCCAAGGCCGGCTACCAGCTGGTGCTGGCGGTGTTCCTCGACCAGGGCGCCCAGCCGGTGCACATCGCCGAGAGCGACACCGCGACCGGCAGCGTCTCGGTCGAGCTGAAGCTGCCCCAGGACGCCGCATACCTGATCTACGTGGTGGGCACCAAGCCCAATTCCCGCGGCACCTACACCCTCTCCACCCGCTCGCAGGGCTCGGTGACGAACGTTGACTGGGCCCGGCTGTACCCCGGCGGGGGCAACCCCAACGGGCGCTACGCCCTGCTGGTGGCGGCGGACGACTACCCCGGCGAGGACGCCGACCTGGCCGGCGGCCCGTCCAATGACGTGCTCCTGATGCAGACGATGCTCACCCAGAAGTACGGCTTCAAGCCCTCCGACATCGTCGTCCTCCGTGACGTGGAGTCCAACCGGGACCAGATCATCGAGGCCTTCCGGCGCCACCTCGGCCAGGCCGGCCCCAATGGCGTGGCGGTGTTCCACTATTCCGGCCACGGCATGCAGCTGCCCGACAACCGCGGCTGGACCGGCGCCGACGATCCCGAGACGGACGGCAAGGATGAGGCGATCGCCACCTGGGGTACCCAGGGCGACCTCTACGGCTACCTGCTGGATGACGAGATGGCGGTCCTCACCAATGAACTCAAGGCCGGGCGGGTCCTGGTGATCCTCGACATGTGCCATGCCGGCACCGGCACCCGCGGCGCCCCCATTCCCAAGAGCCAGCTGGCGAGCTGGAGCGACCTGGCCGGGAACCTGGGCGTGCCCGAAGGATTCGGGCTGGCGCATGAGACGGGCGGGCCGGTCACGCCGCAGGGGCGGTTCCTGCGCTACCGGGACTTCGAGGCCCAGATGGAGAATCCGGCCAAGCTGATCACCACCAACGTGCGCTCGGCGGGCAACGAGTACGCCCAGCCGTCCAATCACATCCTGATCGCCGCCTCGGCGCCGACGGAAACCTCGGCCAACTATGCCCTCAAGCTGGCCAACGGCAACTCCGCCCGGGTTGGCCTGCTCACCTTCATGGTGTTCAAGACCCTGATGGAAGGGCCGGCCACGATCACCTTCAACGACATCATCGCCCAGATCGGCGCCGAGACCAACCGGATTTCCATGGAGTTCAAGAAGTCGCCGCAGAATCCTGGCGTGGAAGGGGCGCGGGCGGGGGAAACGGTGGCGAGCTTCCTGGCCCAGCAGTAGCGCAGGACGGTAGGACGGTAGGACGGTAGG
>CAZCVG010000193.1:0-5231 GCA_964501735.1 uncultured Gemmatimonadaceae bacterium | reverse complement strand
GTACCCCTCGTAGACCGCGATGCCGTAGAACACCAGGTCCATCGGGCTGAAGGTGGCGGCCATGATGCCCGGCACCGCGGTCCACTCCAGCACGCCCCAGATGGCCAGCACCGAGGTCTCCTCCTGGACGGCCACCATGCCGATCACGGCGAAGAGGTTGCCGAGCAGGCAGCCGAACAGGGCCAGCCCGGCGCCCAGGATGCCGAAGCGGGGCTCGATGCCCCGGCCGAAGTGGCGGACCGCCAGGCCGACCAGGATGCCCACGCCGAGGGCCATCCAGCCGATCTGGTAGCCGGTGAACACCGTGACCGCCGCCCACACCACGGCGCCGATCAGCGCCGCGATGACCCCGGCGCCAAACCCGTTGGCGAAATTCTGCTCGCCCCGGAGCCGGGCCATCTCCCGCTGGAGGGCGGCGGGATCGGGGGCGGGCTGGGGCGCGGGGGCCTGGGGGGCTTCACTCATGGCGACCTCCCTCTTAATGGTGGTGAGCTGGCCGGCGGGATGGCGGGGGCGGCATGACTGTGAGGCAGAGACACAACGGCTGCCACCCTCGCCCGGAAGGTGGCAGCCGTGAGCCCTGCAATGACGGGAGAAGTTGCTGCCTCACACCGTTCGGAAGTCCGCAAGGGCGTCTCCTGGATGCCCCAATGTAGCGCGCCGGCCGGGCGGCGCCAGCCGCGGGGCCTACCCCGCCCGCACCACCCGGGTGAGCGTCACGATCTGTCCCGCGTGCCGCGACGAGTGCTCCGCCGCGTGGAAGATCAGCCCCAGCGTGGTGGACGGCAGCTTCTTCCGCCCCACTTCCCGCGGGAGCAACAGGCTCGACTCCGCCACCGTCCCCAGGTATTCCAGCGCCGCCGCGAGCCCATCGCGGAAACGGCCTGACAGCCCGGCCAGCGCCGGCCGGTCCTCGTGGACCGAGCGCTCCCGGGCCAGCGCCTCCTGCTGCGCCGGGGAGAGCGCCTCGCCGCGGGAGTAGGTGAGCAGCCGGTCCAGGCTGCCGGGGAGGTGCATGAGGTGAAAGCCGATCGCCGCCCCGCCCCCGGGACGGGCCCAGAGCTGCTCGGTCGTGAGGTCGGCGACGATGGGGAGGACGTCTTCCCCCACCTGGATGAGGGCGTGGGCCGCCGGCTGCAGCAGCGGGACGATGCCCGCGACCGGGCCGCGGAGCCAGGCTTCGACCGGTGTGCTCATGGAAGTCCTGCGGAAGGGGTGGGGAGGCCGGGCGCCCGCCCGGCCCCCCGTCGTGCCTACCGGGTGATGAACGTTCCCATCTCGAGGTCCCGCACCGCCTGCTCCAGCTCCTGGCGGGTGTTCATGACGATGGGCCCGTACCACGCCACCGGCTCGCGGAGCGGCTGGCCTGACACCAGCAGGAAGCGGATCCCCTGCTCCCCCGCCTGCACCACGATCTCGTCGCCCCGGTCGAACAGCACCAGCGAACGGTTGCCGGCCTCGTCCAGCACGGTGGGCCCGGCGCCGGCGGCGCCGACGGTCTCGGTCACCACGCCCTGCGGCGCGGAGGCGTCGCGGAAGCTGCCCGACCCCTCGAACACGTAGGCGAAGGCGTTCCGGGTGGTCTCCACCGGCAGGCGCTTCCGCTTGCCCGGCGGCACCGTGACGTCGAGGTACTGCGGGTCGGCGGCCACGCCCTCCACCGGGCCCCGCTTGCCCCAGAACTCCCCGGTGACCACCCGCACCACCGTGCCGTCATCATCGGTGACGCTGGGAATGTCCCGCCCGGCGATGTCCTGGTAGCGCGGGTTGGTCATCTTCTGCTTCGAGGGCAGGTTGGCCCAGAGCTGGAAGCCGTGCATGCGGCCCTGGGGATCTCCCTTGGGCATCTCCTGGTGCATGATGCCCCGCCCCGCCGTCATCCACTGCACGTCCCCGGCGCCCAGGCTGCCCTGGTTGCCCAGGCTGTCGCGGTGCTCCACCGTGCCGGTGAGCACGTAGGTGATGGTCTCGATCCCGCGGTGCGGGTGCCAGGGAAAGCCGGCCATGTAGTCGGCGGGCCGGTCGTTGCGGAAGTCGTCGAACAGCAGGAACGGGTCGAAGTCGTCAGTCTTGCCGAACCCGAATGCGCGCCGGAGATGCACGCCGGCGCCTTCCATGGTGGGCTGGGACTCGAGCATCTGGCGGACGGGGCGAATGGACATGGGTCCTCCCTGGGTGCTGCGGCGGCGCCGGCCCGGTCGGCCCGGCCTCCGCCCTCACGTGATTGGTCTCAATGTATCAGGGTCCCGCCCGGCGAGTTCCCCGGCCCCTGGGCGCCGGCGGCTGGTCCAGCACCGCGCCGACCGCAGCGAGGGTGCTCCAGCTCCGGGTGGTGGCCGGAACTCTGAACACCCGGTCCAACTCGCCGAGTGATCCGATGGCCCGCATCTGGCGGCGGTAGACGCCGATCACGAACCGCCCCTCCCGTGCCAGCACCCGCACCACCCACGGCCCCCGCGCCGGAACCTGGAGCGGGAGCCGGGGCCTGACACTGGGCTTCCGGGCCAGGATGGAGACGAACCGCACCAGCTCCTTCCCTGGCCGCCGGCCCGCGAACCAGCGGCCCGCCAGCAGCGCCCGAACCTCGGCGCCGTCACAGATCATGATCTCGGTGGGAACCGGGAGGCGGCGCTCCAGCTCACGCCGCACCTCGCGCCGCCCGGCGGGCCGCCGGAGCACCAGGGTGCCGGCGGCCCCGACGTTCACGGCGCCGAAGCGCCCCAGTGCGGCCGCCAGCCGGGCGGGCCGGACTCGCCGGTGGCCGCCCACATTGAGGCCGCGAAGGAAGACGACGAGGGCCATGATCGCATCCGCGAAAGAACCGCCACCGGGCTAGCCCGGCTCTCCCTGCCGGCCGGCCCCGCGCTCGCCCCGGGCCGCTGCCTCCACCTCCCGCTGGGCCTCCGCCAGCCGGCCCATGTCCTCGCCGATCAGGCGGGCGGCATCCATGAGCGTGGTGAGCGGGGCCAGGTCGGCGGCGCCGGCGTGGAGCCGCAACAGGTCCAGCCGGATCCCCTCGAGCGCCGCGACGCTCTCGGCCAGCCGGGTGGCGGCGGCCTGCTTCCGGGCCGCCAGCACCCCGGCGTCGGCCGACGCGGCGGGAACCAGCGCCGCCACCAGTTCCACCTCGGCCCGAGCTTCGGCGGCACGGGCCTCCAGCGCCGCCACTACCTGCGGCAGCTCGGCCAGCCGGTCGCGGTATTCACGGGGCAGCGCCGCGAACAGCTCCCCCGCCGCCACTCCCAGCGCCGCCTCGGTGGCGCGGAAGCCGGACCCGCCCGCCAGCCTGGAGCGCTCGGGCGCGCCCAGCCGGCGGGCCAGCCACTCGCCCACCCGGCTGTTCCAGAGCCGGTCGCGCACCCCGGTCTGCCACCCGCGCCGGATGGCGTTGGGGATGAACTGCACGCCCAGCGCGTTGCTCACCGCGCCCAGGCCGAGGGTGGTGAGGAACGGCCCGAAGATCAGCAGGAAATCCCCGCGATTCTCGTGGATGACCCCCGCCAGCAGGAAGCCGATGGCCACGGCGAACCAGGTGGCCGAGCCGACCGTGGCCAGCCGGAGCAGCCGGTGGATCCGGGTCTCGCCCTCCTGCTGGGTGAGCGCCTCGGTCTCGCTCCGCTCGCGCCGGGCGATCTCCAGCGCGGCGCGCAGGTCGGCCAGGGTGTGCCCGGCCCGGAACTGCCGCGCCGCCTGGTTGAGGTGGAAGCCCACCACGGGAAGAAGCGGTGCCGCGGCGATGGCCGCGAGCAGCACGATGTCGGCCGGCCCGTCGGGCCGCTGCCCCGCCAGCCACACGATGAGATTCACCAGTCCCAGGGTGCCGAACCCGCCGGACCACGCCAGGTACGGCACCAGCAGCGGATTCTCGGCGCCGAGCCAGGCGCGGAGCGTGGCGGGGAGCGCGGGCCGGGTCTCGGCCGGGGCGAGCGCTTCGGCCAGGGCCTCGCCGTCGGGAAAGCGGTCTTCCGGCTCCCGCGCCAGGCAGCGGTCAATCGCGGCGCCAAGCGCCGCCGGGAGCCCGGGGGCGGCGCGAGTGACGGCCAGCGGCGCCTCGGTGGCCTGGCTCAGCAACAGCGCGGGCAGGCTGGCCGCCTCGAACGGCAGGCGGCCGCTCACCGCCAGGTAGCCCACCACGCCCAGCGAGTAGATGTCGCTCCGGCCGTCCAGCGCGTCGCCCCGCCCCTGCTCGGGACTCATGAAGTGGGCGGTTCCCATCACCCGGGCCGGGCCGGTCCCGGCGGCGGGCTCCCCGCCGCCGCCGGCGATGCCGAAGTCGGCCACCAGCGCCCGGCCGGTGCCGGCCTCGAGCAGGATGTTGTCAGGCTTCACGTCGCGGTGCACCACGCCCCGGCCGTGGGCGTACGCCAGCGCCCACGCCACCTCACGCAGGATCCGGGTGGCCTCGGCGGGCGGCAGCGGGCCCTGGGTCCTGAGCCGCTCTCCCAGGGTCTCGCCCTCGATGTAGCTCATGACGAAGAACACGAAGCCGCCGGCCTCGCCGACGCGATGGATGGGCACGATGTGCGGATGGGAGAGGCCGGCCGCGGTGCGGGCCTCGCGCACGAACCGCTCCCGGCCCGCCGGGCTCTCCGCCAGGTGAGCCGGGAGCACCTTGATGGCCACGTCGCGATCGAGCTGGACGTCGCGGGCCAGATAGACCACGCCCATCCCGCCCCGGCCCAGCTCGCGCTGGAGGGAGTACTCGCCGGCCAGGGCGGCCTGCAGCTCGAGGAACTCGGTGGAGGGCTGGGTCACGGCTGGCGTACGGGCAGAATCCCGGAAGGTGTCACTCCGCGACGGCGGAGCGGGCACCGGGAGAGGGGCTCACCGAGTCACTCCGTCCCCGCCCTGCCACGCGGCCGGGCCAGGTAGGGCAGCGCGAACAGGTACAGCCCGGTGAACAGCAACACCGCAAGTGGGAGGAGTGGCGAATAGGTGAGCCACGGGGGCGGTGTCCCCTGCGACAGCGCGATGAAGTTGGCGATGACGGTGAGGGTGAACAGGATCGAGACCCAACGGTGGACCTGCCGAACCGACTTGCTCCAGCTCACGGGGACCTCCCCAGTTGTTGAGCCCATTCCTTGTACGCGCGGAAGCTACGACCGGCCTATGGGGGCCGCCAGCGGAGGGGAGAGTCTCACGAGCGCGGGCGCTCGTGATCGCTCAGGACCGGCATGTACGGGGCCCACGGCCCCACCGCGCCCTTGTACTGCTTGGCCATCACCCGGGCC
>CAZCVG010000192.1:0-5243 GCA_964501735.1 uncultured Gemmatimonadaceae bacterium | reverse complement strand
CGCCGACCCCGACGGTCCAGCTGGCGGTGGAGCACCATCACGCCGGGGCGGGCCTCATTCTCACCGCCAGCCACAACCCCATCGAGTGGAACGCGCTCAAGCTGGTCGGGCCCGACGGGATCTTCCTCGATGGCAGCGACGGCACCAGGGTGCGGCAACTGGCCGAGGCCGGCCCCGCCCGGACCGGCTGGGAGGGGGTGGGGTCGGTTCGGGAGGACGGGGAGGCGATTGTGCGGCATCTTGCCCAAGTCGTGGCACTACCGCATATCAATCTGGAGGCGATCAGGGCCCGCCGGTTCCGGGTGGCGCTGGACTGCGTCCGCGGCGCGGGAGGCACCACCGTGCCCCGCCTGCTGGACCAGCTGGGATGCGAGGTCCACGCCATCAACACCGAGACCGATGGCCGCTTCCCCCGGGCGCCGGAGCCCCTGCCCGAGAATCTGGGGGACCTGAGCCGTCTAGTGAGGGACTCCGGGGCGGAGATCGGCTTCGCGGTGGACCCGGACGTGGACCGCCTTGCCCTGGTGGACGAATCCGGACACCCCATCGGGGAGGACTACACCCTCGCTTTCGCCGTAAGCGCGGTGCTGGGCCGGGAGGGCACCCGGTGGCTGCCCAGGCCAGGTGCGGGGCAGGTGGTGGTGGCCAACCTGTCCACCAGCCTGGTGGTGGAGGACGCGGCCCGGCTGGGAGGGGCCAGGTTCGTCCGGGCGGCCGTGGGGGAAGCCAACGTGGCCCGGAGCATCCGGGACGAGGGGGCGGCGATCGGCGGGGAGGGGAACGGAGGGGTAATCCTGCCTTCTCTTCATATTGGGCGGGACGCGCCGGTCGGTGTGGCACTGATCCTGCACTTGCTGGCCCAGACCGGCCAGTCGGTGTCCCAGCTGGTGGCGGGCCAGAACCGTTACCGGATCGTGAAGGCTAAAGCACCACGCGGCAACGAGTTGGCTCCAGTCTACCAGCGGCTCAAGGCCCGCTTCCCTGAGGCGGTGGTGGACAGCCGAGACGGGTTGAGGCTTGCATGGCCGGATCGCTGGGTGCATGTCCGTCCCTCGGGAACGGAGCCCATCGTCCGGTTCATCGCCGAGGCGCCGACCCAGGCCGATGCCGAGGGGCTGGTGGCGGTCTGTCAGGAACTCTTTTCGACCTGAGGAACACGCGCGATGTGCGGTATTGTCGGTTATGTGGGCCCCCGCCAGGCGGCGGCACTGCTCATCGAAGGCCTCCGGCGGCTGGAATACCGGGGCTATGACTCCGCCGGGATCGCGGTGCTCAACGGTCGCGGCCTGGTGGTGGAAAAGCAGGCCGGCAAGCTGGCCGCGCTGGAACATCAGCTCAAGGATCACACCCCCAAGGGCACCGTCGGGATCGGGCACACCCGCTGGGCCACCCACGGCCCGCCCAACACCATCAACGCCCACCCGCACACCGACAGCGCGGGCAAGATCGCGCTGATCCACAACGGGATCATCGAGAACGCCGGCGCCATCAAGACCGTCCTGCAGCAGCGCGGCCACCTGTTCAAGTCCGACACCGACACCGAGGTGCTGGCTCACCTCATCGGGGCCTACTACCAGGGCAACCTCGAGGAAGCGGTGGCGCAGGCCCTCCGGGAGGTGGACGGCGCCTACGGGATCGCCGTCATCTCCGCCGATGAGCCGGACGTGATCGTCGCGGCGCGGAAGGGCTCCCCGTTGCTGGTGGGCGTGGGGGACAACGAGTGGTTCGTGGCCTCGGACGCCTCGGCGATCCTGGCCCACACCCGGTCGGTGGTGTACCTGGACGACGGCGAAATGGCGGTCCTGACCCGCCAGGGTTACCACGTGCGGGACCTGGCCGCCACCCGGATCGAGAAGCCGGTCAACCAGATCGAGTGGGATCTCGCCACCATCGAGCGGAGCGGCTACGACCACTTCATGCTCAAGGAGATCTTCGAGCAGCCCGACACGGTGCGCAACACCATGCGGGGCCACCTGCTGGAGGAGGAAGGCACTTCCCGGGTCAGCGGCCTCAACCTGACCGACGACGAGATCCTGAAGATCAACCGGATCGTCATCACCGCCTGCGGGACCTCCTGGCACTCCGGCCTGATCGGCGAGTACATGCTGGAGGAGCTGGCCCGGATCCCGGTGGAGGTGGAGTACGCCTCCGAGTTCCGCTACCGCAACCCGGTGGTGGACGAGCGGACCCTGGTCATCGGCATCTCCCAGTCCGGCGAGACTGCCGACACCCTCGCCGCCATCCGCGAGGCCAAGCGCCGCGGGGCCCGGACCATCGGCATCGTCAACGTGGTGGGCTCGACCATCGCCCGCGAGGTGGATGGCGGGATCTACCTGCACGCCGGCCCCGAGGTGGGGGTGGCCAGCACCAAGGCGTTCACCAGCCAGGTGATCGCGCTGGCGCTCATCACGCTCCGCTTCGGGCGGCTCCGCAACCTCAGCATCCTGCAGGGCCGCCAGATCATCCAGGCGCTGCGGGCCCTGCCCGGCCAGGTCGAGCAGATCCTCAAGCGCGCCAGCGAGGTGGAGGCCCTGGCCGACCGGTTCTGGCGCACCAACAACGCCCTCTACCTCGGCCGCGGGGTGAATTTCCCGGTGGCCCTGGAGGGCGCGCTCAAGCTCAAGGAGATCTCCTACATCCACGCCGAGGGCTACCCCGCGGCGGAGATGAAGCACGGGCCCATCGCCCTGATCGACGAGAACATGCCGGTCATGTTCATCGCCCCGAAGGACGGGGTGCACGGGAAGATCGTGTCCAACATGGAGGAGGTCCGGGCCCGGGGCGGCCAGGTCATCGCCATCAAGAACGAGGGCGACGACCAGATCCGGCGGCTGGCGACGGCCACCTTCACCATCCCCGACACGCTGGACCTGCTCACGCCGATCCTGACGATCATCCCGCTGCAGCTGTTCAGCTACTACGTGGCCGTCCGCCGCGGCTGCAACGTGGACCAGCCGCGGAACCTCGCCAAGAGCGTCACGGTCGAGTAGCGCCTCCCGAGGCGCTCCCCCACCAGTGACGACAACGACCCTCCGGACGCCGCCCGGAGGGTCGTTATCATTGCGGCCCCCGCCCGGGACTACGGCCGGACCCAGCTCTGGCCAACCTCCGTGAGCACGATGCGCTCCCGGTCCGGGCCGGCCGCCTGCAGCAGCCGAGCCATCGGTTCCTCCAGCGGCTCGCGGCTCAGCCGGAAGGTGGAGTGGTGTACCGGCAGCACGTGGCGGGCCCCCAGGTCCCGGCCGATCTGCCAGGCCTGCTCCGGGCTGGCGTGGTTGGCAATCCACGGGTCGTACGCCCCGATGGGCAGGATGGCGAGGTCCACTCCCGCCGGGCCGGCGTAGCGGCGGAACACGTCGGTGGCGGCCGTGTCGCCGGTGTAGACCACCCGGGCGCCGTCCCGCTCCAGCAGGAACCCGCCGTAGCCGCGATGGCCGTCGCTCAGCATGCGCGCGCCCCAGTGCTTCGCGGGGGTGGCCTCGATGGTCACGCCGCCCACCGTGGTGCGCTCTCCCCAGCGAAGCTCGGTGACCTGCTCGAAGTGGCAGAGCAGGTCCCCAAGGTTGGCATGGGCGACGACCGGCGTGGTGGACGGCAGTTGCCGAAGCGTCCGGGTGTCGAGGTGGTCCATGTGGGCATGGGAGATGAGCAGCGCATCGAGCCTGGGCAGTTCGTGCGGCAGGAGCGCCGGCCGCACCAGCCGCCGGGGACCGAACGCCGTCAGGCCGAGGTCCACCCCGATGCGGGTGCGGAGCACGGGGTCGGTGAGGAGCCAGGTGCCCCCGAGGTTGAGCAGCACGGTGGCATGGCCCAGCCAGGCGGCGGCCAGCCCATTGGCCGGCCAGGTGGCGGGATCGGGCCGGTGCGGCGCCGGACGGATGGCGCTGAGCCAGTCCTTGCGCCGGTGGAACAGCTCGTCACGCAGGTACCGGCGGGCGAAAGCCAGGCGGGTCGGAATCATGGCGTGGAGGGTATCCTCCCGCCCGGCCGGGGAACAAGGCCCGCCCTCGCCACCCGGTCGGCGCCCGTTACTTTTGACCGATTGTCGGACCGGCTCACCAGGGGAGGGGCCATGCGGGTGGTGCTGCAGCGGGTGTCCCGCGCGGCGGTGCGAGTAGCGGGACAGACCACCGGAGCCATCGGGCGCGGGTTCTGCCTGCTGGTGGGCTTCACCCACGCCGACACCGCCGCCGAGGCCGAGTGGATGGCCGAGAAGGTGGCGGGCCTCCGCCTGTTCACGGATGCCGAGGGCAAGATGAATCTCGGCCTGGAGGAGGTGGACGGCGCGCTGCTGGTGGTGTCCCAGTTCACCCTCTACGGCGATGCCCGGAAGGGCCGCCGGCCCTCGTTCATTGACGCCGCGCGGCCGGAGGTCGCCATCCCGCTCTACCAGCAGTTCATTGCCCTGCTCCGTTCCCGCGGGCTCCGGGTGGAGACCGGGGAGTTCGGCGCCATGATGGAAGTGGAGATCCTGAACGACGGCCCGGTCACCCTCATCCTCGACCGGAGCCCCGCGTGACCGGGACACCCGTGATCACGCTGGCCTCGGCCTCGCCCAGGCGGCGGGAGCTGCTGGCTATGCTGGGCATCCCGTTCGAGGTCCGGCCGTCCCACATCCCGGAGGAACGCGAGCCGGGAGAGACGCCCATCGCCTACGTGGAGCGGCTGGCGCGGGAGAAGGCCTGGAGCGTGAGCGGGGCGCTGGTGCTCGGCGCCGACACCACGGTGCTGCTGGGGGACCAGCTGCTGGAGAAGCCGCGGGACGCCGAGGAGGCGCTGGTGATGCTGCGGCAGCTGCAGGGCCGCTCGCACGAGGTCATCACCTCGGTGGCGCTGGTGGTGGACAACGTCACCCGCCAGGCCACCGACGTCACCGCCGTCACCTTCCGCCCCGCGGGGGACGCCCTGCTCAGGGCGTACATCGCCACCGGCGAACCGCTCGACAAGGCCGGGGCCTACGGCATCCAGGGCTACGGCGCCGCGCTGGTGGAGCGCATTGACGGGGACTTCTTCGGGGTGATGGGGCTTCCGGTGCGGCTGGTGCTCCGGCTGCTGGAGGAGGCGGGGTACGGGTACCGGTTCGGACGGTGAGGCGGTTGGGCGGTTGGGCGGTAAGGCGGTATGACGGACCGCCCGACCGCCCGACCGCCCGACCGCCCGTCTAACCGCCTAACCGCCTAACCGTCCTACCTACGGCGTCAGCCCCTTCGGCTCCAGCTTCGCCGCCCAGAGGCCGCTGTTGA
>CAZCVG010000191.1:0-5334 GCA_964501735.1 uncultured Gemmatimonadaceae bacterium | reverse complement strand
CTGCTTCCGCGCCTGGGGCGCCGGGCCGGGGTGCTGGCGGCGGCCGCCATCGCCCTGGTGGCCACCGCGTGGTGGCTCGGCCTGTTCGGCATCAGCGAGAGTGGCGTCCCGGCGGTGCCGGAGCCGCCGCGGATCGCGGTGCTGTACCTGGAAGACAAGACCGCGGACTCGTCGCTCCAGCTGTTCAGCGACGGGCTTACAGAGCAGCTGATTCACGAACTCGGCGGCCTCAATGCCTTCCGGGTGATCTCCCGCAACGGCGTACGGTCCTATCGTGGCCACCCTGTACCCTTCGACAGCCTGGTCTCCGCCCTCGGTGTGAGCCTGGTGATTGATGGCAGCGTGCAGCGGCTTCATGACACGCTGCAGGTGAGCGTGGACCTGGTGGACGCGGCGTCGGGAACCATCGTGGACAGCGTATCGGCCCGGCGCCCGGTCACCGACTTCGGGGCGCTGGAGCGCACCCTGGCGCTGCAGGTCGCCGCCGCGCTGCGCCGGAAGATGGGGCGCGAGGTGCGTCTGCGGGACGACGTGGCCGGCACCAGCAGCGGCCCGGCGCATGAGCTGCTGCTCAGGGCCCGGCGGGCCCGGGACGAGGCTGCGGCCCTGGCGGCGGAGCCGGTGGCCGCCCTCCCCGGGGCACGGGCCGCGCTGGAGCGGGCGGACTCGATCCTGGCGCTGGCGGAGCTGGCGGATCCAGGCTGGCTTCAGCCGGTGCTCGACCGAGGCTGGGTGGCCCGGGACCTGGCCCTCACCTTGTCCGGCAGGGACCGGGTCGGCGTGCTGGAGCGCGGGTTGCGGTTCGCCGGCGAAGCAATGCGCCGGGCCCCGGCGAGTGCGGCGGCCCTCGTGCTGCGCGGCACCCTGCGCTGGCACCTGGTGGCGGAGCTGGAGACCGTGCCGCCGGACAGCGTCCAGCTGCGGGAGGCCGAGTCGGACCTCCGCGCCAGCCTCGACCGGGACAGCACCCTGGCCGGCGCATGGGCAACGCTCAGCTACCTGCTCTGGCTCAAGGGCGACTTCGCCGGCTCGGCCCGCGCGGCCCAGCGGGCGCTGCGCGAGGACGCCTACCTGGACGACGCGCAGGACGTCTTCCTGCAAGCCTTCTTCAGCACCCTGATGCTGGGGGATTTCGGCCAGGCGGGAGAATGGTGCCGGCGGGGCCGGCTGGCCTCGCCCGGCAACTGGCGCTTCGTGGAGTGCGACCTCACGCTGATGCGGCACAACCGCCGGGCCCGCCCCGATCCCGACAGCGCCTGGGCGCTGGTGCGGACCCTCGACCGGCTCGACCCGCCGGAACGCGCCGCCGAGGCGGGGCGGACCTACCACACGATCTATCGCCGGATCGTGGCCGCCACCATTGCCGCCAAGGCCGGCAACCGGGACACCGCCCGGGCGGAACTGGCCCGCGCGCTGGCGGCCACCGCGAAGGACTCCTCCCTGCGGCTCGACCTGGCCTACGACCAGGCCTACCTCCAGCTGGTGCTGGGCGAACCCCGGCTGGCGGAGCAGACCCTCCAGGCGCTGGTGGCGGCACGGCCACTGCTCGGGCCACCGCTGGCGCGCGATCCGCTCTTCGAAGAACTGCGGGCGTGGCAGGCCGGGATGGCGAAATCTCCGCCCGCCCGGCCCTGATCCTGGCCGGACGCTAGAACAGGTCCGGAAGGAGTTCGGGGTCGCCGATCTCGATCTCCAGCCCGGCGCCGACCTCGAATTCCTCGGCCTCCACGCGGTTGTCCTTCTTCTTGACCAGCAGGAGCGGCCGGGACGGCGGCTTGTGGGCCACGCCGACCACGTCGGCGCGGGTGTAGAAGGCCGCCTTGAGGGACCGAAGCTCGGTGGCGGTGAGGAGCCGCTGGGCCTCATAGTAGGGGAAGACAAACTTTTCCACCGCGGATTCCCCCAGGAAGACCGCGTCCCAGTCCACCGGGATGTTGACGGTCAGCGGGGTCCGCGCCTGTCCTTTCCGGGACCGGGTGTAGACGTCCATCACGATATTGCCCTCAGGGACTTCATCTCTGGGCCTCAGTTGGAGCTTCCGGTTCTCGTTCACGCAGATGACCAGATCCTGGTCGCGCCTGCCATCGGCGCCTTCCGCCAGCCAGGCCAGGGAACGAGCACTCAGCGGGCGGCGACGCCCGCCCTCCACGTTGAGGATTTCCCGGACCGTGGTTCGCCTGGTGCCGGGCGCCGGCGGGGTCTGCGGTGGGCGTTTGGTGGACATCCTGGCCTCCCATGTGATGGGTGAGACTTGAGCCCGGTGCCAGCAAGGACAAACGCCGGGCGGCGCACTGGCAGCCCGGCGATCTTGGGGTCCCTCTGGACACTTGGCGTGCCGCAAGGGAGGCGAGGACCCGTGGCTTTGCGTCTCCGGCTTTCGCCGGGTTTGCCGTTGTCAGGCACTGGAGGAGACGTACGGGCCGGGCCCGGGTCTGTCAAGGGCGGGCGGGCAGGCGGTAGGACGGTCAGACGGTCAGACGGTCGGGTGGTCGGGCGGACGGGCGGTCAGGCGGACGGTAGGAGGGTATCAGGGCCGGACGATGCGGCTCATCCAGGCGTCGCCGCGGTAGCTGCGTTCCACCACCAGCGCCCGCTTGAGGTCGTCCGACACGCTCAGGCCGGCCACCGGCCGGGGGAGGGTGCCGAGGCGCCTGGCCTGGCCGGGTCCGCGGAGCTGGATCAGGGTCACCGATTCCTGGGTGGGCCGGACGTGAAAGAGCACCGAGCCGTCATCCAGGAACTGGCCGCCGCCGCCCTCCCCGTAAGCCGTGCTCCACATGGCCGGGGTACCACCATCCAGCGGAACCACGGCGACACCGACGCTGTCGTTGGTCCCGGTATTCCACCCGGTGGCGACCACACGGGTGCCGGAGCGGTCGGCGTCCAGGCCGAAGACGTCCCCGAACCAGGACGGCACCGCGACCTCGCTCCGCTTCCCGTCCCGCTCCACGACAATGCGGTCACGGCTGGAGGGAATCCAGGCCCAGCCGCCGGCTACCGGGGTCATGTTGCTGGCCAGCGAGTCGGCCACGTCCAGGCCTCCGGAGGGCTGGCCGGTGCGGATGTCCACCAGGCTCAGGCGCATGCCGGTGGCGGTCTGGGTGCGGTACGCCACCGTGACCGAGTCGGTCCACCAGGCGTACCGGGGCGAGCCGGTCAGGTTGAGCGCGGTCTCGGTGCCGCCATCGAACGGCATGACGAAGTAGCGCATCTGGCTCTGGCCGGTACTGGTGGGCTGCGGCCGGCCCACCAGGATGCGGGAGCCGTCGGGCGAGAGATGCATGGGGAACCGGGTCGAGCTCTGGACCCGGCGCCGGTCGGCGGCGAAGCGGTTGGCCAGGGCATCCGCCAGGCTCACGGCCCAGAGCTGATCGTCGGTGGTGCCGTCGTCAATGACCAGCGTACCGCCGTCGGCGGTGACGCTGAAGTTGTTAAACAGCCCGGACAGCAGGGTATCCTGCCGGGTGGCCAGCCGGCCGGTCTGGGGATCAATCCCCATCCGCACGATGGACTCCGAACCATCGCCCGAGCGGGTGAGCCACAGGGCGTCGTTGGTGATCCGGCCCTGGCAGGTGCACGAGTTGATCACCCGGTCGGCCACCTTGCCGCTCCGGTCGAAGACCTGCCACAGCCCCCGCCCCGACTGGACCACCAGGGCCACGATCCAGCGCCCGCTCGGCATGACGCTGATGCCGCTGAGGCTCACGCCGGGACCCGCCACCCGGATGCTGTCGGTGACCACTCCGCCCAGCGTGGTGACCCGGGCGTAGAACACCGAGTCGGGGACCGCCAGCTGGGGCGCCACCAGGAGGGAATCGCCGCCGGCCCAGAACATGGCGCCGCCGGGACTCAGATACCGGGGGTTGCCGCCGAGGGCGGAGAGCAGGTGGGTGCCCCAGCGGCCCTTGAGGGAGCCCCAGAAGATCAGGTTGCGGCGGTCGGGGGCCCACTCCAACCCGTAGGCGGCGGTGGCGCCCTCCAGCACCCGGTGGGTCGCGGTGCCACCCACGTCCTGAATCTCCACCGCGTAACTGCAATTGGCCCCGGCGCAGTCGCGGGTGATGTAGGCGAGCTGCTTGCCGTCCGGCGTGATGGCCGAGGCGTACACCTTGCCGGTGAAGGTGAGCTGGGTCCGGTCGCGGAGCGCAAAGGCCGGAGCACGGCTGGCGCCGAGCCGGCCGGTGGCCAGGAGAAAGCCCAGCCCCGCGAAGAGCACCACGCCCAGGCCGCCCACGGTCACCGGCCAGCCCACCCGGCGCCCCGCCGGAGCGGCCGCGGGCGCCGGCTTGACCTCGATGGCCCGGGCGAAGTCGCCGGCCGAGGGAAAGCGGTCGGCGGGAGTCTTGTCGAGGGCCCGGGCGACGGCGGCGTCCACCGCCTCGGGCACCGAGGGGCGCACCACCCGGAGGTGGGTGGGCCGCTCGGTCATCAGCTTGGCGATCATCGCCTGGGCGGTGGGCCCGGTGACCGGCGGCTCACCCGCCAGCATCTCGTACAGCACCGCCGCCAGGGAATAGACGTCGCTCCGGGCGTCGAGCATCCGGTCCCCGGTGGCCTGCTCGGGGCTCATGTACATCGGGGTGCCGAGGGAGAGCCCGGTCTCGGTGAGCCGGTTGCCGCCGGCTTCCTTCACCGCCAGGGCGATGCCGAAGTCGGTGAGCATCGCCTCCCCTTCCTGCAGGAGGATGTTCTCGGGCTTGATGTCGCGGTGGACCACGCCGTGGCGGTGGGCGTAGTCGAGGGCGCTGGCCACCTGGCGGGTGATGGCCACGGCCTCCTCGAGGCCGAGCTGCTTTTCCTTGTTGAGCTTCTCGCGCAGCGACTCGCCCCGGACCAGCGGCAGGACGTAGTAGAGGTAGCCGCTGGCCACGCCGGAATCGATGAGGGTAAGGATGTGCGGGTGGTCGAGCTTGGCGGTGATCTTGATCTCGGCCAGGAAGCGTTCGTCGCCGAGGACGGCGCCAAGTTCGGGGCGGAGGACCTTGAGAGCCACCTCGCGGTCGTGCTTGAGGTCGGTGGCCAGGTAGACGGTGGCCATGCCGCCGGCGCCGAGCTGCTTTTCGATGCGGTAACGGTCGGCGAGGGCGGTGGCCAGGCGCTCGGTGTCGGTGGTCATGGGGCTGGAAGATGGGGCCAGCGGGAGGGGTTGGCTAGCGGGCGGGCGTGGGAGGCCTCGGCCGCAAGGCCGTGGGGCGGCAGGCGCCCCTGCGCGCTTCTCGTCGGACGCCTGGCCGCAAGGGATCGTCGTCGAGGCAAACCCGCGTTGTCGCGGCGGAGAGTGGCCGCAAGGGATCGTCGTCGAGGCAAACCCGCGTTGTCGCGGCGGAGAGTGGC
>CAZCVG010000190.1:0-5346 GCA_964501735.1 uncultured Gemmatimonadaceae bacterium | reverse complement strand
GCGCCACGGTGATCGAGTCGCCGGTGTGCACGCCCATCGGGTCGAGGTTCTCGATGGAGCAGACGATCACCACGTTGTCGGCGCCGTCCCGCATCACCTCCAGCTCGAACTCCTTCCACCCCACGATGCTCTTCTCGACCAGCACCGAGCCTACCGGGGAGAGGTCGAGCCCCCGGTCCACGATCTCGATGAACTCCTCGCGGTTGTAGGCAATCCCGCCGCCGCTGCCACCCAGGGTGAACGAGGGCCGGATGATCGCCGGGTAGCCGGTGTCCTCCACCGCCTCCAGCCCCTCGTCCAGGGACCGGATCACCCGGCCCCGGGGCGTGGCCAGCCCGATCCGCACCATCGCGCGGGCGAACTCCTCCCGGTCCTCCGCCACCCGGATGGCCCGCTCGTTGGCGCCGATCAGCTCCACCCCGTACTTCGCCAGGGTGCCGTCCTTGGTGAGGGCCATCGCCACGTTGAGCGCGGTCTGTCCGCCCATGGTGGGCAGCAGGGCGTCGGGCCGCTCCCGCTCGATGACCTTGGTCACCCACTCCGGCGTCACCGGCTCGATGTACGTCGCATCGGCCAGCTCGGGATCGGTCATGATCGTGGCGGGATTGCTGTTCACCAGGATGACCCGGTACCCCTCCTCCTTGAGCGCCCGCACCGCCTGGGTGCCGGAGTAGTCGAACTCGGCGCCCTGGCCGATGATGATCGGCCCGGAGCCCAGCAGGAGGATGGAGCGCAGGTCAGTCCGTTTGGGCATCGATGAGATCCTGGAGCGTCTGGTCGAGAGTGAACCGGGGTTGCCACCCGGTGTCCTGGCGGAGCCGGCTCGCGTCGCCGACGAGGTGCATCAGGTCCCCGGTGCGGACCAGCGCGTGGTCCACCTCGGGGATCGCCCGCACCCCGATCCGGCCGGCCAGCCGGGTGAAGATATCGGCGAGGGCGTGCCCCTGCCCCGAGGCCACGTTGTACACCTGCCCGGCCCGGCCCAGGGCCAGCAGGGCCCCGTAGGCGGCCACCACGTCGCGCACGTCGAGGAAGTCCCGCACCGGGTCCAGGCTGCCGGTCTTGACCACCGGCGCCCCGAGCCGCCGGGCCGCCAGCAGCCGGCGCGCAAAGGCCGGCACCACGTAGCGGTCGGACTGGCCCGGCCCGGTGTGGGGAAACGCCCGCGCGATGATCAGCCGGAGGCCGGTGCGCCGGGCCACCTCGCCGGCGGCGGCCTCCGCGCCCAGCTTGCTGGCGGCGTAGGGAGAGACCGGCGCGGGCGGGTCGTCCTCCCGGCGCAGCCGGGGCTCGGGCACCCGGCCATAGACCTCGGCGGTGGAGACGAGCAGCAGCAGCGGATCGGCGCGCCCCGCTTCCTTAAGCCGGCCCAGTCCATCGGCCAGCCGCGCGGTGCCGGCCGCGTTGACTTCCCACGCCCGGCCGGGATCCCGCCGCGCCTCCGCGCCGGAGGCGAGGGCGGCCAGGTGGACCACGGCGCCGGGCGCCTCGGCCACCGCCGCCTCGACCGAGGCGGCATCGCCCAGGTCCAGGGCGATCCACCGCGCCGAGGGCCGCCCCGGCTCACCCGGGAGCTCGGGGGAGGGCTCCCCGGGGAGGAGGGTCCCGACCACCTCGTGCCCACCGGCAACCAGGGCCGGCACCAGCCAGCGGCCCACGAAGCCGCCGGCCCCGGTGACCAGCACCTTCACCGGCGCTCTCCCATCCGCTCGAGGTCGGCGTCCACCATCATGCGGACCAGCCCCGGGAAGTCCACCGTCGGCCGCCAGCCCAGTTCCTGGCGGGCCCGGCTCGGGTCGGCCAGCAGCACGTCCACCTCGGCGGGCCGCATGAAGCGCTCGTCGGTGCGCACGTACTTCCGCCAGTCCAGACCGGCGTGGGCAAAGGCGATTTCCACCAGTTCACGGACGCTGTGGGTCTCCCCGGTGCCTACCACGTAGTCCTTGGGCTCGGGCGCCTGCAGCATCCGCCACATGGCATCCACGTAATCCCCGGCGAAGCCCCAGTCCCGCCGGGCCTCGAGATTGCCCAGCCGGAGTTCGGTGGCCAGCCCGTGCTTGATGCGGGCCACGCCGTCGGTGACCTTGCGGGTGACGAACTCGATGCCCCGCCGGGGCGACTCGTGGTTGAACAGGATCCCGCTCACCGCGTACAGCCCGTACGACTCCCGGTAGTTGACCGTGATCCAGTGGCCGTAGCACTTGGCCACGCCGTAGGGCGAGCGCGGGTAGAACGGGGTGGTCTCCCGCTGGGGGGACTCCACCGCCCGGCCGAACATCTCCGACGACGACGCCTGGTAGAACCGGGCCGTGGGCCACGCCAGCCGGACCGCCTCCAGGATCCGGGTGACGCCGAGGGCGGTGAACTCGCCGGTCAGCACCGGCTGGGACCAGGAGGTGGGCACGTAGGACTGGGCCGCGAGGTTGTAGACCTCGTCGGGCCGGGTCTCCTTGAGCACCGTGGTCAGCGAGTGCTGGTCCAGCAGGTCGGCGGGCAGGATCTCGATCCGGTCCAGCAGGTGGCCGATCCGCTCGTAGCTGTGGTGGCTGGTCCGGCGCACCACGCCGGCCACCTCGTATCCCTTGGCCAGCAGGAACTCGGCGAGGTAGGAGCCGTCCTGGCCGGTGACCCCGGTGATCAGCGCGCGTGGCATGTCGGGGGCGTCCTCCAGAGTTGTGCCAAGCAGTTCAGGCCATTATACTTGTGGGCTCTTTGGGCAGTTCCTGACACCAGTCCTCCGGAAGGAAGCACCGTATGGCCCGGGTATGCAAAGCGTGCGGCAAGGGGCCGATCACCGGCAACAACGTCAGCCACGCCAACAACCGGAAGAAGCGCCGCTGGTATCCCAACCTCCAGACGGTGCGCGTCCTGGTAGACGGCGCCCCCAAGCGGGTGGCGGTCTGCACCCAGTGCATCAAGTCTAACCGGATCCAGAAAGCCGTCTGAGGCCGCCGCGCCGGCCCTGAGCCCGGCGCGGGCTGGGCGGGAATTCCGGCCCTCGGGGCCACAAAAAAGGGGACCAATCGGTCCCCTTTCTGCTTTTCCGGCCGCGGAACCCGGTGACCCCGTCACTCGGCCAGCAGCTCGATCCGCGCCATCTCGGCGCCGTCGCCGGGCCGGTGGCCCAGCTTGAGGATGCGGGTGTAGCCGCCCGGCCGGGCGGCGAAGCGGTCGGAGATCTCGCCGAACAGCTTGTCCAGGGCCGCCCGCTCCCGCACCTTGGCCGCCGCGAGGCGGCGGGCGTGCAGGGTCTTCTTGCGGGACATGGTGATGAGCTTCTCGGCGTACGGCCGGAGCTCCTTCGCCTTGGCCACGGTGGTGGTGATCCCGCCATGGAGGAACAGGCTGGTGGCCATGTTCCGGAGCAGGGCCGCCCGGTGTTCGGACGTGCGCGAAAGCTGCTTGCCCTTGGCCTGGTGCCGCATGGGTCAGTTCTCCTCGGCGCCGTCGGTGGCCACCCGGACGCTGGGCGGGGTGCCGGCAAAGACCACCCGGATGTCCCCGTCGGCGTCCTCGAAGCGCATGCCGAAGTTGAGCTCCTGCTCGCGGAGGAGGTCGGCGATTTCCTTCAGGGCCTTCTCGCCGACGTTCTTGACCTTGAGCAGCTCGTCTTCCGAGTAGCCCACCAGGTCCAGCAGGGTCCGGATGTTGGAGTTCTTGAGCGAGTTGAGCGACCGCACCGAGAGGCCGAAGTCGTCAATCAGGCGGTTGAGCTTTTCCCGGAGCAGGCCGGTCCCGGCGGGGAGGGCCGGCGCCTCGGCCCGGCCGGTGGGCACCTTGCCGAACTCGACGAAGTACCGGAAGTGCTCCTGGGCCAGGGCGGCGGCGTAGGCGATGGCGTCCTCGGGGCTGAGCGTCCCGTTGGTCTCCACGCTCACCGTGAGCCGGTCGTAGTCGGTCCGCTGCCCGACGCGGGTCTCGGAGACCGAGAAGTTGGCCCGGCGCACCGGGTTGTAGATGGCATCAATGGTGATGAGGTCCACCGGGAGGGAGCGGTCCCTGGGGTGCAGCTCCGCCTCCACGTAGCCCCGGCCCTTGTTGACGTGCAGTTCGCCGTTGATCTCCTTGGCGTCCTGGACGGTGAACAGCAGGTGATCGGGGTTGACGACCGTCACCGACCCGCTGGGGACGATGTCCCGGGCGTACACCGGGCCGGCGCCTTCCTTCTTGATCTTCAGCACCGCCTCGTCCACGTCCTCGGCCAGGATCAGGGTCAGCGACTTCAGCCGCTGGATGATCTGGTGCACGTCCTCGTGCACGCCGGTGACGGTCTGGTGCTCGTGCACCACGCCATCGAGGCGGAACGCCCACACCGCGCTGCCCCGCAGGGACGACAGCAGCAGGCGCCGCAGCGAGTTGCCGAGGGTGTAGCCGTAGCCGCGCTCCAGCGGCTGCAGCCGGAACTCGGCGATGTTCGGGTTCTCCTCCCGCTTGGTCATCTCGACCAGGTGCGGGCGAACCAGGCCGGTCAGGTCAATGGTCATGGTCACTTCGAGTAGAGCTCGACGATGAGCTGTTCCTGGGCGTTGAGCGGAATGGCGTCCCGGGTGGGCCGCTCGAGCACCTTGCCCGCGACCTTGTCCCCGTCCACCTGGATCCACTTCACCTGCTGGCCCCGCGTGGCGAACTCCAGCGCGGCGCGCACGGACACCTGGTCCTTGCTGGAGGCCGCCACCCGCACCTCCATGCCCGGCTTCACGTGGAAGCTGGGGACGTCCACCTTGCGGCCGTTGATCTCCACGTGGCCGTGGCGGACCAGCTGGCGGGCGCCCTTGCGGCTGGCCGCGAAGCCCATCCGGAAGACGATGTTGTCCAGCCGGGACTCCAGCGCCACCAGCAGGTTGGTGCCCTTGACCCCCTGCTCACGGGAGATCCGGTCGAAGGTGTTGCGGAACTGGCGCTCGGTGAGCCCGTAGATCCGCTTGACCTTCTGCTTTTCCCGCAGCTGCTTGGCGTATTCCGACGCCTTCCGGGGCCGGCCACCGCCGCTCTGGCCGTGCTGGCCCGGCGCGTAGCCCCGCCGCTCCACGGCGCACTTCTCCGTCAGGCAGCGCGGACCCTTGAGGAACAGCTTGGTGCCTTCCCGGCGGCACTGCCGGCAACTCGGACCGGTGTAGCGCATATCAGACCCGCCGCTTCTTCGGAGGACGGCAGCCGTTGTGCGGAATCGGCGTGACGTCGCGGATGGAAACCACCTTGAGCCCGACCGACGCCAGCGCCTGGATGGCCGACTCGCGCCCGCTGCCGGGGCCCTGCACCCGCACGTGGACCCGCCGGACACCGAGGTTCACCGCTTCCCGGCCGCAGTTCTCGGCGGCGACGGTGGCGGCGAAGGGGGTGGACTTC
>CAZCVG010000189.1:0-5353 GCA_964501735.1 uncultured Gemmatimonadaceae bacterium | reverse complement strand
GCTCCGGGCCAGCTGGCGGAAGGCGTAGCGCAGGTCCTGGAACACAGGCAGCTCCTTGCAGGCTGGCGACGGGCCGACGTCCCTCCCCCCGGTTGCGTCAGCGCCTACCGGCCCGCCCGGCCGATGTCCCTCAACCGGCCCCGGGCCTCGGCGTTGGTGCTGTCCCGGCGGATGGCTTCGCGATAGGCGGCTTCGGCTGCCGAGGTGTCCCCCCGCATCAGCTGGATGTTGCCGCGGAAGACGGACATGCCGGATGAGTTGGGGAAAAGCTGTTCATTGAGCGCGAGGATGGCCAGCGCATCGTCGAACCGCCCCGCCCGGCCCAGCCGGAAGGCGGCGATGCTGAGTGAACTCTCCCCGAAATCGTAGGCGTCCCGGCCGTAGTAGTGGGTGCGGAGGGCCTGGTAGGCGCGGATGGCGGAGTCGGCGCCGGCGGCCCGGGCCGCGTCCACCACCAGCGTAAAGAGCGGCACCGGCCGGCTGACGCCCCGGTGACAGGTGCGGCAGTTGACCTCGAGCGAAGTGTCGGGCCGCTCCGGCAGGGTGTCCAGGCGGCGGTTGATCTCCTGTACCATTCGCATCATCTGCCGGGCCACCAGCTTGGGGCGCTTCTCATCCTTGGCAAAGTCAAACGTGGCGAGTGGCTTGCCCTCCTCCCCCACA
Organism: uncultured Gemmatimonadaceae bacterium; assembly: GCA_964501735.1. Lineage (GTDB taxonomy): Bacteria > Gemmatimonadota > Gemmatimonadetes > Gemmatimonadales > GWC2-71-9 > JADJOM01. Next base: position 4,690 of record CAZCVG010000189.1, on the reverse strand, counting down.
TGACAGAACTGGCAGCGCACGCCGAGGTCGCCGCTGAAGTTCCGCATGGTGCCGATCACCTCGATGACCGGCGTCCCGCGCGGGATGACCTCGGTGTTGATGAGTGAGTCGGGCGGAAACTTGCCCGCCACCTGGGCCGGCAGGGCGACGGGCATGAGGAGGACGGCGAGGAGGAGGCAGGCCTGGCGCATGGGGGACGGCTCGTGAAGGGATGGATTAGCCAACGGGTCCGAGGGCATGGTTGTTTCAGCCCGCGAACTGCCGCCCCCACCGCCGCAGCCCCCATCCTCCAGCGCGTCGTCGCCTGTATTGGAGTACCCTCCATCCTGAGTGATTGGTCCAGGCGGGATCGCGTGGTGCTCCAGGAGTCGCCAAGCGGATCGTACGCCTCGACCACTCCGCTACTAGCGCCGTCCATGAACCCGCCCACCGCGCATAGGATGCCGTCGACCACGCCAACGCCCAACTGACTGCGTCGTGTCGGCATGGAGGCCCGTGTGGCCCAGGAATTCGTTACAGGATCGTACGCGTCCACTGTTGCGAGATCGGAGGATCCATTTTCCTCCTATGGCGTACATGATTCCATTGATCACGCCACTTCCCGGCGCCGCGCGGGGCGTCGGCATCGGTGCGACCGTGAATCAGTCATTCCCCGTCGCGGTGACCGTCGCCGGGCCACCTGCCAGCGGCAGGCCCGGCGTGGTGGCGGTGAGGGAACAGTAGTCGCGGGGTACCGGTCACCCGCTCCCACCGGGCTCGGTGCGGCGACGCCCCTGGTGAGCAGCCAGACCGCCAGCGGCACCTCGCACGGAGTGGGACCCCGCAATGTGGCGGTGGAGTGCAGAGCATGTGTCAGGCGAGCATCGTCGGGCGGCAGTGCGAGGCGGCGGCCGTGTCCGTCAGGCGACTTAGTCGTGTCGCAGCGAGACGATCGGGTCCACCTTGGTGGCCCGTCGGGCGGGGGCCCAGCAGGCCGCGAGGGCCACCGCGGTCATGATCAGGACGATCGTCGAGAATGTTCGCGGGTCGGTGGCGCTCACCCCGACCAGCAGTCCAGCCATCAGGCGCGTCAGCAGCAACGCGCCGGCGAGACCGGCGACCTCGCCGATGAGGACCGGGCCCATTCCCTCCTTGAGGATGAGGGCAAGCACGTCACCGACCTGGGCGCCGACCGCCCGCCGAATCCCGATCTCCTGGGTGCGCTGCGAGACCCCGTACGAGATCACGCCGTAGATGCCCGCGGCCGCAAGCACCAAGGCGATGGCGGCCAGCACCGTCAGCAGCAGCATGGTGAACCGGCGCTGCGCCAGGCTGCGGTCAACCAGCTGGGCCACCGTCTGGAAGTTGTCGGCCGGCAGCTGGCGATCCACGCTCCAGATCGCCTCCCGGATGGCCGGTGCGAGGGGAAGCGGATCCGCCACCGCCTGGACGACCAGCGTGAACCCGCCTTCGAGCGGGTCCTGGGCGATTGGCCAGTACGTCGCCGGACCGACCGGTATGTCGAGTCCCGCGCGCCGGGTGTCGGCAACGACGCCCACCACCGTGAACCAGCGATCATCGGTAGAGTATTTGATACGCTTGCCCAGCGGGCTCGCATCGCCCCAGTAGCTCCGCTGCAGGGTCTCGTTGATGATCACCACGGGAGGGCCTGCCGCGTCGTCCTGTGGGCCGAAGAAGCGTCCCGCCCGGAGCGGGATGTCCAGGGTGCCGAAGTACCCGGGGCTGACGACGTCAAACGTGACCGTCCGCTTGCTGTCATCTTCCAGCGCCGGGCGGCCTTCGATCTCAATGCGGTCCCGGAGCGCGCGGCTCTCCAGCAACCGGGGCGAGCCCGCGGCGGCCGAACGCACGCCGGGCACCGCGCCGACGCGGGCAATGAGGCGCTCGATGAGGCCGCTCACGTTCGCCGGGCCAGGATACTGGGTCAGCGACACGGTGAGTGGCATGGTGACGACGTTGTCGACCCGGAACCCGGTCTCCACCTGCTGCAACCGTGTCAGGCTCCGGATGAGGAGGCCGGCACCAGTCAGGGCAATGAGTGAGAGCGCCACTTCTCCGATCAGCAACACGCTGCCGATCCGGCGCGTGCGCCGGCTGGCCGAAATGTTGCGGCCCCCGGCCTTGAGCACCTGCTGCAGGTCCGGTGCCGCGGCGTGCCAGGCGGGCATCAGCCCGAACAGGAGGCCCGTCAGCAGCGCCACGCCGATGCTGAACACCAGCGCCAGGCCATCCACCCGGATCTCTCCCAGCCTCGGCAGCCCCTCCGGACTCAGGTAGACAAGCGCCTTCACGCCGGCCCACGCCAGGGCCAATCCCACCAGCCCGCCAAGGCTGGCCAGGAGCGAGCTTTCCGTGAGCAGCTGCCGCACAATCGGACCGCGACCAGCGCCGAGTGCGGCGCGGATCGCGAATTCGCGCTCCCGCCCCCCGGCCCGGACCATCAGGAGGCTCGCCACATTGGCGCAGACGATGAGCAGCACGAAGCCAACCACGCCGGCCAGCACCATGAGCGCCGGTCGCACTCTTCCGACAGTCTGTTCGTGTAACGGCACCAGGTAGATGCTCCACCCGGTCCGGATGTCGGGAAACTGCCGGACTAGGCCGTCGTTGATCAGGTCCATGCCAGCCTGGGCCTGCTCCAGGGAGACGCCGGGTGCGAGCCGTGCGATGATCTTGCAGCAGCTCCAGTCACGGTGTTCGCGGTAGTCGGCCGTGAGGTTCAGCGGGATCCAGAGATCGGTCTGCCGTGAGCCCGTCTCCGGGAATCCGAACCCGGGCGGCATGATCCCCACGACCGTGACCGCTTCGTCATTCAGGCGTACCGTCCTCCCGACGACGCTCGCGTCGCCACCGAAGCGCCGCTGCCAGAGCGCATCGCTTAGGACCGCGACCTTGGCCTGGCCCAGTTCATCTTCCTCGGGCCTGAGCGCTCGGCCGTGCGCCGGGTTGATCCCCATCACGCTGAAGAAACCGGCCGTCACCGTGGTCTGATTGATCTCCTCGGGATCGGCGTCGCCGCTGAGGTTCCCGCGTTCCTGCCAGTACGCCGCGATCGCGCTGAACCCCCGGCTCTGCTGCTGCCAGTCGCGAAAGTCGAGGTAGGACACCGGATGCTGGTGCCTCCCCGGTGTCGGGGTGGGGTCGGTCCGGCCGCCGTCATCGTCCCAGAGCATGGTGATCCGCCCGGCGTCCGGGTACGGCAGCCCGCGCAGCAGCACATGCTGCACGACCGTGAAGATGGCCGTGGTCGCGCCGATCCCCAGCGCGGCGATGAGCACCACCGTGGCGCTGAACGCCGGGCTCCTCGCCAGCTGCCTGAGGCCATGACGCAGGTCCTGGATGAAGCTGTTCATCTCGCTTCCAAGGTGTGGGCGGAACCGCGGCTGGGCAAGGAAGTGCCAGGGGCCGCCCGCCGTAGCGGGCATGCTGGCGCCATCCCCCTCCCGCGGTAACTCTCTACGCAGGCCTCCCCCGGATCCCTCATGCAGCGGCGTGACCTCCTCTCCCTCGGCGGTGCCCTGGCCTTCGGCCGGCCGCTCCCTTGAGGAGCTACGGCGCGTCCCTAGGGCCGCAAGAGTGCAGGCATGACATATGTGGCGCGAGCACAGCATTGCGGATGGCAGCTTCATGGTTGTCAGCCGGCGGCCGGTGCGGGAAAACCATCGCCCCCGCCAGCCGGGGCTCGCGGGGGCGATGGGCACGCGCGGCGGGGAGCCCGCCCGGCTTCCGATTCAGGATCTGGCCTCTCCCCTCGAAAACAGCGGTCCCGCTCCGGTCCCCTCCGCTTCCGCTTTCAGCCGGTGCAGCAGCCCGCCCCACAGGGTGTTGCTTGCGAGGAAGCCATCGCTCTCCTCGCGCCAGTCGCTGTGGTGCAGCCGGAGCTGGGTCCCGTCTCCCTCCACCGCGAGCAGGAAGATGATCTGGGTGCCAGCCCATTCCTCCCCGCTGTCGCAGGTCCACGCCGCCTGGGCCGGCGGCAGGAAGGTCTCGGCCCGGAGGCGGTAGACTGGGCTGCCGCCGAAGCGCAGCTCGACGCCGGGGTGCGGGGCCACCACCTCACGCGTATCGGCGGTCCACCACCGGCTGAAGCCCCTGGCGGTAGATACCAGCGGGAAGACCGCCGCGGGCGGGGCCTGGATATGGAGCAGGTGTCGGATGTTCGGCATGCGACCCTCCGGGCGTCTGGCGCTGGAGGCAGTGGCCGCAGGACGGCGTGACAGCGGTGGGAGGAAACTATGGCCCGGTACCCGCCGGCGGAATACCGCCCCGCCAGCTGCCGTCAGACGCTAGATCCGTTCCCAGCGGGTGACGGTGCGGGCTTCCACGACGTCGCCGGTGTGGCGGATGCCCGCCGGCTCCACCAGCAGGAGGTGCACCTCCTCCACCGCCACCGGCCGGTGTTCCACCCCGCGGGGGATGACTACCATCTCGCCCGGCTCCAGGGTGAGGGTGCCATCGCGGAGTTCCATGCGGAGCGTGCCGTGCAGAATCAGGAACAGCTCGTCCTCATGGTCGTGCTTGTGCCAGACGAACTCCCCCTGGAGCTTGGCCAGCTTGACGTGCGCATCGTTGAGATCGGCCACGATCCTCGGATTCCAGTGATCGCTGAACCGTCCCAGCTTCTCCCGCAGGTTGATCTTCGAGACCATATTGACTCCCGGAAAATTCGGCGGCTACCGTCCTACCGTCC
>CAZCVG010000188.1:0-5356 GCA_964501735.1 uncultured Gemmatimonadaceae bacterium | reverse complement strand
CTGTACCCGCGGGCGATCCCGTCATCGGGGGTGGCGTCCTGGGCCCGGATGATCCACTGCACCGCCGCCTCGAGATGCGGCAGATGGCGGGGATCTGCGGGATGCCCCCCCCGGCGCTCGGCGCGCAGCTCGGCCAGGCCGGTGGGGTTGAGGAGGGGGTGGGCGCGGAGGCCCCGGCCACGAGCCGCCAGGGAGCGCACCAGCCGGGCCGGAAGGGCAAGGAGGGGGTTCAGGGCCGGAATCCTCAGTAGGGAGCGTCTGTCTGGTGCATGGTTGATGCCGGGACCGGCCCATGCCTTCCGAGACCCGGGTCCCTAAGCGGTTGTCACGCATTATCTTGCTGCCGGGCCCCGGCCGGGCGGAAGGGTGCCAAGGCCCCCAAAGGTGGCCTTGATCTTGCAAAAATCAAACGCTTCCTCCCCTCCTGGAGCCCAGTGACCGGCAACGCCCCGCCCACCACCGTCCCCGAAGCCGATGCGCCCAGAGGGACCGACCAGGTGGCCCTGGACCGCGCGCTGATCCGGGGCGTGGCGTGGACCGGCGCGTTCCGGTGGATCACCCAGATCCTCAACTGGGCCATCACCATCGTCCTGGCGCGGATCCTCACGCCGTCGGACTACGGGTTGTACGGGTTCAGCGCCCTCTACGTGGGCCTGGTGCAGCTGGTCAATGAGTTCGGCTTGGGCGCCGCCATCATCCGGCGCCGGGACCTGACGGACCACCAGATTTCCGCCCTGGGCGGGCTCTCGCTGGCGCTAGGCCTGTCGCTCTGGGGGCTCTCGTTCGTGGCGGCGCCCATGGTCTCGGCGTTCTTCGACGCGCCCGACCTGACCGGGCCGCTCATCGTCCAGAGCTTCCTGTTCGTGACCACGGCCATCAAGGTCCTGCCCCGGTCGCTCATGACCCGGGACATGCAGTTCCGCCGGGTGGCGGCGATAGACGCCGGCGAGCAGGCGGTCTCCGGCCTGGCCATGCTGTGCCTGGCCCTGCTGGGGTACGGCTACTGGTCCCTGATGGCCGGGATGGCCATCGGCGGCGTGGCCAGCATGCTGCTGGCGCTGGCCTGGCGGCGCCACCGGCTAGGCTGGCCCCGGGAATGGAGCGAGGTGTCCTCGGCGGTGAGTTTCGGATCGCACGTCATGGTGGCCCGGCTGGCCTGGTACACCTACAGCAATGGCGACAACGCCGTCGTCGGCAAGCGCCTGGGACAGGTGCTGCTGGGCTCCTACGTCCATGCCTGGACCCTCGCCAGCCTGCCGGTGGACCGGATCAGCGCGCTGGTCTCCCAGATCACCCCGGCGGTGTTCTCGGCGGTTCAGCATGAGCCGCACCTCCTGCGCCGCTACCTCCTCAAGATCACCGAGGGCCTCGCGCTGGTGACACTGCCGGTGGCGCTGGGGCTGGCCACGGTCTCCGACCTCTTCGTCACGGTGGTGCTGGGCGATCGCTGGTGGCCGGCCATCGCCCCGCTCGCCATCCTCTCGTTCTACGGCGGCTTCCGCTCGCTCACGTCGCCCTACCCCCACATCCTGCAGGCGGTGGGAGAATCCTCCCGGGCCATGCGGTACAACCTGCTCGGCGTGGCGGTGCTCCTGCCGATGTTCCTGGCCGGTGCCACCTTCGGCCTGGCCGGCGTGGCGGGTGCCTGGGTCGTCGGGTATCCGCTGGTCACCTGGCCAATGTTCCGTGCCGTCCAGCGCGTCACCGGCATGAGCCTGCGTGAGTATCTCGAGGCGCTTCGCCCGCCGATGGTTGCTTCCACCACCATGATGGTGGCCGTCGCCGCGATCCGCTGGGCGATGCCCGCCTCCTGGCCCGACGGCCTCCACTTCGCCGTCGCGGTTGCCACCGGCGCCATCGCCTACACGGCGGTGATCCTGTTCGGCTTCCGGGCCCGGCTCAACGCCCTCCGGGCCCTGGCGCGGGAGTTCCGCCGGTGACCGCCCCATTCTTCATTGTCGGCTTTCAGCGGAGCGGCACCACCCTGCTCCGGCTGATGCTCGATAACCACCCCGACCTGGCCGTCCCACTCGACACGGTGGGGCTCTGGGCCAGGTACGAGGCCCGTCTCGGCGACTACGGCAACCTGGCCGACACGCCGGCCAGCCGCCGCCTGGTGGAGGACCTGCTCGCCGAGGAGCGCATCCGCCTCTGGGAGACCCCGCTCACGGTCGAAGGTGTCCTGGCCCACCGCCGGCGCGACGGCTTCGCCGGCATCATGGAGGCGTTCCACCTGGCCTATGCGGCGCACCGGGGCAAGTCCGCCTGGGGGGACAAGGATCCCGGCAACATGGAGCGGATTGACCAGCTCAACCGCTGGTTCCCGGACAGCCGGATCATCCACATCATCCGGGACGGCCGGGACGCCTGCCTCTCCCAGACCCGGCAGGACTTCGGGTTCGATGACCTCTTCGAGTGCGCCCTGGCCTGGCGGGAGCAGGTGGAATGGGTCCGGCGGATCGGTGGCGTGCTCGGACCGGCCCGCTACGCCGAAGTGCGCTACGAGGACCTGGTGAGCGCACCCGAGGCCGAGCTGCGGCGGCTGTGCGCCTTTCTCGGCGTGGCGTGGCAGCCGGCGATGCTGGAGTACCACCGCGACGTGAAGCGCTCGGTGCCGGACTCGAAGCGGCACATCTGGCCACTGCTGGACAAGCCGCCCCAGAAGGACAACGCGGGACGGTGGAAGCGGGAGCTCTCGCGGGGCGAGCGGATCGGGTTCGAGAAGCGGGCCTGGTCCATGCTCCGCACCATGGGGTACGAAGTGTTCCCGGCGCCGCCGGCCGGCGGGCACCTGGCCGAACTACGGTTCCTGGCCTGGCGGGTGGGACGAAAGGTGATGCATCTCCTGGGGAGACGGTCCTGATGCCTCCACGCGGCGAACAGCTGGCCGGGCCGGCCTTCGTGGCCCCTGACCAGTCCCGGCTGCTGCTGCTCAGCTATCACTTCCCGCCGGGGCAGTCGGTCGGGGGGCTCCGCTGGCAGATGCTGGCCCGGCACGCGGAGGAGCACGGCTGGGCGATGGACGTGATCACCGTCCATCCGAAGAGCCTCGCCGCCCCCGACCTGCGGCGGCTGGGACAGCTCCCGGCCTCGGCCCGGGTCTTCGGGGTGGAGCTGCCGGACCCCTGGATCGAACGGCTGGAGGACGCCGCGGCTGGCGCGGCCCGGCGCCTTCGTCCCCGGCGCGCACCGGCCGCACTGCCCGCCGAGCCCGGGAATCGCCCGTCGGCCGCCCCACCCGCCGCCCGGGTCGGCTCGCTGGGACGGGAGGAGATCCGCTGGCAACCGACACGGCTGCGCCACTGGATTCGGGCCTATTATGCCCTCCGCACCCACTGGCAGGAGCGGGCGTGGGGGATGGCCGCCGCCCGGTTCGGCCAGGCCCTGCTGGCCCAGGGCGTCCACCGGGCGGTACTCTCCTCGGGGCCGCCGCACGTGGTGCACGACGCCGCACGGGCCCTCGCCGCACGGACCGGGCTCCCGTTCATCTTCGACATGCGGGACCCCTGGCGCCTGGTCCAGCGGCTTCCCGAGGCGATCGCCAGCCCGGTCGTGTACCGGCTGGCCGAGCAGCTGGAGAAGCGAGCGGTGGCGGAGGCGGCATTGGTGATTACCAACACCGGCCCGGCCCGGGACCAGCTTCAGGCGCTCTATCCCGAGGCCCGGGACCGCATCCTGGCCGTGATGAATGGCTACGATGACGATCCCTTCCCGGCCTCGCGTCACGGCGAGCGCTTCGTGCTGGCGTATGCCGGCACCATCTACCTCGACCGGGACCCCCGGCCGCTGTTCCGGGCGGCGGCCAGGGTCATCGGCGAACTGGGGCTTACCCCTGCCCAGTTCGGGATCGAGATGATCGGCAACGCGGACAACTACGGCGGGGTGCCGGTGAGCCGGATCGGCGAGCAGGAGGGCATCGGCGACTACGTCCGCACCGGCCCGGCCCTCCCCCGCGCCGAGGCGATGGATTTCCTCGCGGGCGCCACCATGCTGGTGAGCCTGCCCCAGGACAGCGACCTGGCCATCCCCTCCAAGATCTTCGAGTATCTCCGCTTCCAGGCGTGGGTGCTGGTGCTGGCGGAGGCCGGTTCGGCCACAGCCGCGGCGCTGGCGGGCACCAGCGTGGATGTGATCGCGCCCGGGGACGTCGAGGAAATGGCCCGGGTGCTGCGCCAGCGGCTGGCGGCTCATCTCCGGGGGGAACGACCCGGCACTCCGGCGGGGATCGGCCACCTCAGCCGCCGGGCCCAGGCAGAGGCACTTTTCACCGCCCTCGAGCAACGGATCGGCCCCCCGGCCGGCCGGGCCGCCACCGTGGAGCCGCTGCAATGCCAGGACTGAAGCGGGTTGTTCTTTCGGTGCTCACGGCGCCGGGTGTCACGCTGCCGCTCCGGCCGCTGATGCGCGGGCATGCCACCGTGTTCATGCTGCACCGGTTCCGGGATGACACGCGGCGGACCGGCGGCTATCCCCCCGAGCTCCTCCGGACGGTGCTGGCGCGGCTCCGCCGTGACGGGCACCGCTTCCTCTCCCTGGCCGACCTGGTGGACGGACTGGCCCGGGGAGAAGTCCCGCCGCGGGCGGTGGTATTCACGATAGACGACGGGTACCTCGACCAGGCCACGATCGGCGCGCCGGTGTTCGCCGAATTCGACTGCCCGGTGACCACGTTTCTCACCAGTGGATTCCTCGACCGGAAGCTCTGGTTCTGGTGGGATCGCATCGAGTATGTCTTCCGGCACACCGCCCGCACCGGTCTCACCGTGACCCTCGGTGGCGACAACCTCCAGTGGCAGTGGGAGAGCATCCAGGCCCGCGACCAGGCCCAGGAGGACTTCACCGCCCGGTGCAAGCGGGTGCCGGATGCCGAGAAGCACGAGGCCATCGCCGCCCTGGCCCGGTCGGGAGAAGTCGAATTGCCGGTGGACGTGCCGCCCGAGTATGCCCCGATGTCCTGGGACCAGGCACGGGCCTGCGAGCAGGGCGGGATGAGCTTCGGGCCGCACACCGTGACCCACCCGATCCTCTCCCGCACCCCGGACGCACAGGCCGGGCACGAACTCGCCGAATCCTGGCGCCGGCTGGCCGAGGAGGTGGCGCACCCGGTGCCGGTGTTCTGCTACCCCAATGGCGGGCGAGAGGACTTCGGAGCCCGGGAGATCGCTATCCTCCGCCGGGTGGGCCTCCGTGGCGCGGTGGTCGGCGATCCCGGCTACGCCACGCCGGCCGAGTTCCATTCCGGCCCGGAGGCTCCCTTCCGGATCCGGCGGTTCGCCCTGCCGGAATCGCTGCCTCACGTGATCCAGTGCACGGCCGGGATCGAGCGACTCAAGTCGCTGCTCGGCCGGGGAGAGTC
>CAZCVG010000187.1:0-5385 GCA_964501735.1 uncultured Gemmatimonadaceae bacterium | reverse complement strand
GCTGGAGGTCGAACCGCAGGCCGTACGACTGGCCGTTGTGGGGCCCGACCCGGATCCGCCCGCCGTCGCCTGCCACATCGCCGTAGAAGACCCAGAGCGACTTGCCCCTGGGAATGTCCTGGTAGGGAGAGGAGGAGGGCCCGTGCCCGACCTGGGCCGCGAGCGGGGTGGCGAGGACGAGCAGGAAGAGCGGAGTGAGTCGCATGCCGGAATCTATCGGGGGAAGGGCACTCACGGCGACCACCCGGGAGGGTGGGGCGAGGTGAGCTCAGGGGAGCCGCAGGTCGCGGCCGCCCATCTCGGGCGGGGGGTCAATCCCCAGCAGCCGGAGCACGGTGGGGCCCACGTCGCACAGGGCGCTGCCCCCGCGCAGCGGGCCGCCCTCGCCGCCCATCATCACGAAGGGGACGGGATTGGTGGTGTGGGCGGTGTGGGCCCCGCCGGTCTCCGGGTCGATCATCAGCTCGCAGTTGCCGTGGTCGGCGGTGACCAGGAGGGTGGCGCCCGCCCGTTCCGCCGCGGCCACGATGCGTCCCAGGCACTGGTCCACCGTCTCCACCGCCTTGATGACCGCCGGGAGCACGCCGGTGTGGCCCACCATGTCGGCGTTGGCGAAGTTGCAGAGCATGAAATCGTGACTCTTGCGGTCCAGGGCCTGCACCAGCACGTCAGTGATCCCCACCGCGCTCATCTCCGGCGCCAGGTCGTAGGTGGCCACCTTCTGCGAGGCCACCAGGGACCGCTCCTCCCCCTTGTAGGGCGGTTCATGGCCGCCGTTGAAGAAGTAGGTCACGTGCGGGTACTTCTCGGTCTCGGCGGTGCGCAGCTGGGTCCGGCCGTGGTCGGCCAGCACCTCGGCGACGATCCGGGCCATGGTGAAGGGGGGAAAGGCCTGGGGCACCCGGAAGGTGCGGTCGTACTGGGTCATGGTGACCAGCCGGAGGCGCGGCCGGTCGGCCACGTCGAACCCGTCGAATCCGTGCGCCGTCAGGGCCCGCACGATCTGCCGCATCCGGTCGCTGCGGTAATTGAAGCAGAACACGCCGTCGCCCTCGGCCAGCGGGGCCACCGGGGCGCCCCCGGCGGTGAGCACGATGGGCTTGACGAACTCGTCGGTTTCCCCGCGGGCGAGGGCGGCCTCCACCGCCGCCACCGGGTCCTCCGCCGGGGCCCCGAGGCCGCGGACCATGGCGTCGTACGCCAGGCGGGTGCGCTCCCAGCGGCGGTCCCGGTCCATCCCGTAGTAGCGCCCCACCAGCGAAGCGATCACCGCCGTGCCCGGCGCCCGCCGCGCGATCTCCGCCTGGAGCTGCCGGACCACCTGCACCCCGATGGCGGGCAGGGTGTCGCGGCCGTCGAGGAACCCGTGGATGGCGATCCGGGGCACCCCGAGCCGCACGCCGAGGTCGAGGCAGGCGAAGAGGTGCTGGTCGAGGGCGTGCACCCCGCCCGGGCCGAGCAGCCCGACCAGGTGGAGGGTACCGCCGCTGTGGCGAAGGACGGCGCAGAGATGGGCCAGCGGCTCGAGCTGGAAGAACTCCCCGCGCTGGATGCTCTGGGAGATCCGCACGAGGTCCTGGGGCACCACCCGGCCGGCGCCGAGGTTGAGGTGCCCGACCTCGCTGTTGCCCATCTGGCCCTCGGGCAGCCCGACAGCCAGCCCGCTGGCCTCGAGGAGGGTCCGCGGCGCCCCCTCCCACAGCCGGTGCCAGACCGGGGTGGCGGCCAGCTCGATGGCGTTGCCGTCCTGCTCCGCGCGGTAGCCCCAGCCGTCCAGGACCAGGAGCACCACCGGACCGGCGGGGCCGCGGGCGTTTGACATGACTCTCCAGCGTTTCTACAATCGGAGTTGTGATTGACGCGCCGCAATCTAGTCCGCCCCCCAGCCGCCTTCCAGCCTGCGCGGCACTCGCACTGCTCCTGTGTGCCAGCTCCCTCGCGGCACAGGCGCCGGTGCGGCTCACCCAGGAAGCCCGGTTCTACAAGGCGCCCCGGACCACCGCGCTGGGCACCCTGCTGCCCGGGCTCGAGGTGCGCCCCGGCAAGACCTCGGGAGGGGCGGTCGAAGTCGCCTTCGAGGGCTGGCTGCCAACCCGCTCGCTCGGCGCCTTCAGCCGGGACGGTTTCGACGCGGTGGTGCGCGGCGCCTCGGAGGTCCTGCGGGCCAGGGTGGATGGCGAAACGGTGGCCCGGCTCCAGTCGGGGGTCGGGTTCGTGAAAGTGGAGACCAGCGGAACCTGGACCCGGGTCCGCCGCACCGCCTGGATTGACGTCAAGCTGCTGCCGGCGCCAGCCACCCCGGAGTCCTACACCGCGGACCGAGCCGAGCTGGTGCAGCGGGCTCCCCTGGCCATCGTGCCTTCGGGTGCCGCCATCGGGTCGGTGGACTCCGGCGCCGGGGCCCGGGTGATCGCCCGCTCCGGGGGCTGGAGCCGGGTCCAGGTCGAGGCCTGGGTCCCCGACAGCGCCCTGCGGCCCGCCGAGGCCGGGGTGCTGGTGGGAGTGAGCCAGGCCGAGGTGCGGGCCAACCCCGCGCAGTACGTGGGGCGGGTGGTGGAGTGGCGCCTGCAGTTCGTGGCCATCCAGAAGGCCGACGAACTCCGCCCCGAGATCCCCGCCGGCCAGAGCTACCTGCTCATGCGGGGCCCCCTGCCCGAGCCGGGGTTCGTCTACGTGATGCTGCCATCCAGCCTGCTGGCGCGCTTCGAGCGGGTGCCCGCCCTCCGGGAAGTGACCCTCCGCGGCGTCATCCGGGCCGCCACTACCCGGTACCTGCCCACCCCGGTGCTCGAGTTGGTGGCGGTGATGAGCGGCCTGGGGGACTAGGCCGGGCCGGCCCCTGAATCTCCGGTTGCGGCGGCCGCGTCGGGAGCCATATTCTCCAGCGCCGGCAGCCGCCGCGCTGGTTCGGCCGACAGACTACCCCGGGCGCCCGATGAACGATCTCCTGCGTCAGCGCATCCTCCGGCGGCTCGAGCCGCTGCCCGAAGAGCGCGCCTACCAGATCCTCGACTACATCGAGTTCCTCGAAAGCAAGTACGGCGAGCGCTCGGCGCCCAGCGGCATCCTGGCCCGGATCACCGAGACGGTCGAGGACACCATGCGGGCCGCCAAGCTGCCGGTGACTGCCATCAGCGGCACCGCCAGCGCGGTGGATTCCGCCGGCCGGATCATGAAGGGCCTGGCGGCCGCCGGCCAGGCCGTGGTGGAGGAAGCGGTGAAGGTGGCCGGCGGTGGCGGTGAGCCCAGGCCACCGGTGCCGCCGGCCAGCGGCGGTACCCCGCCGGCCGGGAAGCCGTAGCCCGGGAACCCCCTCAACCGGCAGCATCTCCCCAACCAGCCCGGATCCGCGCCCTCACCCGGGCGACGGAAACCTCCATGCCCGCATCCGCCGATCCCTCCGCCCCGGCCGGCTTCGTCCGCGGCATCGGACCCCTCGCCGCGATCTCGATGGTCGTCGGGACCATGATCGGGTCGGGGATCTTCATCGTGTCGGCCGACATCGGCCGCCAGGTCAACGCGTGGGGCCCGGGCGCGCTGCTCCTGGTCTGGCTGCTGACCGGCGTGATGACCGTGGCCGGCGCCCTGTCCTACGCCGAGCTGGCGGCGATGATGCCCCGGGCCGGGGGGCAGTATGTGTTCCTGCGGGAGGGACTCTCGCCCCTGGTGGGGTTCCTGTTCGGCTGGACCCTCTTCGCGGTGATCCAGACCGGCACCATCGCGGCGGTGGCGGTGGCCTTCGGCAAGTTCCTCAGCGTGCTCCTGCCGGGGGTGACCCCCGACGTGTACCTCTCGCTCGGTCGCCTGCCGATGCCGGGCGGGGAAATCGAGCTGGGGCTGTCCCACCAGCGGGTGGTGGCCCTGGGGGTCGTGGCCGTGCTCACGCTGGTGAACCTGCGGGGGGTGACGCTCGGGGCCCGGGTCCAGACCGTCTTCGCCGTGGCCAAGGTCGGGGCCATGGCGATGCTGATCGTGCTGGGCCTCACCGTGCTCCGCGCGCCGGGCGTGTGGAGCGCCAATACCACGGAGTTCTGGGGCACCGCCCCGTGGAGCCTGGCCCTGGTGCCGGTGCTCGGGGCCGCGATGGTGGGCTCGCTGTTCTCGGCCGATGCGTGGAACAACGTGACCTTCGCGGCGGCGGAGGTGCGTGAACCCGAGCGCAACCTGCCCCTGGCCCTCTTCGCCGGGACCGCCACCGTCATGACGGTCTACCTGCTGGCCAACCTCGCCTATCTCCACGTGCTGCCCTTCACCGGGGACCCCGCCGGGGGCGATGCCCTGGCGCGGGGGCTGCAGCAGGCCGCGCAGGACCGGGTCGGCACGGCCGCCGCCGAGGTGATGCTGGGTCCCGTGGGCGGGGCGGTCATGGCGGTGGCGATCATGCTGAGCACCTTCGGCTGCGTCAACGGGCTGGTCCTGGCCGGGCCGAGGGTCTACTTCGCCATGGCGCGCGACGGGCTGTTCTTCGAGCGGGCCGGGCAGCTCCACCCGGCCTACAAGACCCCAGCCTTCGGGCTGGCCAGCCAGGCGGTGTGGGCGATGGTGCTGTGCCTGAGCGGCAGCTACGCGAACCTGCTGGACTACGTGATCTTCGCCTCGCTGGTCTTCTACGCCTTCACCATCCTGGCCCTGTTCCGGCTGCGGATCACCCAGCCGGGGCTGCCCCGGCCGGTGAAGGCGTTCGGCTACCCGGTGCTCCCCGGGCTCTACCTGCTGAGCTCGGCCGGCCTGATGGTCATCCTGCTGGTGGAGAAGCCGCTCTATACCTGGCCCGGGCTGCTGATCGTGGCGCTCGGGGTCCCGGTCTACCTGGCCTGGCGGCGGCGGTGACCCGGGGGGTCCCGCCGTCCGTGCCCCCGGCTTGCGCCTGCCCGCGCCCGGGCCGTAAACTTAAGGATGGAAAGCCGATTTCATCCTGGGACAGCCCCGGCATGAGTGCCATCCGCACCGGACTGGCGCTGACCTTCGACGACGTCCTGCTCGTCCCCCGCCATTCCACGGTCCATCCGCGCCAGGTTTCGGTCCAGAGCCGCCTCACCCGCGCCATCACCCTGAACGTCCCGCTCATCTCCGCCGCCATGGACACCGTGACGGAAGCGGAGATGGCCATCGCCATGGCCCGGGCCGGCGGCATCGGGGTGGTCCACAAGAACATGACGGTGGACAAGCAGGCGCAGGAGGTGGACCGGGTGAAGCGGAGCGAGAGCGGCATGATCCGCAATCCCATCACCCTCACGCCCGAGCGGCCGCTGCGCGAGGCGGCGGGGGTCATGACCCGGTTCAAGATTTCCGGGGTGCCGATCGTGGACGCGGGCGGCACGCTGGTGGGGATCATCACCAACCGGGACCTGCAGTTCGAGCCCAACCTGGACCAGCCGATCCGGG
>CAZCVG010000186.1:0-5386 GCA_964501735.1 uncultured Gemmatimonadaceae bacterium | reverse complement strand
AGCACCCGGGCACGGAAGCCCTCGTCAGGTTCACGCGCGAGGAAGCCCGCTCGGTCCGCCGCCGGCAGGAAAAAGGTGGCCTTGCCCGCCGCACGGGCTCGGCGCAAGAACCGCAACCTCCCGGCCGGCATCTGCCGGGTGGAGCAGGCCAGTACCCGCACCTACGGCTATGTCGTCCGGGTAGGCCACCGGCGCTCGGCCAAGGGCTGGCGCCCCCGGTTCACCGCCTATTTCGGGGACTTCTCCAACGGCGGCAAGAAGGAAGCCCTCGCCGCTGCCACCAAGTGGCTCCGGACCCTGGAGCGGACCGGGAAGGCCCCCGCCAAGAAGTAGCCCTTGCGGCCGGCCTCCGGTGGGGCAACAATCCAAGCGGGCGATTCCTCTCCACCGGAGGCGCGAACCGCGTGAACCCGGACGCTGAATCCACCCGGGAAACGGCATCGAGCGAGTCCAGTGCACCGGACTCGCTCGACGCCTTTCGGGAGCAGGTGGCGGAGACCGTCTCCTGGTGCACCCGCCGGGTCGGGGCCGGTCCGCCGGCGGAGGCCCTGCGGTCCCTGCTCCTGGTGCCACCCCCGGCCCTGCCCTGGCCGGAGACCCTCCGCAGCGTGGCCGACCGGCGGCGGCAGCAGCTCGGCCGCTCCTGGTGGCGGAGCCTCGAGCCGCTGGGCGGCGGGGTGCTGATCCACTATCGCCCCACCCCGCCACACTCGCGGGGCGCGGCCCGCGAGGCCAGCGCCGGCTATTTCGACGACCGGGACACGCCGCCGTGGGACACCTGGGTGAGCTACGTGGAGCACCCGGGGTCGAGCTATCTCATCGCCTGGGTCCCCCGGGAGGCCCTGGCTGCCGCGACCGCGGGGCTGGCCGCGGCCCCCGGTTCCCTCGCATGGGCCAATGACCTTGCATGACCTGACGGCGCCCTCCGCGGCGGCTTGGCTCGAGACGCTGTCCCCCACTGCCCTCACCCTGCTCTACAAGCACAGCCCGGCCTGCGGCATCTCCTACGACGCCGCCGACGAGGTGCTCGAGTTTGCCAGGGGACAGACGGAGGTGACGGTGTATCGGGTGGACGTGCTGCGGCAGCGGCCCCTCTCCCAGGACCTGGCCCGCGAGCTGGCGGTGCCCCACCAGTCGCCCCAGGTGATCCTGCTCCGCGGCCGGACCCCGCTCTGGCATACCTCCCATCAGCGGATCCGGCGGGCGGAACTGGACGCTAGAACTCGCGCTTCTTCATCTCCTTGAACAGGCGCCGGGTCTCCGACCCGTCGTCGGCGGGCCGGAGCCGGAGGGTCGGGTCGTACTGCACCTCGATGCCCGGCTTGGGCGCCGGCTTCGGCGCCGCGTTCTTCTTGATCAGCTTGGCGATCTTCGCGTCTTCTCGCTTCGACATGCGCGCTCCGGCAGTTGGTCTGGACGGGGGCCCCCGGTATTCCCTGACAATCTAGCCACAGCCACCCGCCCGCGCCGGGGTCAGAACGCAAGGGTGGAATCGCGCCACACAACCGTCCCGTCCAGCAGCGTCAGGAGCACCCGGACAGTGTGGATCTCCGCCACCGGGGTGGTGAACAGGTTCCGGTCCAGCACGATCACGTCGGCCAGCTTCCCCGGCGCCAGGCTCCCGGTCTCCCGCTCCATCCGCTCGGCGTAGGCGCCACCGGTGGTGTAGGCGCGGAGCATGTCGGCCAGCCCGGCGCGCTCCTCCGGAATCCACGCCGGTCCCGCCGGCGCCTCGATCCCGCGCCGGGTGAGCGCCACCTGGATGGCGTCGAGGGGGTTCAGGGTGGAAACGGTCCAGTCGCTTCCCGCCGCCACCACCGCCCCGCTCGCGAGCATGCTGCCGATGGGGTACAGCCAGCGGCTTCGGGCCGGGCCCAGCGCCGGGATGGTCAGGCGGGTGATGTACTCATCGGCCTGGGCCCAGAACGGCTGGAAGCTGGCGATCACCCCCAGCTCCCGGAAGCGCGGCAGGTCGGCCGGATCGAACAGCTGGATGTGGGCCAGCACCGGCCGGCGGTCGCGCGGTCCGTTCTGCTCGCGTGCCGAGGCGATCGCGTCCAGGGCGACCCGGATCGCCCGGTCCCCGATGGCGTGGATGTGGACCTGGAAACCGGCCTGGTCCACCGCGGCCACCCGGGCCGCGAGATCCCCGGGCTGGTAGACCAGCGGGCCGGCGTCCCGGCCCCGGTCGAGGTACGGCGCCAAGAGCGCGGCGGTGCGGGCCTCGATGACCCCGTCGGCGTAGAACTTCACGGCGCCGGCCGTCAGGCGGCGCCCCGACTGGTAGCGCTCGCGAATGGCCGCCAGCCGGGCCACGTCTTCCCCGACCGCGCCCTCCTCGCTGGCCCGGAGCGCCATCAACACCCGGGCCGTCAGCTCTCCCTGGCGCTCCACCTCGGCGTAGGCGGCGGCGTACTCCTCCGGCACGTCGGCGTCGGTGATGCTGGTGACCCCGAACCGGTTGGCCTCGGCCAATCCCCGGCGCACCGCGCCGATGCGCGCCTCGGGGGTGTACGGGGGCAGCAGGTCCGCCACCAGGCCGATCGCGCTCTCCCGCAGGGTCCCGCTCGGCTCCCCGGTCCGGGGATCCCGCTCGATCCGGCCGTTGGGCGGGTCCGGAGTATCCCGGGTCACCCCGGCCAGGGCCAGCGCCCGGGAGTTGACCCAGGCGGAGTGGCCGTCGGCCGCGTAGAAGAACGCCGGCCGGTCAGGCACCGCGCGGTCCAGCATGGCCTTCCCGGGATTGGCTCCGGGGAACACCGGGAGCTGCCAGCCATTCCCCTTGATCCACGCCAGCTCCGGATGGGCCTGGGCGTAGGCCCGGACCGCGCCCTCGACCTCGGCCGGGGTCCCGGCGTCGTAGAGGTTGCATTCGCCCAGCTCCAGCCCGCCGGAGAGGGGATGGGCGTGGGTGTCGTGAAAGCCGGGCAGTACCATCCGGCCGTTGAGGGCCAGCGTCCGGGTGCGCGGCCCCTCGAGTCGCTGGGCGCCGGCCACGTCGCCCACGTAGATGATGCGGCCGTCGCGGATGGCCAGCGCCTCGGCCCAGGGACGCTCGGGTGACATGGTGTAGACCGCTCCGCCGGTGAGCACCATGTCCGCCGTGACCGCGGGCGGCCGCCGCTCGAGCCGGCACCCGCCCAGCACCAGCAGGGCCAGCATGATCCAGGTCCGCCGCATCCGCGCACACCCTCCCATGGTGATCACATCCGCCCGAACTGCCGCTATCGCGCCCCGCGCAGGCGCCAGCCGGGGAGCCCGCTCAGCCAGCTGTAGGGGTTGAGCTCGAACCCATCAACCCGGCGCGAGACCGCCGCGACCTGGACCGGCGCGTAGAGGAACAGGCCCGGCGCGTCGGCGTTGAGCGTGTCCAGCGCTTCCCGCCAGGCGGTGCGGGCCGCCGGCACGTTCCGCGCCGACAGCGCCCGGGCGAACAGCCGGTCGAAGGCGGGATTCCGGTAGGCCCCGTAGTTAAGCGCCCCGACGCCCGCGCTGGTCCACTGGTCGGCCAGTCCCCTCGGGCTGGGTTCGTCGAGCCAGGCACCGATGTAGCTGTCGAAGCGGGCCCGCGCGAGCCGCTCCTGGAACACCGGAAAGTCCACCGCCGTGACGGTGACCGTGGCCCCGGCCAGCCGCCACGCCTCCTGCAGCGCCTCGGCCAGCCGCTTCCGCCCCAGGCTGGTGGCGGGCACCAGGATGTCGAAAGCCAGCGTCCGTCCGCCCCGGCTCCGCATTCCGCCGGTCCCGCGGCGCCAGCCGAGCCGGTCCAGTTCGGCGGCGGCGGCGGCGGTGTCGTACGGCAGCACGGCCACTCCGTCATCCCAGATCCACAGGAGCTGCGACATCGGCCCGGGCGGTGCCTTGGTACCTGGACCGAAGCTGGCCACCGCGAGGGTCTGGCGGTCAATGGCCTGGTTGAGCGCCCGGCGGAGGGCGCGGTCGGCCAGCAGGCCGCCGCCGACCCGGTAGCCCAGGAACCCGTAGGCGGCGGAGGGATAGCGCACCGTGCGGAGGGCGCTGTCCGCCTCCAGCCGGGCCACCCGTTCCGGTGCGCCGGCGGTCTCCAGCAGGTCGGCCTCGCGGGACAGCAGCAGGTTGAGCGCCGCCTCCGGATCCCCGGCGAAGCGCCACACCGCCGTGTCGGTCGCCGCCCGCCGCCCGTTCAGGGTGTCGGCCACCAGCAGCAGCGCCTGCCCGCGCTGCCAGCGGAGCACCCGGTAAGGGCCGCTCCCCACCAGCCGCACCACCGAGGTATCCGAGGCCCACTCGCTGGAGGGCTGCCAGCGCCAGACCTGCTCCGGGATGATCCGCACATGATACGTGGCGTCGTAGAGCTGCTCGGCGTGTGCGCTCGGGAATCGCACGCTGACCGTGGCCGAGTCGAGCGCCGCCACGCCGACCCCAGCCAGCGAGGCCCGCGCCGGGGTGTCGAGCAGCGAGTCGGCGTACGCCGAGAAGGAGAAGACCACGTCGCTCGCGGTCACCGGGGTGCCGTCGTGCCAGCGGGCGCCGGGCCTGAGGTGGAACTTGATGGTCAGTGAGTCCATCCGTTCCCACCGCTCGGCCAGCGCAGGCCGGAAGGCGGTGGTATCAATGGGCGCGCCACCGGGCGCGAGGTCGGCGAGGCGCTCCCAGACCTGGTCGCCGATGTCGCGGCCCACGGTCTCGTAGACCAGCGGCGGCAGCAGCGCCTCCGGCTCGCCAACGGCGGCGATGACAATGGTCCCGCAGCGATCGCAGGGACGCTCCCCGGCGCAGCCGGCGAGGCCGAGGAGGAGGACCAGTCCAGCCGTGATGCGGGTCATGCGTGCTCCAGTGTCAGGACAGCCCGGTGGTGGCAGGGCGGACAGGAGGACGCGGGTCCCCAGGCCGCCGGCCCGATCGCCCTACTTGAGGTACCGCTCGCCGAGTACCCGCATGTGGTGGGCCTCATGCCCGGCCATTACCCACGCCAGCGCCCGGACGCTCATCACCTTGCCGCTCGCCGTGCCGCGGCGGAGCATGGTCTCCTCGTCGAGGCTCCGGACCAGGGCCAGCGTGGCGTCGCGGACCGCGGTGAGTTCCCGGCCGACGTCCGCCAGGCTGCGCCGCTCGAAGCGGCCCTCGGGAACGTAGAGGTTCTCGTCGAACGAGGGCAGCGGGGTCTGGTCGTTCCGCGCGAAGCGGAGCAGCCGGATGCTGAAGATCCGCTCGCCGTCGGCCACATGGCCGACCACCTCGCGGAAGCTCCACTTCCCCGGGGCGTAGCGGTGTCCCGCGCGGGCCTCCGGCACCCCCGCGAGGAAGCTCGCGGTGCTGTCCCGTTGCCGCTCGAGCGCCACGAGGGCACAGTCGTCGGTGACCGCGTTGATGTAGGTGGCGTAGTAGGGGGCGTACTCGTCTGCTT
>CAZCVG010000185.1:0-5410 GCA_964501735.1 uncultured Gemmatimonadaceae bacterium | reverse complement strand
CCTCAAGCACCGCGGCCGGGTGGCGATCCAGCCCCTCGGCGCGAGCTGAGGGGGGCCGGGGGACGGAGGGACAGGACGGTCGGACGGTAGCGAACACCAGAGGGGTGGGATCCGCAAGGACCGAACCCTTCGTTGTGTTGACCGTCCGACCGCCTGACCGTCCGACCGCCTTGTTCGTCCGCCCCGTCCGCCCGTCCGCACCCGCTCTTCCGAATCCGCCCGGCCCCCGCCATTCTCCCGGGGTCCCACGCACCCCGGGAGCTCCGCGCATGTTCGATCGCACCGTTGCCGGCAGCCTGATCGCCGCCGCCAGCCTGATGCTGGCGCCGTCCTCCGTCGCCGCCCAGGCCGGCACCCGGCCCGCCCCGCGCCCCTCCGCAGGCGCCACGCCGCTTCCCGCCGGCGCCTTCCGGGTCCAGCCGGTCGAGATCATGGACCGCCAGGGCTTCGAGAAGCCGCTGGTCGCGGCCACGGTGCTGATGCCGGCGGGCTGGCGGCCGGAGGGTCAGGTGGCGTGGAACCCGATGAACCAGTGCGGCGAGGGGCACCAGTTCAACTGGCGGGCCACCTCCCCCGACGGCCTGGGCGCGATGCAGTTCATCCCCGCCGAGCGCTGGGGCGCCGGCAACTTCCCGATGCCTGACAATCCCTGCCCCCAGGCCCCGGTCAACACGGTGCGCGGCTATCTCGAGTGGTACGTGCAGCGGGAGCGGCGCGGGGCGCGGGTCATGGACTACCGGCCCAGGCCCGACCTGGCCCAGCCCTACCAGGCGCTCGCCAGCAGCAGCCCCATGGCGGGCGGCGGCGGGATGCGGAGCTGGGTGGAAGGGGGCGAGGTGCTGATCGCCTACCAGGTGGCGGGCAAGCCGGTGCGGGAGACCATCTCCACCGTCGCCGCCTTCACCCATTCCCAGTTCCCCCCCATCGGCGCGGGGCCGGGGATCGAGCTGCTGCAGGGCCAGAGCTTCACCGGCTTCGCCATGCGGGCGCCCGATGGCGCGCTGGATTTCCGCCGGGTGGATGCGCTCCGGAACTCGGTCCGGCTCGGCCCCGAGTGGAGCCGGCGGATGGCCCAGTCGGCCAACGAGCGGCACCGGGTCGTGATGGAGTCCAACCGCCGGATGGCGGAGGACAACCTCCGCGGCGCCCGGGAGCGCTCGGAGATCATCGCCCGGACCGGCCGGGAGATCAGCGACATGCAGATGCAGGGATGGCAGTCGCAGAACGAGAGCTCCGACCGCACCCAGCGGGAGAGCGTCGAGAGCATCCGCGGGGTCGAGACCTACAATGACCCGGTGGCGGGCGGCACGGTGCAGCTCTCCAACCAGTACCCCCACGCCTGGCGGCTCAACGACGGCAGCTACCTGCTCACCGACGACGTCAACCTCGATCCCGCCCGCGACCTCGGCATCCAGGGTCAGCGGCTCAAGCCGGCCCAGTGACCCGGGAGACCACGATGTCCACCAGGACCCTGCTTCTGCTCGCCGCCCTGGCGTTCGCCGCCCCCGCCGCCGAGGCGCAGGACAGCTTCGGCCAGCCCGCGCCGCCGGCGCCGGCGCCGGCTCCGGCGCCCGTCCCCGGTCAGCCGGCGCCACCGGGCCAGCCGCCCCGGCAGCCCGCGCCGCCCGGCACGCCGCGTCCCGCCCCCGGCGCCGAGCAGCAGATGCAGGCGGAGCGGCAGGACTTCGGCGTGGCGGCAACCGCTCAACTGCACAGCGGCCCGATGCACGCGCCGACGCCCAACACCATTCCCGGCGGCCAGGTGATCACGACCCCCGGGCTGGTGTCGCTGCTGGCCGGGAACTCGGTCCGCGCGTTCGTGTTCGACATCCTCGGCGGCCCCGAGGTGATCCCCGGCGCCATTCCGGCGGTGCCGGCGGCGCAGGGAGGCTCCTTCAGCGACCGCACCCAGCAGGAGTTCGGGCAGTTCCTCGGCCAGACGACCCAGGGCAACAAGGAGGCGCCGCTGGTGTTCTACTGCCTGTCGAATCACTGCTGGATGTCCTACAACGCGTCGCTCCGCGCGATCAACATGGGGTACACCAACGTGCTGTGGTATCGGGGCGGGATCGAAGCCTGGAAAGCCGCGGGTCAGCAGGTGCAGCCCGCCGGCGGGCGCTAGCGACCGTCCTGCCGTCCTCCGCCTCCGTCGCCCGCCCTCCAGAGTTGACAGGTTCCCCATCCCGGTCAGCTTACCGGGGATGAACCGCCTCAAGCGAGTCGGCCCCGAAGTCCCCGAGGTCTCGGCGGAGGTCCTGACTACCCGCGGTCGGCGCGCGGCCTACCCCGATGACCTCCTCCGCCAGGCGTCGAGCCGCCTCGTGGTCATGGCGTGGCTCGGGGCGGCGCTGTGGTTCATCGGGACGGTGCTGGGGCACGTCGCCTATCGGCTGATGACGGCGGGCGCCGAGCCCTGGCTCGAGATGCGGGGCCCCGACTGGATCGCGGTCGTCAACATCCTGGTCTCCCTGGGCCTCGTCGGCTATGCCCGCCGGAGCGACGACGATCCGTGGCACATTCTCGATCTCGGGCTCTGGTACCTCGGATTCACCTCGCTCTCGCTCGGCCTGATGGCCCACTGGGATCCGCCGCCCCCCGGCTGGCTCCTGACCCCGCAGATCAGCTGGATCGGCGCGCTGGTCCTGATCTTCGCGGCGATCGTCCCGAACCCGCCCCGCAAGATGCTCTGGGTCGGGCTGGCGGCGGCGGCCATGAACCCGCTGGGGATGGTGCTGGCCAACGTCCGGGAGATCTGGGACCCGCGCCCGATCTCCACCGCGTTCCTCATGCATTACCCCGACTTCATCCTGGTCGGCGTCTCGGTGCTGATCTCGAAGGTGGTGACCGGGCTGGGCCAGCAGGTGGTTCGGGCCCGGGAGCTGGGGAGCTACGAGCTGGGCGAGTTGCTCGGCAAGGGTGGCATGGGGGAGGTCTACCGCGCCACCCACCGGATGCTGGCCCGGCCCGCGGCGATCAAGCTGATCCGCCCCGAGAGGCTGGGCGCCGGCGAGGACGCCGAACTGGTCGTCCGCCGCTTCCACCGGGAAGCGGAGACCGCGGCCAGCCTCCGCTCCCCTCACACCGTCGAGCTGTACGATTTCGGGGTCACTGCCGATCGCACCCTGTACCTGGTCATGGAGATGCTCGACGGCATGGACCTCGAAGAACTGGTGCGCCGGACCGGGCCGGTGCCGGCGGGGCGGGTGATCCACATTCTCCGGCAGGCCTGCGAGTCGCTGGAGGAAGCCCATGTGCGTGGCCTGGTGCACCGGGACATCAAGCCGCCCAACATCCACCTGGGCCGGCTCGGCCTGGCCCACGATTTCGTGAAGGTGCTCGACTTCGGGCTGGTCAAGTCGGTCAAGGAGGATGCCGTGGCCTCGATGGGGACCGCCGCCGGCCTCACCCCCGGCACTCCGGCCTACATGGCGCCGGAACTGGTCCTGGGCGATCCCTACGACGGCCGCGCCGACCTCTACGCCCTGGGCTGCGTCGCGTATTTCCTGCTCACCGGCCAGCTGGTGTTCGAGGGGGCCAGCGGGATGCAGATGATCGCCAAGCATGTTTCGGAGCAGCCGGTGCCTCCCTCCCGGCGCAGCGAACTGGTGATACCTTCGGAACTGGAGCAACTGGTGATGGCCTGTCTCGCCAAGAACCCTGATGCCCGTCCCGCCAGTGCGGCCCAGCTGTCGGCACGGCTGCAGGGCGTCCCGGCGGAGCCATGGGGCGAAGCCGAGGCGGCCCAATGGTGGCGGAACTACCGGCCGGCCTGACGTGGCTCGCGAATCGGCGGAGGGAGGCACGGGCATGAGGAAACGGCTGGAACGTCGAGTCTCGACGCCAGTGGCCACGACCCGGGGTCCGGCCTCCAGCGGCAGCCTCCCCGGCGACGTGCTGCAGCAGACCTGCCGGCGGGTGTTCGCGGTGGCGCTGGTGGCCGCCGGACTCTGGACCTTCATGCTCATCGTCAACAGCCTCGTTGCCCGGCTGGTCGGGCACCCGGCCATGATTGACCAGATCTGGCCCATGCCCGCCGTGCCGGTCAGCCTGATCGGGCTGGCGCTCTCCCTGCTCATGGCCCTGGTTGCGGGACGGTTCAGCCACCGGCCGCTGCTGCTCCTGGACCTGAGTGCCGCCTTCCTGATCGTCTCCTGCATGCTGGTGGCGCTGCTCGCCCAGTGGGTCCCGCCGCCGGTGTCACCGCGTCTCTCCTGGCTGACGCTCCTGATCCTGATCTATCCGGCGCTGGTTCCTGCCTCGCCCGGCCGCACTCTCGTGGTGTCGCTGCTGGCGGCGTCTACCGAACCGGTGGCCCTGTGGATCACCCACCTCCGCCGCGTCCCGTTCGACCACTCCGCGTTCTACTACATCTGGAACTTCCTGCCGACCTATGTGGCGGCCGTGGTCTCGGTGGTCCCCTCACATATCATCCGGGGGCTGGGCCAGCAGGTGCGGCGGGCTCGCGAGCTGGGCAGCTACCGGCTGGAGGAGATCCTCGGCAAGGGAGGCATGGGCGAAGTCTACCGGGCGTCCCACCACATGCTGGCCCGGCCCGCCGCGGTCAAGCTGATCCGCTCCGAGGTGCTCGCCAGGTCACCCGAGAACGCCCGGGTGCTGCTGGAGCGGTTCCGCCGGGAGGCCCAGACCACGGCTTCCCTCGGCTCGCCCCACACCATTGATCTCTACGATTTCGGCGCCGCCAGCGACGGCACCTTCTTCCTGGTGATGGAGCTGCTCGACGGGGTAGACCTGCAGACCCTGGTCGAGCGCTTCGGGCCGGTGGCGCCGGAGCGCTGCGCCTACCTGCTGGGCCAGGCCTGCCACTCCCTGCACGAGGCCCACGTGCGGGGGCTGGTGCACCGGGACATCAAGCCGTCCAATATCTTCGTCTGCCGCATGGGGCTCGCGGTGGACTACGTGAAAGTGCTCGACTTCGGCCTGGTCAAGGGCTCGCTCGAGCCCAGCCGGCTGGACCCGACGCTGACCGCGCCTGACGCCGCCACTGGAACCCCTTCCTTCATGGCGCCGGAGGTCGTCAACGCCGCGCACACCATTGACCATGCCGTGGACATCTATGCGCTCGGCTGCGTGGCCTACTGGCTGCTCACCGGGAAGCTGGTGTTCGAGGGGCCTGGCGCGCTGCAGGTGATGTACCACCATGCCTCCACGCCTCCGGTTCCCCCTTCCCGCCGGACCGAGGTCGAGATCCCCCCCGCGCTCGAGGAAGTGGTCATGGCCTGTCTCGCCAAGCGTCCCGAGGACCGGCCCGCCAGCGCGGACGAGGTCGCGCGCCGGCTCCAGGCGGCGGTCCAGGCCAATCCCTGGACCGAGGCGCGGGCCCAGCACTGGTGGGAGCTGCACCGCCCCGAGACCGCCCGGCCCGTGCCGACCCGCTGCTGCGAGACCTTGA
>CAZCVG010000184.1:0-5413 GCA_964501735.1 uncultured Gemmatimonadaceae bacterium | reverse complement strand
CCCGGGGACCGGCTGGTCACCATCAACGACACCGCCGCGGCCGGCCTCTCGGCCAGCGACGCCACCCAGCGGCTCTTCGGCGAGAAGGGCCGCAAGGTCAAGCTGGTGCTGGAGCGGGGCTCTCCGCTCGACCCCGACACCCTGCGGGTCAACGTCAAGCTGGACCTGCTGAAGCCGGTGTCCATCAGCGTCGCCCGCCTGGCCGACCCCACCACCGGGTACGTGCGGGTGGTGCAGTTCCTGCCCCGCGCGGCCGATGAGGTGGAGCGGGCCATCAAGGACCTCCGCGGCAAGGGCGCCAAGCGCCTCATCCTCGACCTGCGCGGCAACCCGGGCGGGCTGGTCAGCGCCGCGGTGGACATGGCCGGTCTGTTCCTGCCCAAACGCACGGTGGTGTTCAGGATCGTGGGCCGCCGCCAGAGCACCAGTTCGGAGATCTACACCGAGGGCGACGGGCCATTCCGGGAGATGCCGCTGCTGGTGCTGGTGGACGGCAGCAGCGCCAGCGCGTCGGAGGCGCTGGCCGGGTCGCTCCAGGACCACGACCGAGTGCTGGTGCTGGGGCGCCGCACCTTCGGCAAGGCCCTGATGCAGCGGCTGTTCCAGCTGCCGCCCCAGGGCGACATGGTCTACCTGACCGTCGGCCGGATTGCCACGCCGAGCGGCCGGGTGATCCAGCGGGCCTACCGCGGCCTCAAGGCGGCGCAGTATTACAGCTTCGCCGGGGTGAGCGGCGCCGAGCAGGACACCGTGGCGACCTACCGCACCGACCGGGGACGGCTGGTGCGCGGCGGCGGCGGCATCGTCCCCGATGTGGACCTGCCCCGGTCGGCGCCGCTCCCGGCCTGGTTCAGCGTGGCGGCCGACAGCGGGTGGATCGAGGCGGTGGCCGACAGCGTGGCGGTGCTCCTGCCGAAGGAACCCGCCGGCCTGAACACTTGGCTCGGCGCCCCCGGCGAATGGCAGGCCAGGCTGGTGGCTCCGTTTGTCGCCCGCGCGCAGGCCAGGCTCGGAATCACCGACCCCCCCGAGGAGGCGGTACTGGCCCGCCTGGGACGGATCCTGGGCCACCGCGCCACCGAGGTGCGCTGGGGTCCCGATGCCTCCGATGAGTTCCTGGTCCGCAACGACCCCGATGTGCGGGCGGCGCTGGGCGAGTGGGGGCGCCTGGCCGAGGTCCCGGGGGCGCCGAAGTGATCCGGCTCCGGCTGGCCGGCCTCATGCTGGTGGCCGCCGCCGGGTCGATGGTGGCACAGCAGCCGGCCCAGCCCGCTCTCGAAGTGCTGGAGCGACAGGCCCGCCGCGACTCCAACGACGCCGTAGTCCACTACCAGCTCGCGATGGCCTACTGGACCCGGAAGAAGTGGGACCAGGCCGAGGCCGCCCTCCGTACGGCGGTGATCATCGCGCCCTCCTACGCCGACGCCTGGCTCGCCCTCTCCGCCATCTTCGATGCCCGGGGAGAGCGCTACCATGGCGAGCGCCTGGAGCGGCTAGGGGAAGACAGCCTGCGTAGCGCCTACGAGGAAAGCACCCGCGCCTTCCGCCGCGCGTTCCAGCTCAATCCGCTGGTGGATCTCCGCGTGCTCGGCCGCGCGGAGCCGAGGCGCGGGATCTTCGTGCCCATGAAGTTCGGGAGCCGGTTCGGCATTGTGATCGCGCCGCCGCCCTGGGAAAAGGAACTCGTGCGCGGGCTCAATGAGTTTCGGGAGGCCCGCTACCAGAAGGCCTATGAGCGCCTCACCGAGCTGGCGGAAGATCGCCGCTTCGGCGGCGAGGAAACCCACCTTCCCACCGAGATCCTCTGGTACCGCGGGCTGGCGGCGGCGCACGTCGGCCATTTCGACCGCGCCATCCGGGACTTCGCCATCCTGACCGGGCGGGCGTACGAACGGGAGTCCGACTCCACCTATCAGGGGCCCCCGCTCGCCACCAACGACTACCGCTACATCCTCGCCACCCTGCTGTACCTCGCCGGCAACCACGAGCAGGCCGTCCCCGTCTTCCAGCGAGCCCTCGAGTTCGACCTCGGGCTGTACGCCGCCCACGTGCAGCTGGCCCGCATGCACGAGGCGGCGGGCCGGATGGAGGAGGCGCTCCGGGAGCGCCGGCTCGCCGCGGCCGTGAACACCGCCGAGGCCGATCCGGAGGTGGACCTGGCCATGACCCTGCTCCGGCTCGGCCGGACCGGGGAGGCGGCCCAGGCCCTGGGGCGGGCCGAGACCCTCAACCCCCGCGATGCCAGGATCCCCTACATCCGCGGGACGGTGCTCAGCCACCTGGGCGAGCGGGATCAGGCCCGCGAGGCCCTGGCGCGGTTCCTGGCCATCGCCCCAAGCCGGATGGCTGAGCAGATCGCGGAGGCCAGGCAGGCGCTGGCCCGCCTGGAGTAGCCCACCGGAGGCCGCCCAGCGCGCTCCCGCCCCCGGCCCGCCCGCCTCTACCGCCGCCCCCCCGCGGTTGCGACATTACCTGCATGGCCACTCGCACCCGCGGCACCCCGAAGACGGCCCGAACGCTCTCCAAGGCCGACCACCTCGATCTCTGCCGCCTGATCCTCCTCTCCCGCCGCATTGACGACCGGGAGATCCAGCTCAAGCGCCAGAACAAGATCTTCTTCCAGATCTCCGGCGCCGGCCATGAGGCGGTGCTGGCCGCGGCCTCCAAGGTGTTCCGCCCCTCCTACGACTGGTTCTACACCTACTACCGCGACCGCGCCCTCTGCCTCGGCCTGGGGATGACGGCCACCGAGATGCTGTTCTCGGCCGTGGCCGCGGCCGATGATCCCAACTCGGGCGGGCGGCAGATGCCGTCGCACTTCGGCCACAAGGAGCTGAACATCGTCAGCGCCTCGAGCCCCACCGGCACCCAGTTCCTGCAGGCGGTGGGCTGCGCCGAGGCGTGGCTGCGGTACTCGAAGGTGCAGGGCATGGCCGACGGGGTGACCGGTCCCCACGGCGATGAAGTGGTGTTCGTCTCCTCCGGCGACGGCACCACCAGTGAGGGCGAGTTCTGGGAGTCCCTGAGCAGCGCCACCAACCTCAAGCTGCCGGTGGTCTACCTCATTGAGGACAACGGCTACGCCATCTCGGTGCCGGTGGAGGTCAACACGCCGGGCGGATCCATCTCGAAGCTGGTGGCTTCTTTCCCCGGGCTGATGGTGGAGGAGGTGGACGGCTGCGACCCGGTGGCCTCCTTCGAGGCGCTGCAGCGGGCGGTGGACTACGCCCGGGCGCGCAAGGGGCCGGCACTGGTGCACGCCCACGTCATCCGCCCCTACAGCCACTCCCTGTCGGACGATGAAGTGCTGTATCGCCCGCCGGTGGAGCGGGAGGCCGACGCCAGCCGCGATCCCGTCACCCGGTTCCCCAAGTGGCTGCTGGAGCAGGGCCTCGCCACCCAGGCCGAGCTGGACGCCATCCGGCAGCAGGTGGAGGAGGAGGTGCAGCTCGCCACCGACACCGCGCTGGCGGCCCCGCAGCCCGGGGTCGAGACCATCTACCAGTACGTCTATTCCCCCGACGTGGACCCGACCTCGGAACAGTTCGACACCGAGGACGATCCCCGCTTCAGCGGCGATCCCACCACGATGGTGGACCTGCTCAACGCCTGCATGAAGGACGAGATGGCGCGGGATCCCCGGATCGTGGTCTTCGGCGAGGACGTGGCCGACGCGAGCCGGGAGGAGCACCTCGACCAGGTGAAGGGGAAGGGCGGGGTGTTCAAGGTCACCTGGGGGCTGCAGCGGGCCTTCGGGGGCGACCGGGTCTACAACTCCCCCCTGGCCGAGGCCAATATCATCGGGCGGGCCATCGGGCTGGCCACCCGCGGGATCAAGCCGGTGGTGGAGATCCAGTTCTTCGACTACATCTGGCCCGCCTACATGCAGCTCCGCAATGAACTGGCGCTGATGCGCTGGCGGAGCAACAACGCCTTCAGTTCTCCGGTGGTGGTCCGCGTCACCTACGGCGGCTACCTCAAGGGCGGCGCGGTGTATCACTCGCAGACCGGGGCGGCGATCTTCACCGGCGTGCCGGGGCTCCGGGTGGTCTGCCCCGCCACCGCGCTGGACGCCAACGGCCTGCTCCGCACCGCCATCCGGTGCGAGGACCCGGTGCTCTTCCTGGAGCACAAGCACCTCTACCGGCAGACTTACAACAAGGCGCCCAACCCGGGCCCCAATTTCATGATCCCCTTCGGCAAGGCCAAGGTGGTCCGTGAAGGCGAGGACCTGACGGTGGTGACCTACGGTGCCGTGGTGCAACGGGCGTTGGTCGCGGCCAAGGAGGCCGAGGAAAGCAGCGGGCTCTCGGTGGAGGTCATTGACCTCCGCTCCCTCAACCCGGTGGACTGGGAGACCATCTACGCCTCGGTCCGCAAGACCAGCCGGGTCATCGTGGCTTATGAGGACAGCCTGTCCTGGGGGTACGGGGCGGAGATTTCCGCCCGCATCGCCGACGAGGCGTTCGAGTGGCTCGACGCGCCGGTGCGCCGGGTGGCCGCCACCGACACCTTCGTGGCCTACGCGCCGGAACTGGAGGACGTGATCCTGCCCCAGGTGGGGTCGCTCAAGGCGGCGATGCTGGAGCTGGGCGGGTACTGAGGGTCAGGCGCTCCGGCGCCGGTCGCGCGGGTGGGGTGAGGGCCCTGGGGGCCCTCACCCCTCGGTGCGTTGTGGGGCCGGGAAACCGAGGTCCCGGCCCAGACGGCCGTAAGTGAACCCGGCGACGACATCGTAGCCCACGTGCCAGGCCATCGCCAGGTAGAGCGAGCCGGAGTAGAGCGCCAGCGCCTGGGCCGCCAGGGCAAAGACCGCCGTGATCCCCACCGCCTTCCATCCCTGCACGATATGGCTTGCGCCGAAGACTGCCGCGGCGCCCAGCGCGGCGGTGAGCGGATCACCCGCCAGCCGGAGCAGGAGTGTGTACATCACCCCGCGATAGCTGATCTCCTCCCCGATGCCCGCCGCGACCGAGACGCCCACCCACAGCCTCCGCTCCGCCGCGTCCGACGGCATCGAGAGCTGCACTCTCGGCTCGCGGCGCGCCACCGCGTCACGCCAGAGCGGTCGCATGGCCACAATGGAGCCGGCCAGGAATAGCCCCGCCAGCAGGACGCCCTGGGGAGTTGGCAGCCGGAGGGGAAACAGCGGGATCCACTCGAGGTAGGCGACGATCAGCGAGATGGTGGCAAAGATCGCCTGCTGCAGGATCACCGAGACGAAAAACGCCTTCCGGGGCGGGTAGCCGTGCTCCTCCAGCCGCCGCCGGCTCCGCACCGCCACGTAGGGAAGGAAAACGCCGAAGAAGGCGAGGTGATACCAGCCCCAGACCCCGATACCCATGCTGCCTCCTTCCCGAAAGCGAAAACGGGGGGCGGGGTCCCTGCCACGGTTCCCCGCCACCCCGCTGGC
>CAZCVG010000183.1:0-5435 GCA_964501735.1 uncultured Gemmatimonadaceae bacterium | reverse complement strand
ACCATCACCCCGTAGGTCTCGGCCAGGGTGTCCCGGAGCGAGGGGTCGAGCGGCGCGTACGGCGCCCCGTGCAGCCGCTCGAGGTAGACCCGGATGAAGCGGTTGGAGGCGGGACGGATGATGCTGGTGTTGAGCACCAGGATGTCGTACGTGCCGGCCCGCGACTTGGCGCAGAGCAGCCGGGAGGCCGGGCTCTCGGTGTAGAACACCCCCATGGTCTGGCCGGTGCGGAACAGCGCCCAGGTGGGCTCGTCGTCGTCGGGGTCGTCGGAGGTGTAGTCAATCTGCCGCCCGGTGTTGGCCGCCACCGCGGCGATGGCGTCGCGGATCACCGCCAGCGAGCGGTTCCCCAGCAGGTCGATCTTCACCAGCCCGGCGTCCTCGGTGCCGTCCTTCTCGAACTGGATCACCGGCACGGTGAGATCGGGATGGCCGTCGAGCTGCTTGGCCGCCGGCTCCACCGGCACGTAGTCGGTGAGCGCCGACGGCACGATCACCACGCCCCCCGGGTGGAGCGACAGGTGCCGCGGCACGCCCACCAGCGGCTGGGCCAGCCGCATCAGCTCCTGCCACACCGCCGGCAGGTCCAGCCCCCTGAAGTTGGGATGGCTGGCGATCACCTCCTCCATGGACTCGTCGGCCATGAACCAGGGGAAGCGTCGGGTGATCTCGCGGATCTCCCCCGGCGGCCGGCCGTGCACCTTGGCCACCTCCCGCAGCGCGCCCCGGAGCCGGAAGCAGTTGTGGTTGGCCACCATCGCCGCCCGGGGCATGGGATACTTCCGGAACACCCAGGCCAGGACCTGGTCCCGCTCGTCCCAGGGAAAGTCGAGGTCGATGTCGGGCGGGTCCTTGCGCTCGGGGTTGAGGAACCGCTCGAACAGGAGCCCAGCGCCTAACGGGTCCACATGGGTGATGCCCAGGCAGTAGCTCACGATCGAGTTGGCCACCGAGCCCCGGCCGCAGTGGGTGGGGCCGTGGCGGACGATGTCGTGCACCACCAGGAAGTAGTCGGCGAAATTCTTCCCGGCGATGATCGCCAGCTCGTGCTCCAGCCGGTCCCGGGTGAGCGGCGCCACCGTGCCGTAGCGCCGGGTCGCCCCCTCGTAGGCCAGCGCCCGGAGCCGCTCCAGCGAGTCGTCCGGGCAGGCGAACCTCGGCGCCACCGTGCGCTGCCCGATGGGGATGCGGTAGCCGCACCGCTCCGCCAGCTCCATGCTGCGGCTGATGGCGCCGGGACAGTCGGGAAAGTGGCGGGCCAGGTCGGGGGCGGGCCGGAGCCACTGGGCGGGGCCGGCGCATTGCTCCGGACCCGCCCCATGGCTTCGCCCCGCCCCCGGCGATTGGGCGATTGGGCGATTGGGCGATTCGATCTCAGTCCCGCCCGCCGCGCCGGAAGCCAGCCCCACGGATGAATCACCCATGCGCCCAATCGCCCAATCGCCTAATCGCCCAATCGTCGTATTCCCCGCGATCGCCACCCGCAGCCGGTGGATGGCGTGCTCCTCCGGGTGGGCGAACATCACCGCGTTGGTCACCACCGGGGAGACCCCCAGCCGCACCGCCGCCAGCCCCACCGCGTGACGCTCCTTGCCCGGCCGCAGTTCAGCGTACACATCCCGCGGCCCCGACCGCCGCACCACCTCCTCGAGAAAGCCAATGCTGCGGGACAGGACGAGCAGGCCGGCCCGGTCCTCCGCCACGATCGCCGCCAGCGACCTGACCGCCGAACCGCCTAACCGCCTAACCGCCTCGCCGTCTTCCCAGTGAATCGCCGTGATCGCCCGGCACAGCGCCGCCCAGCCCCGCTCGTCGGTGGCCAGCGCCACCGCCTCCTGGCCGCCGTGCACCAGGTGGGCACCCAGGATGGGCTGGAGCCCATGCGCCTCCGCCGCCTGCTGGAACTCCACCGCGCCATAGACGCCGTTGGTGTCGGTGCAGGCCAGGCTCTGGAAGCCCCGCCGCACCGCCGCCTCGGCCAGCGCCTCGGGACTGGAGACGCCCTCGCCGAAGGAGAACCAGGAGTGGACGTGGAGGTGGGTGAACATGGGTGTTGGGCGATTGGGCGATTGGGCGATTAGGCGATTGGACGAGTGGATGATGTGATCTCAACGCTAGCCCCCGTGCCTGGATCCGGCCCTACGACCCAATCACCAAATCGCCCAATCGCCTAATCGCCCAATCGCCTAACCACCCACAGCGGCCTCCGCTTCACCACCCGCCGGTACACCGGGCACCCGGCGTGGTGCGCCCCGGGCAGCACCCCGATGCTCATCAGGAACTCGCCCACGATCTCCCCGCCGGTGAACCGGAAGGTCTGCTTGAACAGCTTCACCCACTCCGCCTTGGTCAGCGGATGATGGGCCTCGATCCAGCCGAGAAAGCTCCCGTGGCTCTTCCGGAGCGCGAGGATGGTCTTCGCATTGGCCACCGCCGCGTTCACCTTGAGCCTGTTGCGGATGATCCCCGGGTCCTTGAGCAACCGGGCCCGGTCCCGCGCCCCGTAGCGCGCCACCCGCGCCACCTCGAAGCCGTGGTACGCCCGCCGGAATCCCTCCCGCTTCTTGAGGATGGTGAGCCACGAAAGCCCGGCCTGGTTGATCTCCAGGATCAGCCGCTCGAACAGCTCGTCGTCCCCGCGGAGGGGAAAGCCGTACTCCCGGTCGTGGTAGGGACCGTGCCATTCATGCCCCGGGGCGACTTCGCAGTAGGTGGTCATGCCGGTGCAGGGTCAGGGTGAGCCGGCGCAGGGCCGGCGACTTCGGTATTTCTTCGGGTATCCTACGGTCCGGGGACCGAGGGCGCAAGGGTGGCGTTTGGCGATACCTTCCAGCCCATGCGCGCCATCGTCAACACCGCTCCCGGCGGTCCGGAAGTGCTCCAGATGAAGGAGGTCGAGACCCCCACCCCGGGCCCCGGCCAGGTCAGGGTCCGGGTCCAGGCCGCCGGCCTCAACCGGGCCGACATCCTCCAGCGGAAGGGCCGCTATCCCGCGCCGTCCGGCTGGCCGGCCGACATCCCGGGGCTCGAGTACGCCGGCGAGGTGGAGTCGCTGGGCCCCGGTGCGGCCCGCTGGCGGCCGGGCGAGCGCGTCATGGGCCTGGTGGGCGGCGGCGCCCACGCCGAATACGTGGTGGTGCACGAGGACGAGGCCCTGGCGGTGCCCGCGGGCATGCCGCTCGCCGCCGCGGCCGCGATCCCCGAGGCGTTCCTCACCGCGTGGGACGCGCTGGCGGTGCGGGGAAGGCTCCAGGCCGGAGAGCGGGTGCTGCTCCACGCCGTGGGGAGCGGTGTCGGCACGGCGGCGGTGCAGGTGGTGAAGGCCTTCGGCGCCACCGCAGCCGGCACCTCGCGGACGGCGGAGAAGCTGGCCCGCGCCCGGGAGCTGGGCCTCGACCAGGGCATTGATACCAGTGGCGACTGGGCGATTGGGCGATTGGGCGATTCGGCGTTTGATGTGATCGTGGACGTCCTCGGCGGCCCCGCCTTCGCCGGCAACCTCGCCGCCCTGGCCCCGCGTGGCCGGCTCGTGCTGCTGGGCTTCCTGCAGGGGGCGAAGGTGGACGAGCTGAGCCTGGAGCCGGTCCTCCGCAAGCGTCTCGAGGTCGTGGGCACCGTCATGCGCACCCGGAGCCTGGAGGAGCGGATCCCGATGGTGGCCGCCTTTGCCGCCTGGGCGGCGGGACGCTTCGCAGCCCCGGCCGCCGGAGCGCACGCCACCGCTGTCGCGAGGCATGATGCCGCGCAGGGAGCCACATCGGTCCCCGCCAGCCGGTCGCCCGGGCTGCCCGACGCCCCGCCGCCCAGCCTCCGTCCTGTCATCGGCGCCACCTTCTCCTTCACCGACGTCGCCCGGGCCCACGAGGCCATGGAGCAGGACGCGGTGTTCGGCAAGATCGTGCTCACCTGGTAACGGCCCGCATGCGGAAACACGTCCTGCTCTTCGGCCTCCTCGGCGGGGTGCTCATCGCGGTGCTCAAGCTCATCGAGTACCGCTGGCTGCTGGTGGCCCACTCGGTGGAGATCTACGGCGCCCTGGTGGCCGCGCTGTTCGCCGCGCTGGGCATCTGGCTCGGCCTCAAGCTCACCCGTCCCACCGAGAAGGTCGTGGTGCGGGAGGTCCTGGTCCCCGCGCCCGCCACCTTCCTGCGGGACGACCGGAAGCTCGAGGCGCTCGGCATCACCCCGCGGGAGCTGGAGATCCTGGAGCTGATCGCGCAGGGCCTGAGCAACCGGGAGATCGCCGAGCGGGTCAACGTCAGCGAGAACACCGTGAAGACCCACTCCAGCCGGGTGTTCGACAAGCTCGGCGCCCGGCGGCGGACCCAGGCGGTGCAGCGGGGGAAGGAGTGGAGGTTGATACCGTAGGGGTAGGCGATTGGGCGATTGGGCGATTAGGCGATTCGGTCTCAGGGCTACCCTCTGCGCGTGATGGTGGGGCCACACCCCAGTCGCCCAATCGCCTAATCGCCCAATCACCCAACACCCCACTTTCGTATGATTTTCCCCCCAATCACCCTTTCAGGTGACGCGCCGAGCGCCGGCGGGCGGTAGAATCTCCCGTCCTCAACCTCCTGGGAGCTGCCATGCGGAAGATCGTCCTGACCTTCGGGCTCATTGCCGGCGCCATCCTGTCGGCCATGATGCTCCTCACCATCCCCTTCCACGACCAGATCGGCTTCGACAAGGGCCTCATCATCGGCTACACCACGATGGTGCTGGCCTTCCTGATGGTGTACGTCGGGGTCAGGTCCTACCGCGACAACGTGGCCGGCGGCACGGTCTCCTTCGGGAAGGCCTTCCAGGTGGGTGGCCTGATCATGCTGATCGGCTGTGTCTGCTACGTGGGCACCTGGCAGGTGGTCTACCGCAAGTTCGCGCCCGACTACCTCGAGAAGTACTCGGCCTACGCCCTGGAGAAGGAGGCCGCGGCCGGCGCCACCGAGGCCCAGCTGGCCGAGAAGAAGCGGGAGATGGCGGAATTCGCGGAGCTGTACCAGAAGCCGCTGGTCAACATCGCCTTCACCTTCCTCGAGCCGCTGCCGGTGGGGCTCCTGTTCACGCTGGTGACGGCCTGGGTGACCAGCCGGAAGGGGCGGGCGCCCGAAACGACGGCGGGGGCGGCGGGCTAGCGGCTGTCAGGCGGCTGCGGCTGCGGCTACGAAGCGGAGCAGGGGCAGGGGAAAGCACAGCGGCAGGGCCGGCAGCGGCCGGCCCGGCGCACACTCAACCGGAGCATCACATGGAACTCGGCGCGTTTTCCATCAGCCTGGCGGTCAAGGACATCGAGGCGTCGCGGGCGTTCTACGAGAAGTTCGGCTTCACGGCCACCGGCGGCGACGTGGCCCAGAAGTGGCTCATCCTCAAGAACGGCCGCTGCATCATCGGCCTGTTCCAGGGGATGTTCGAGAAGAACATCCTCACCTTCAATCCCG
>CAZCVG010000182.1:0-5474 GCA_964501735.1 uncultured Gemmatimonadaceae bacterium | reverse complement strand
GGATTCTACACCAGCGACAAGAGCAACAACGTGGACCTGCCGCAGTACGCGGTCCGGAGCGATCCGGCCGACAGCTTCCCGACGGCCGGGCTGGGCGGCACCCTGCGCCAGACCCGGGCCCAGGCGCGGGCCTTCGCCGCGGGGGTGCTGGGCGGCGACTTCAACGCCGAGATCGACGTGGACTTCTGGGGCGGGCAGCAGCCCTCCAACGGCGGCCGGACCTTCCCGCTGCTCCGGATCCGCCGAGCCCTGGCCGAGATGACATGGAGCCGGTTCCGCCTGCTGGTGGGCCAGGAAGCGCCGCCAATCGCCGAGCTCAATCCCTCGTCGCTGGGCAGCGTGGGGCTCTCGGCGCTGTCGAGTTCGGGGAACCTGTGGCTGTGGATTCCCCAGGTCCGGGCGACGGGCGAGATCATCTCCGGGAAGGCCGCCCGGCTGGAGCTGGAGGGCGCCGTCCTGGCGCCGACCGGCTACACCGCGCAGGGCCCGTTCGTGACCCAGCCCGATCGCGCCGAGCAAAGCATGCGCCCGTACCTGCAGAGCCGGCTCCGGCTGCGGTGGGGAAGCGCCGCCAACCCGGGTGAACTGGGCATCGGCGGCCACATCGGGTGGCTTGCCACCACTGGGGATTCCCTGCTCGATTCCCGCGCCGCCGCGGCGACCCTGCGCCTGCCACTGGGGAGCCGGGTGGAGCTCCGCGGCGAGGCGTTCACCGGGGAGGCGCTCGCGGGGCTGGGTGGTGGCGGCATCGGGCAGAACCTGGGCCTCAACGGCGGCACGGTGCGGGCCAAGGGAGGCTGGGGACAGCTCCTGCTCAGGCCGTCGGCCGAGGTCGAGCTCGGAGCCAGCTACGGCATGGACGATCCCAAGGATGCCGACCTCGACACCGCGACCCAGCGCCTCAAGAACGAAACCATCGGCGGTCACATCCACTGGCGCCCCGCCCCGCTGGTGCTCGGGCTCGAGTACCGTCATGTGACGACGACCTACGGCGCCGGCAAGGCCACGCTGGGCCACCTGAACCTGGCGGTGGGGGCGGAGTTCTAGACAGCGCGC
This sequence comes from uncultured Gemmatimonadaceae bacterium, assembly GCA_964501735.1. Lineage (GTDB taxonomy): Bacteria > Gemmatimonadota > Gemmatimonadetes > Gemmatimonadales > GWC2-71-9 > JADJOM01. The sequence goes on along the minus strand of CAZCVG010000182.1, from coordinate 4,418 downwards.
CAGGTCGGCCGTCCGCTATCCGCGACCGACCGTTTCTGCTCCGCGAGTTCCGTGGCCGCTCACGGTGGTGTCATCACCCCGCGTGACGGGTTGCGGACAGCCCTTTCCCCCTACCGCCCTCCCACGGGGAACTCTCCTGTCGTGGATGCCGGCGCCGGGTCCACCCGGCGGGCCAGCATCGCCGCCACGCCCACCACCCCCATGGCCAGCAGGAACGGCGAATGATGCCCGACCCGCTGGAAGGCGGCGGTGGCCATGATCGGGGCGGCCACCCGGGACAGTCCGGCAAAGGTCTGCGCCACCCCCATGGTGGTTCCCAGCTCCTCCTTGAGGGACACCCGGGACATGAGCGCGGTGGTGCTCGGAAAGAGCAGCGCGGTACCGATCGGCACGAACGGAATGATCGCGACCAGGAACCATAACGTGGGCGCCACCGTGTAGAGCAGCATTCCCAGGATCAGCGCCCAGGTGCCGGCCCGCATGGTGCGCACTTCCCCCAGGCGGGCCACGATCGGACCCAGGAGCACCGAGCGCATCACGAACGAGAGCAACCCCACATAGCTGTAGAAGTACCCGATGGTCTTCTCCGTGACCCCGAACTCCGCGTCCAGGAACAGTGCGAGGATCGAGGTGAGGATCGAGAAGGCCAGCATGCCGATGCCGTAGATGAGCACCAGCCGGGAGATCGGGCGGGCGGGATGCTGCAGGACCTCCGCCGCGGCATGCCACACCGGCCGCCGGATCCGCGGCGTGCCACCGGCGGGGGTGGGCTGGCGGGACTCGGGCAGCCACTTCCAGGCGAAACCGACGTTGATCAGGCAGAACAGCGCCGCCACCAGGCCCGGGGCTGCCGGGCCCAGATAGGCGTTGCTGAGCGAGCCGATCGCCGGCCCGATCGCCACGCCGGCACTGGTGGCCGCCGACAGCCAGCCCAGCGCCTTGGCCCGGTCGGAAGGCCGGATGGTGTCCGCCACGTAGGCCTGCGCCACCCCGGTGGTCCCGCCCCCCGCCCCCTGCACCAGCCGCGACAGGAACAGCAGCCAGAGCGAGTCGGCGAAGCCGAAGATCACGTAGGCCACCGCCGAGGCGGTCAGCCCGATGAGCAGCGCCGGCCGGCGGCCGTAGCGGTCGGAAAAACGGCCCCAGTATGGGGCCGCCACCAGCTGCGCCACGGAATAGATCGCGGTGAGGAAACCGATGATCTCGGGGGTGGCGGAGAGCTTGAGGGCGTAGTACGGCAGCAGCGGCAGGACCATCGCGAACCCGATCATGTCGATGCAGCAGGTCGCGATCAGCACGGACAGCTGCTTGAGGTCCGACGGCTTCCGTGGGGCGGGAGCGGTCATCGAGACACCAGTTTCCGCTCGCTGCCCAGGCCGAACACCAGCGCCGAGAGCGCCATCAGCAGGACCCCGTAGGCGGAGGCGATGCCGACATCGCCCTGACGAAGGCTGGAGAGGATCTCGAGCGAGAGCGGGCGGGTGTCATAGGTGTAGAGGATGATCGAAACCACGAAGTCCCCGAGTGCGGTGACGAAGGCAAGGGTGGCGCCCGCCGCGATGGCGGGCCGCAGCAGTGGCAGAGTCACGCGGCGCAGGGTGCGCCCCCGTCCCGCCCCGAGCGAGTGGGCCGCCTCGTCGAGCGCGGGGTCCAGGCCACGGAACCCGGCCAGCACCGCACGGCTGGCCAGCGGCAGATTCCGGATCACGTAGGCCAGCGGCAGGATCCACACCGTGCCCACCAGGATGAACCGGGCCGCCCACGGGGCGTGCACGCTGAAGGCGGAGGCCAGCGCCACGGCGAAGACCGTCCCCGGCACCAGCCAGGGCACCGCCAGCAGCCGCTCGGTCCAGCGGGACGTGGCGGTACGCTGGCGGCTGATCAGCACCCCAGCGGTCAGCGCGAGCAGCATGGCCACGGCGGTGGCCAGAGTGGCCATCCAGAGGCTGTTGCCCAGGGGGCGCAGCCGCTCCGGCTGGGTGAAGAGCGTGACGTAATTGGTGACGGTGTAGGCGGGTGGAAAGGTTTCGATGGTCCAGGTGCCCACCGGCACGAACGAGAGCAGGAGCAGCGTGAGGTGGGGCAGAAGCAGGATGATCCCCAGGGTCCAGCCTCCGACGGTCGCCGCCACCCGGAGGGCCGGGCTGGCGATGAGCCGGGCCGCCGGCGCGATGCCTTTCCCGCCGGCACGCCCCTCCCCCGGCCCGCCCTCTCCCGCGAGCCAGAGACCGGCCAGCCCGAGCAGGCTCAGGACCACGGTCTGGGCCATCGCCATGCCGTATTCACCATTCAGCCGGGTGAAGACGATTTGCGTCGTCATGACCCGGAATCCGCCGCCGAAGATGTAAGGCGCACTGAAGGAGGCGAGCGCGGTCATGAAGGTGAGCAGCGCCGCCCCCCGGAGCGACGGGGCCAGCAGGGGCAGCGTCACCCGCCAGAGCGTCCGGCGCCGCCCTGCCCCGAGTGATTGCGCCGCCTCGATGGCGGCGTGGTCCATGCGCGCCAGCCCGGCGCGGGTGAAGAGGTAGAAGTAGACGTACATCGAGTAGGCGTGGACCAGCAGGATGGCCCACGCCCCTTGCAGCCGCCAGGGGACCTCGTCCAGGCCGAGCGCCCCCTGCACCATGCGGGCGATGAATCCCGTCTCGCCATACAGGAAGAGGAACGCGATCACGCCGACCAGGGGCGGCAGCACCGCCGGCAGGGCCACCAGCGCCCCGATCACCCGGCGTCCGGGGAAGTCGTGCCGTTCGAAGAGGAACGCCAGCGGCACACCGATGAGACCGGCCAGGACCACGCTGGCCACCGAGGTCCACAGGCTGGCCCAGAGCGCGCGCCACTCGCGGGGCTCGGTGCCGAAGCGGCGGAAGAACTCCAGGGTCCAGCCGGCCTCGCCCCGGACGCTCTCCAGCGCCACGATCAGGAGCGGATACGCCACGAGCCAGGCCAGGAGGAGCGCCAGCACCACCGACCCGATCCGCCGGCCCCGGCTCATGCGCCGGCCGCCGGGAAGAGGTGGAGCCCGTCCTCGGCGCCGGCCGGCTCGCGCACCGGGGCGAGGGCCACACGGTCGCCCACCCGGGCGTCGGTGGCGCCGGCCAGCACCTCGATGCTGATCCCGGCCCCGGTCCGCACCAGGTAGTAGGTGCCCGCCCCGGCGAAGCGCCGGTCGGTCACCTCGCCCGCCAGCCCGGTGCCAGGCGGGGCGAAACGGAGCGCCTCGGGCCGCATCATCACCTGCACCGCCCCCGCCGGGACCGGACCGCCGGCCGCCAGGCCGGCCAGCAGCCGCCACTCGGCGCCGTCGAGGGCTACCCGGAGGCCGCCGCCCTCGCCCGGGGCCACCCGGCCGGCCATCCAGCTGGACCGGCCGATGAACCGGGCCACGAAGGGCGTGGCCGGGTGGTGGTAGAGCGCCTCCGGGGTGCCCACCTGCTCCAGGCGGCCCTCGTTGAGCACCGCCACCGTATCGGCCAGGTCGAAGGCATCCTCCTGCTCGTGGGTGACGATCACCGTGGTGATCCCCACCCGGCGGATCAGGGTGCGGAGCTCGCGCCGGGTCCGTTCCCGGAGCGCCGGATCGAGGTTGGAGAGCGGCTCATCCAGCAGCAGCACCCGGGGCTCGGGAGCCAGGGCCCGGGCCAGCGCGATCCGCTGCTGCTGGCCGCCTGACAGCTCGGCCACGCCCCGGCGCTCGAACCCGCCCAGCCCCACCAGCGCCAGCGCCTCGGCGATGCGCTGGTCCGCCGCCGGTCCCCGCACCCCCTGGCTCTCCAGCCCGAAGGCGATGTTCTGGCCCACGTCGAGGTGGGGAAACAGCGCGTAGTGCTGGAACACCATCCCGAACCGCCGCCGCTCGGGGCGGAGCCCGGTCACCTCCTCGGCCTCGACCGTGATCCGGCCGCCATCGGGGCGCTCGAACCCGCCCAGCATCCGGAGCGTGGTGGTCTTGCCGCTCCCGCTCGGCCCCAGCAGCGCGAGAATCCCGCCGCGCTCGAGCCCGAGGGAAAGGTCGAACACGCCGGCCGCGTCGCCGAAGCGCCGGGTCAGTGCGTGGAGGGAGAGGTAGGGCATCGCTCGGTCATTGAGTTAGGCACGGCAAGGGCGCACGGGCGCCGACCGCCGGGCGGGCGAGGCGGCACGACCTCCGGGCGGGCGAGGCGGAGGACCGGGATACGGCCGCGGGGTTGGCGGGGCATGGCCGCGGCCAGAGACCGGTCCGACCCCCGAGCCCGCCCGCCGCGCAAACCAGAGCCTCGCCAGGCACGCCACGACCTCCGGGCGGAGCGAGGCGAAGGACCGGGATGCGGCCGTGGGGTTGGCGGGGCATGGCCACGGCCAGAGACCGGTCCGACCCCCGAATCCGGTCACTTGCCCGTCCCGCGGACCTTCTGGTCCCAGTAACCCATCCAGGCGGC
>CAZCVG010000181.1:0-5483 GCA_964501735.1 uncultured Gemmatimonadaceae bacterium | reverse complement strand
AGCTCCGCCAGGTCCTGCCGGACCGAGTCGCCCAGCGCGGTCCAGACCGCATCGGGGGTCATGCTCATTCCCCGCATGTCCGCCCCCATCGCGTCCATCATCCGGGAGGCGATGTCCTGGTGCGCCGCCATCGCCGCGAGCATCTGCGCCGGGGTCATGGCGCCGAGCGAATCCAGGTGGGCCCGCATCTGCGGCAGCATTTCCACGCCCGCCATGTTCATCTGCATCCCGCCCATGCCACCAGCCGACTCCGCCGGTGGCTTGGCCGACTCCTTCGGGCCACAGGCTGCCGTCGAGGCCAGCACGACCGCCACTGCCAGGTATGTCACGCGCATGATATGCATCTCCGGTTCAAGAGGTGAGTGCCTTCTGCTGCCGCAATTGGTCCTGCGTCATTCAACCTGCCTCATGCCGCCGCTTCCCGCCGCCGCCAGATGAAGTACAGCACCGGAATGACCAGCAGCGTCAGCACCGTCGAGGTCACCATCCCGCCCACCATGGGCGCGGCGATCCGCTGCATGACCTCGGCCCCGGTGCCGTGGGCCCAGAGCGCCGGCAGCAGGCCGAGCATGATGGCCGCGACGGTCATCAGCTTGGGCCGGAGCCGGTTGACCGCCCCGGCCTCGATGGCGCCGAGCAGCTCACCGATCGTGGGACGGCCCGACCGCCGCACCGCATCCTCCCACGCATGGTCCAGGTACAACACCATCACCACACCGGTCTCGGCCGCCACCCCGGCGAGGGCGATGAACCCCACCGCCACGGCGACCGAGAGATTGAAGTCGAACAGCCACATGGTCCACACCCCGCCGATCAGGGCGAACGGCAGGCTCAACATGACGATCAGCGTCTCGGCCAGGGAGCCGAAGGTGAGATACAGCAGCAGCATGATCACCGCCACCGTGAGCGGCACCACCACCTCGAGCCGCGCCTTCACCCGCTCCAGCGCCTCGTACTGGCCACTCCACTCCAGCCGGTATCCCGGCGGGATCCCCACCTGTGACGCCACCAGCGCGCGGGCCTCCTCGACATAGCCGCCCACATCCCGGCCCCGCACATCAATGGAAACCAGGTCGTTGAGCTGGCCGTTCTCGCTCCGGATCATCGGCGCCCCGGGGGCGAAGCCGATCCCCGCCACCTGGGCGAGCGGCACCTGCATCCCATCCCCGCCACTGATCAGCAGGCGGCCCAGCGCCTCGGGGCTGTCCCGGAAGTCCCGGGCGTAGCGGACCTGGACCGGGTAGCGCTCCCTCCCCTGCACCGTTGTGGTCACCAGATCGCCGCCCAGCGCCATCCCGAGCTCCTCCTGGACATCCGCCGTGGTCAGTCCGTACCGGGCCAGCGCCTCCGCGTCGGGCCGGACGTCCAGGTAGCGCCCGCCGAAGGAGCGCTCGGCGTAGATGCTCGCGGTTCCGCGAAGCGGCGCGAGGACTTCCTCGATGTCCTGGCCGATCCGCTGGATGACCTCCAGGTCCGGCCCGAAGATCTTGATGCCCAGCGTGGTGCGGATCCCGGTGGACAGCATGTCGGTGCGGTTCTTGATGGGCATGGTCCAGCTGTTGACCGCGCCGGTGATGCGGAGCCGCTGATCCATCTCGGCGATGAGCCGGTCCTGGGTCATGCCCGCCCGCCACTCCTCGCGGGGCTTGAGGTTGACGGTGGTTTCCACCATGGACATCGGGGCCCAGTCGGTGGCGGAGCTGGCCCGCCCCGCCTTGCCCCAGACCGACTCCACCTCCGGGAAGCTCATGAGGATGGAGTCCTGCACCTGGAGGAGCCGTCGCTGCTGGGTCAGCGAGACGCTCGGCAGGGTGTTGGGCATGTACATCAGGCTGCCCTCATTGAGCGGGGGCATGAACTCGCTCCCCAGCCGGGTGAGGGGCAGCACCGTCACCACCAGCAGGGCGGTGGCCATCCCCAGCACCAGCACCCGCCAGCGGAGTGCCCACCGCAGGGCCGGCCGGTACAGCGCCGCCGCCCAGCGGTTGAGCGGGTTGGCGTGTTCGGGCCGGATGCGGCCTTTCACGAAGAACCCCATCAGTACCGGCACGAGCGTCACCGAGAGCAGCGCCGCGGCCGCCATGGCGAAGGTCTTGGTGAGCGCCAGCGGCCGGAACAGCCGGCCCTCCTGGTCCTCCAGCGTGAACACCGGCAGGAACGAGAGCGTGATGATCAGCAGCGACATGAACAGCGCCGGCCCGACCTCGCGCGAGGCGGCCAGCACCCGGTCCCAGTGGGGCCGGTCGGGCTCGTGCTCGATGTGCTTGTGCAGGTTCTCGATCATGACGATGGCGGCATCAATCATCGCCCCGATGGCGATGGCGATCCCGCCCAGCGACATGATATTGGCGTTGATGCCCATCCAGCGGATCAGGGTCAGGGCGGCCAGGATGCCGAGCGGCAGGGTGACGATCGCCACCAGCGCGCTCCGCGCGTGCAGCAGGAACACGGCACACACCAGGGCCACGATCAGTGACTCCTCCAGCAGGGTGCGGAGCAGGGTCGCGATCGATCGGTTGATCAAGGCGGTGCGATCGTAGGTCGTCACCACCTGCACCCCGGGGGGCAGCGACGGCGCCAGCTCCGCGAGTTTCGCCTTGACCCGCGACACCACGTCCAGCGCGTTGGCCCCGATGCGCATGACGACCACGCCGCCCACCGCTTCTCCCTCCCCATTGCGTTCGGCGATACCCACCCGGAGATCCGAGCCCAGCGTCACGTCCGCCACGTCTCCCACCCGCACCGGCCGGCCGCCCTCGCCCACGTTGACCGCCACGGCGGCGATGTCCTCGACGCCCCGGAAGTAGCCCAGCCCGCGGATGGCGTAGTCGCTGCCGGCGACTTCGAGGGTGCGGGCGCCGACGTCCTGGTTGGCGTTCCGGACCGCCTCGGTGATCTGCCGGGCGGTGACACCGTAGGACTGCAACCGGGCCGGATCGAGCAGCACCTGGTACTGCCGCACGAAGCCGCCGACGCTGGCCACCTCCGCCACGCCGGGAAGCCCCTGGAGCGCATAGCGGAGCTGGAAGTCCTGGATGGAGCGGAGCTGGGCCGGCGAATAGCCCGGCCCCTCCACCGCGTACTGGTACACCCAGCCCACGCCGGTCGCGTCGGGGCCGAGTTCGGTGCGGGCGCCGGCCGGCAGGCGGGACTGCACCGCGTTGAGCCGTTCCAGCACCCGGGAGCGGGCCCAGTAGAGGTCGGTGCCCTCCTGGAAGATCACGTAGACGAACGCGGTGCTGAACATGGACTGTCCCCGCACCACCTTCACCTTGGGCACGCCCAGCAGCGCCGTCACCAGCGGATAGGTGACCTGGTTCTCCACCACCTGCGGCGCCTGCCCCGGGTACTCGGTGTAGACGATCACCTGCACGTCCGAGAGATCGGGGATCGCGTCCACCGGCATGGACCGGACGTAGAGCGAGCCGGCCAGCAGCAGCCCCAGGGCGGCCAGTGCGATGAGGCCCCGCCGGGACAGCGACCAGGCGATGAGCGCGGCGATCATGGCTCGGCGCCTTTCTCCGCCCCCGCCATGCCGCCCATGTTGAGCCCCATGCCCATCTGCAGCATCAGGCCCTGCATGGCGGCGGCGAGGTTGGACTCCGAGTCGAGCAGGTAGGTGGCCGAGGCCACCACCTCATCGCCCAGCTTGAGCCCGCGGCGGATCTCCACCAGCGAATCACTCCGGGCGCCGACGATCACCTCCCGGGGCATGAAGGTGCCGTCGCCCCGGTTGACGAAGACCAGGTTGGCGGTGCCGGTGGGCAGTACCGCTTCCAGCGGAACGGCGAGCGTCGTTGCCCCCGCCGGCCCGGTCTCCACCGTGGCGTACATCCCGGGCCGCAGGCGCCCGTCGGCGTTGGCCACCTCGACCCGCGCGGTGAGGGTCCGGGTCTTCTGGTCCACACTCGGCTGAATGAACGTCACCCGCCCGGGGTAGCGGCGGTCGGCCAGCGCGCCAACTATCACGGAGACCGGTGTCCCGACCCGCACCACCGGGGCATCCATCTCGAAGACGGCGACATCCACCCAGAGCAGGCTCCGGTCGGCGATGAGAAACAGGTTGTCGCCGGCGCGGACCATCTGCCCGTCGGTCACCATCTTCTCGGCGATCTCCCCGCCTCTCGGCGCCCGGAGCTCCAGCGTCCGGCGCGCCTGGCCGCTCCGCTCCAGCTCCGCGATCTCCTGGTCCGGGATGTCCCACAGCACCAGGCGCCGGCGGGCCGCCGCCACCAGGGAGGAATCGCCCAGCCGGCGGGCGCCGAGGTACTCCTCCTGGGCGCTCACCAGCTCGGGGGAGTAGATGGCCAGCAACACCTCTCCCGCCCGGACCGGCTTGCCGAGATAGTCGGCGTCGAGCCGCTCGATCCAGCCACCGACCCGGGCGTTGACGTAGACCCGCCGTGGTTCGGCGTAGGCGAGCGTCCCCGCCAGACGGATCCCCTGCCCCACGGGACGGTTGGCGGCGCGGGCGAAGGTGATGCCGAGCCGGGCGGCGGCGGGCCGGTCGAGGGCCACACCGGAATCGCCGGACATGTTCATCCCGGCCATGTCCGCCATGCCGGGCATACCGGCCATGTCATTCCCGCCGGCGGGGGGCTTGGCCGGACCACACGCGGCCAGCCCCAGGGTCGCCGCGGCAAGGAACAGGGACACCGGGGCGCGCCGGAATATCAGGATGTGCTTCATGGGGTAGTCTCCGGCTCGAGCAGCTGATCGAGCATGACGAGATGGGTCAGGTGCTCCGCGGCGATCTCCGCCGCCTCCAGCTCCGCCCGATAGCGGGCGTCCTGGGCAGTGAGCACACTGAGGAATTCGGTCTGGCCGGTGCGATAGCTTCGAAGGGCCGCGTCCACGCCTTCGCGCGTCACCGGCAGCACGCTTTCGATGAGCAGGGTGAGCCGGGCGGCGCCGGCCCGGGCCTCGGCGAGGGTGCGCTCCAGTTCCGCGGTCAGTGCGTCCTGCTCTTCCTCCAGCCCGCGTTGCGCCGCCTCAGCGTCTATCCTCGCGGCCTGCGCCAGCAGCCGCTGTTTCCTTCCGGCCCACAGGGGAATCCGGATGCCGACGAACGCCGAGAAGAAATCCGAACCGAGCGGTCGCGCCCCGTACCGGGTCATGACTTCGAAATCGGGGCGGGCAGTCAGCGCCTCGGCACGGGCGGTCTGGTCGGCGGCCTCGATCTCGGCCCGCCGAGCCTCCAGCCGGGGGTGGCCTGCGAGCGGCTCCGCGCCCGCCAGATGCGCGGTGTGCTGTGATTCCGCCTCCGCCAGGATGGCGGCCACCGAGTCGGCCGAGATCGGGAGGATCTCCAGTTGCTCCGGCCCGCGGATGCCGCGGACCGCGCGCAGGTCGGCCCGGAGTCCCGACTCGACCGCCTCCAGCGCGGCCTGTTCGGTATCGAGCCGGGCCAGGGCGATGCGGGCCTGGAGCGGATCGCTCTGCGGCACGCTCCCGGTGCCGTAGCGGGCGGTCGAGATCTCGAC
>CAZCVG010000180.1:0-5506 GCA_964501735.1 uncultured Gemmatimonadaceae bacterium | reverse complement strand
GCCAGCATGAAGAGGATCTCGGACATCTGGCCGAGGGTCATCTTGCTGGCGGGCGCGGCCATGCCGAGTTCGTTCAGGAAGAGGTTGGTAAAGGCGTAGTAGAACTGGAGCGGGATGCACAGCAGGAAGGAGCCCACCACGAACGTGGCGAACGACCGGTCCTTCATCAGGGCCAGGGCATCGAGCCCGAGCACGTCCCGGATGGAGAGCGGCTTGCCGGCGGCGTGGGGCGGGGTGTTCGGCAGGACCAGGCAGAACAGGCCCAGGGCCACCGACGCCCCGGCCGCCAGCTGCATCGGCACGGCGCTGGCTTCCACGCCGAGGCGGCCCACCACCTGGCCCGCGATGATCCACCCGATGGTGCCGAGCACCCGGACGAAGGGGAACTCCCGGGCCGGGTCCTTCATGTTGTCGAACGCCAGCGAGTTGGTCAGCGCCAGGGTGGGCGCGTAACAGACGGCGTAGCCGATGAGCAGCGGATAGAAGGTGCTGAATCCCTGTTCCTGGGAGGCCCAGTAGATCTGCACCGCGCCCGCCAGGTGGAGCAGCGCCAGGATCTTCTGGGTGGCGAAGAACCGGTCGGCGATCATCCCCACGAAGAACGGCGCCACGATCGCGCCGATCGCCATGGTGCCGTACGCGGCGCCGATCTGGGGCCCGTCGAACCGCAGGGTGGAGCCCAGGTAGGTGCCGAGGGTGACGAACCATGCCCCCCAGATGAAGTACTGGAGGAACATCATGGTGGAGAGCTTGAAGCGGAGCATGGCCGTGGGGTCTCAGGGCGTGCGGAGGCCGCGGATCGTGATAACCGCGCGGAGCTTGATGGAACGGAAGGCGACCCGGTCGCCGTGGTCCTGCAGCGCGATGTGGCCGCGCGGTGCCCGGCCATAGCCGGGCCACTCGATGAACTTGCTGGCGGCGACCCGCCCCTCCCAGTCAGGGCTCTGCAGCTCGTACTCCAGCAGTTTCACCCCGTTGAGCCAGTGCTCCACGTGCCGCCCCGCCACCACCAGCCGGGCCGCGTTCCATTCCCCGGCGGGCTTCACCACCCCCTCGGGCGCCGGATACAGCCCATACGCCGCCCCCGCCGAGGTCAGCCGGCTCCGGCCGTCGGGATGGGCGGCATCGTCCAGCACCTGCATCTCCGGGCCGGTGTGGTAGCTCTGTTCCCCCTCCTCCGTGACCCGGAAGAAGATCCCGCTGTTGCCGCCGGGGGCCACCTTCCACTCCAGCGCGAGCTCGAAGTCCCCGAACATCCCCTCGGTGATGATGTCTCCCGCCCCGGCCACCCGGGTGAGGGCGCCGTCCTCGACCTGCCAGCCGGCCGGCATGTCCGCCCGCCGGTAGCCGCGCCAGCCGCGGGTGGTGGCGCCGTCGAAGAGCAGCATCCATCCCTCCTGGACTTCGCTGGCGCTGAGGCGGTTGGTCATGTCGGAGGTTCCGCTCTGCGCGGGAAGGCAGGACGCAATGAGGAGTAGCGGCGCGGCGAGGAGGGCGCCGCGGAAGGCTGGCTGCATGGAAGGCTCGGCGAGAAGGGAGAGACGGCCCAACAATATCCGGCGACCGGGGCCAGCGGAAGGTCCTGATGCCGCGCACCGCCGACTCCGCGCGCTGGACGCCCCCGGCGGCGCCGCATACCTTGCCCGGCATGACCCGTCCCCGCCCGGCGCCCGCACCGTGACGCCCGCCTTTCCGTCCCGGCGGGCATTCGTGCGGCAGCTGGGGCTCACGGCGGGACTCGCCCCCCTGCTCCGCTGGCCGGGCTTTCCCGGCCCGCACCGGCTGGGTCTCCAGCTCTACACCGTGCGCGAGGCGGCGCAGGCCGACCTGCGCCGCACCCTCGCGGCGCTCGCCTCGTTCGGATATGCGGAGGTGGAGTTCGCCGGACTCTACGGCCATCCCGCCCCGGCCGTCCGCGACATGCTGCGCCACGCCGGCCTCGATGCGCCGGCCGGCCACGTGAGCCTCGAGGATCTTGAAGAGCGATTCGGGGAAGTGGTCACCACGGCCCGTGCCCTGGGGCACCGCTGGGTGATCGTCCCCTGGCTCGATCCCCCGTGGCGGAACGCGGCGGGCTACCAGGCCGTCGCCGCGGCGCTCAACCGCCTGGGGCGCGCGCTCGGCGACCACGGGCTCCGGCTGGGTTACCACAACCACCAGTTCGAGTTCGCCGCGCTGCCCGAGGGCGGCACCGGGTTCGGGCGCCTGGTGGAGGGAACCGCGCCGGACCTGGTGACCTTCGAGCTGGACCTGTTCTGGGCCGCGGACGGCGGGGCCGACAGCCTGGAGCTGTTCCGCCGCCATCGCGACCGGTTCCGCCTGGTCCACATCAAGGATCGCGCGGCCGACGGCCGCCAGGTGACGGTGGGCCGGGGCACGCTCGACTGGCCGGTGCTCCTGGCCGCCGCGAGCCGGGCCGGCGTCCGGCACTGGTTCATCGAGCAGGACGATGCGACGGACCCGCTCGCCTTCGCGCGCGAGAGCTGGGAACACCTGTCCCGGGTCGCCTGGTGAGGGCACACGCCTGCCAGCACCTCCTCGCCGGCCCCTGACCGCGGCCCACCGCATGGCGCGCTTTTCCCCCGTCCGCTTCCCTCCCGGGTTCTTCGACCTCCCCGCCGGCGCCGGCGAGGCCTTGCCGCTCGACGTCATCGCCGCCTGGACCCGGAGCAACCAGTCGGTGGACGCCGCCCGGGAGCTGCTGGGCCCGTTCACCCTGCGCGGCATCGTGGTGACCTCCGATGCCGCGGGGCTCACCCGCCTTACGCAGGAGCGGTCGCTCATCGAGATCCTGGCCATGGTGAGCCGCCCCAAGGAACTGGTGCATGCCTGCGGCCGGGCCATCGGCGGGGTGCCCATCGGCACCTGGGCCGCCGACAACACCGCGATGTTCTACGCCGACGGCATCCCGGCCGGCCACGTGGTGGGAATGCTGCTCACCCTGCTGGACCGGGTGCGGGAAGAGTGTGAGGTCGGCATCGGCCTGGCCGCCCACCACGGGACCTTCTACGAGCTGGCCCGCGGGCTGCACGGCCCCGAGGCGGACCGGGTGGAGCTGATCGCCGAGGACCACACCGAGGCCGGCGAGCTGGTGGTCACCGACAGCCTGGCCGGGCTGCTGCCCTCCGGAGAGGGCTTCACCCTGGAGCCCCGGCTCGACCTGGCCCCGCTCTTCGGCGTGGTCCACCGGGTCACCGGCGGACCGCGCCGCGAGGGGCTGGTCATCACCGACTTCAAGTACCCGCTCCCGTTCACCGACGAGTTCTTCACCGGCCTGACGCAGTTCCAGCGCACCCGCCGCACCTCGGTGGTCCCCCGCCCGGCGTACAAGGAGGTGGCCATCGTGGTGGTGGAGCGGGAGCACGAGGACCAGGACGTGCCAGAGGTCGCCGCGCTGAACGACCTCGCCCTGGCGGCGGCGGTCAAGCGCCTGGGAGGCGGCCTGGTGGAGGACCTGTCGGGGATGGAGATCAAGATCAGCGGCCGCTCCAGCATCTACCTCTTCGACCAGCCCCGCCACGCGCTCGCCTTCTCGCGCAAGCTGCGGGACATGATGGCGCGGGAGCAGGTCCAGCTGGCCATCGGGATTGACACGGGGCGGGTGCTGCTCTTCGACCTGGGCCCGGGCCTCCATGACGTGGCGGGGTCCCCGGTGAACGTGGCCTCGAAGCTGGCCCAGGACGCCGGCCGGTTCGGCGCGATCCAGATGACCGCCGAGGCCGCCCGTCAGGCCGGGCTGCCGGCGGTGGCCCGGGTGGAACGGGTCACGGTCGGCGGCGTGAGCATCGAGATGGTGGTGGCCTGAGCGGGCGCGGCCCCTACACCTCGCCGCGATCGGCCACCGCGTGGGGTTCGGCCAGCCGACTGGCCAGGACCGGAACCACGGCCACGATGAGCAGGTTGGCCGCCACGAACCAGACCGGATGGGGGATGGAGACCAGGTTCATGACGGACCCGGCCAGGAGGAAGGCCGCCACGATCCCGCTATGCACCGCCCGGCGGGAGGGAGCCAGCCGGGCGGCGAGGTAGCCTCCCGCCACCGCCCCCAGCAGGTAGCTCAGCAGCACCAGCAGGAACGCCCCCAGGGGCAGCGATGCGGTGAGCGCCTTGAGCGCCTCGGGGTCCTTCGGGTTGAACCCCGCCGGGGCGGGGTAGAGCACGGCGCCGAGCAGCTGCACGAGCATGATGACGAGGAACGCGGCCATCACGCCCGCCATGACCGCGACGGTGCCCCGGACCAGCGGTGACATGCGGCCCCCTGATGAGAGAGGCAGGAAGCTACCGCGCGCGTCTTGCCGGGGTTAGGGGGCCGCCATCTCGGGTACCCCTCGACAGCGGGCCCGGGCGGCGTAACCTTCAGCCCGACCGTCACCCGTGCTGCCGCCTTCACCGGTCCGCCTCCCATGCGCACCCTGGCCATCCTGCTGCTCCTCCTCCTCGGCGCCACCCCGCTGGCCGCCCAGCATGACTGGGAGCGGCTGCAGGAGGAGGCCGCCGGCCTGCTCAGCGAATATCTCCGGATCAACACCACCAATCCCCCCGGAAACGAACTCGCCGCGGCCCGCTGGCTGGCCGCGGTGCTGGCCCGCGAGGGGATCGAGAGCCAGATCCTCGACACGGTGGAGATGGGCAGCGGGCGGGCCAACTTCTACGCCCGGCTCAAGGGGACGGGGACGGGCGGCGGGATCGCGCTGGTGCACCACCTCGACGTGGTGCCGGCCACCCGGAGCCAATGGACCAGGGATCCCTTCGGCGGCGAGATCGCCGATGGGGCGGTCTGGGGCCGGGGCGCCCTGGACATGAAGGGGCACGGCATCATCCAGCTCATGGCCCTGATTGCCATCAAGCGGTCCGGAGTGCCCCTCACAAGGGATCTCGTGTACATCGGCAATGCCGACGAGGAGACCGAGGGGCTGGGCGCGATCACCTTTGTGCGGCGCCACCCCGAGCTGCTCGAAGGAGTGGAGTACGTCCTCACGGAGGGGGCCGACACCCGGGTGGAAGACGGGCGGGTGCGCTGGTTCGGGGTGGATGTGGGAGAAAAGCGGCCACTCTGGACCCGCCTGACCGTGGAAGGCACGACCAGCCACGGGTCGGTTCCGCTCGGGGACCGGAATCCGGTACCCCGGCTGGCGCGGGCCATCGCCCGGGTGTCGGCCTGGCAGACGCCGCTCCGGCTGTCACCGGCGGTGGAGCGGTTCTTCAAGGCGCAGGCCCTGGACGCCCAGGGCGACGGCCGTCGCTGGCTGGCGGACCCGCGGGCCGCCTTGCGAAGCCCCGCCGGCCGGGCGTGGCTGGTGGCCGAGCCGGAGCGCAACGCCCTGCTCCGGAACACCATCTCCCCCACCGTGCTGGCCGGGTCGGACAAGACCAACACCATCCCGCAGGTTGCCTCGGTGGACCTGGACATCCGGCTGCTCCCCGACGAGGACCCGGTGGCGTTCCGGCGGGAACTGGAGCGGGTCATCGGGGACTCGCTCGTGAGGCTGTCGGAAATCGCTCCCAT
>CAZCVG010000179.1:0-5508 GCA_964501735.1 uncultured Gemmatimonadaceae bacterium | reverse complement strand
GGGGTCCGGGTGACCGTCTTGAGGGCCTCCTCCACGCTGGAGGCAAGGAGGGGACGGTGCCCGATCTTGGTGAGGTGGTGCTCGAGGACAACGCCGGTGGCGGGTTCGTCGTCAACGCAAAGGATAGTCGCCATAGCCCCCTACTCGCTCCGAAGACATGAAACCCGACGATCGACCCCGCGGCCACTCCCATACATATAGGAAGCTGGACCAGGCAGCCGGGAGGGGGAGCCCGACTGGCACCGGGGTGCCCTGGCACGGCCTGGCCGTTGGGTTTGGCCTAAAGTCTGCCTCCAATCTAGCCGATACGGCAATTATTACCACCCTCTTCGCCAGGATGAGGATGCGGATCTCCAACAGCCTGCTCCAGCAGCGTGTGCTGCGTCAGCTCCAAGGCAACCTCTCCCGGCTGGCGGAGGCGCAGAATCAGGCAGCCTCGGGCAAGCGGTTCGACCGGATGAGCCAGGACCCGATCGCCGCCACCCAGGTTCTGACGGCGGATCGCGGCCTGCGGGCCATTGACCAGTATCGGCGGAACACCATCGCCGCCCGGTCCCGGACCGACGCCGAAGAATCGGTCCTGACCCAGATCACCGACCTCCTCGCCCGGGCCAAGGAGCTGGCCCTTCAGGAAGGCTCCGCCAGCGGTACGGCCCTGACCCGGAGCGCCGCCAAGACCGAGGTGGACCGGATCATCGAACAGGTCGTGGCCCTGGGAAATACCCAGGTCGGCACCGAGTACCTCTTCGCCGGCCACCAGGTCTCGACCCAGCCGTTCGACGCCGCCGGCGCCTACTGGGGTGACGACGGGCAGCGGAGCGCCGAGATCGGCCAGGACTACCGCATGGTCACCAACCACACCGGGCGGGAGCTGCTGGTCACCAGCGGGGTCATCTCCAGCCTCCAGGCGCTCAGCACCGAGCTGGGCAACGGCAACCCGCCGGCCATCGGCCTCACCGCCTTCGCCCTGGACAGCGCCTTCGGCGCCACCCAGACCCTGCTCGCGACCAACGGCGCCCGGGTGCGCCAGATCGACACCGCCATGCAGAACTCCGATGCCCACGAGACCAGCCTCATCCTGCGCCGCAGCGAGGCGCAGGACATCGACCTCGAGGCCGCGACCACCCACTTCGTGGGCCTCCAGAACACCCTCCAGGCGGCGCTGCTGTCGGCCTCCCGGGTGCTGAACACCACGCTCACCGACTACCTCCGGTGACCGCACCGGTCCAGGCGACGGACATGGACGGGAGCGTCAGCGTCGCCTCCCGGCTCTTCGGCCCGATCTCGGTCCCGCGGGCCGACGTGCTCGTCATGCCCGACGGCATGCTCGGTTTCGCGGGCGAGCGGCGCTTCGTCCTGCTCCCGGCCGCGCCGGAAGGCATCTTCTGGCTCCAGAGCGTGGACGACGGCGCCCTCATCTTCCTGCTGGTGGATCCGTTCCGGTTCTTCCCGGGCTACACGGTGGACTCGCCCGAGATCCCCGAGGCGGGCCCCGGTGAGGAGGTGGCGGTGCTGAGCATCGTGACCCTTCCCAGGGTCCGGGGAGAACCCTGCACCGCCAACCTGCAGGGTCCGCTGGTGTTCCAGACGCCGGCCCGGATCGCCCGGCAGGTGATCCTCGAGGACCCGCGGTACCATACCCGCCACGAGCTGGACCTGCGGGACCGGCTCCGCTGATGGTCAGCGCCTCGGCCACCCGGCGGCGCGAGACCGCCCCTGCGGCGGCCGGGGCCGCTCCGGCACCCGAGCCTGCGGCGAGCCCGTCGCCGCGGGATGCCGAGTATCCCATCATCATGGACTGGGAGATCTCCACCGCGCATGGGTGGGGGGTCTTCGGCCTGCACCTCGCCCTCCAGCTCATCCGGCAGGGCCGAGGCACGCCGGCGCTGCTGGTGCCCCCCGATCTTCGCGACGCCACACCGGTCGCCCGGGCGCTGCTCCACTCGGCGGTGGTGGCCCAGCCGGTGCTGGCCCAGATCCTCTCGAGCGCGGGCGGGCAGCTGGTGGACGCCGACTACCCCGCGATCCGCGGCCTGGGGCCGGGCCTGCGGCCCGCGCCGGAGAGCCTCCGCGTCCGCTCCCCCAGGAACGCGGGGGTCACCTTCCTCGAGGACACCGCCATTTCGGATGAAGCCCGGGCCTGGGGAAACGCCTGTGATGTGCTGATCGCCGGCTCCCGCTGGACCGGCGCGATGCTGGAGGGAAGCGGGCTCGCAAACGTGCGGACCGTGCAGCAGGGAATTGATCCTTCGCTCTTCCACCCCGCCCCGCGCTCCGGATTCCTCGATGGCCGGTTCGTGGTTTTCTCCGGTGGCAAGCTGGAATACCGGAAGGGCCAGGACCTGGTGGTGGCGGCGTTCCGGATCTTCGTGCAGCGGCATCCCGAAGCCCTCCTCGTGGCCGCGTGGCACAACCCCTGGCCCGGCACGGTGGCAGGCGTGGACCGCATGGAGCATGTCCGCGGCGTCCCCGCACCCGACGGGGCCGGGGGGCTCCGGATCGGGGACTGGGTGGTAGCCAACGGGATCCCGGCGGGCAATCTCCTGGTCCCCGGCCCCGTCCCCAACCCGGCGATGGCCCTGCTCCTTCGCGATGCCGACCTGGCGGTCTTTCCCAACCGCTGCGAGGGGGGCACCAACCTCGTCGCGATGGAAGCGATGGCCACCGGCGTCCCCTGCATCCTCTCGGCCAACACCGGTCACCTCGACCTCATCCAGGACGGCAACTGCTATCCCCTCACGCTGCAGCGGCCGGTGGCCGGCGGGTGCCCGCTCTACCAGGGGTACGAGGGCTGGGGAGAGTCGGACGTGGGAGAGATCGTGGAGCTGATGGAGCGCGCCTTCACCCACCGGGCCGAGGCCCGGGCGCGGGGAACGCTCGCCTCGGAATGGATGCTCCGCGAGTGGACGTGGGAGACCCGGATGACCGACCTGCTGGACGTGCTGGCTGAGCATCAGGTGCTCTGACCCCCGCCGAAACGGCCCGCCCGGCTAGGCCACTTCCGCCTCCACCGCGGCCGCCAGCTCCTGGCGCACCTGCTCGACCACGCTGGCCCAGTCGCCCGGCCTCGGCTGGCGAAACAGGCGGGCCGTGGGATACCACACGCTCTCCCCCGCCTCACCGTACCAGCGCCAGTCCGGCGCGGAGTGGAGCAGCACCCAGCAGTGCAGGCCGAGGCCGCCCGCCAGGTGGGCCACCGAGGTGTCAATCGAAATGATGAGGTCCAGCTGCCCCGCCAGCGCCGCCGTGTCGGCGAAGTTGGAGATGAGCGGGGCCAGGTCAATGAGGCTCGCCGCGGCGGGGTGCTGGGCCAGCTGCGCGGCATGTTCGCCCACCTGCAGGGAGTACCAGGTGACGCCGGGCAGGGTGAAGAGCGGACCCAGCTGGTCCAGCGGGATGCTCCGCCGGGGGTTCGGCTTGTGCGATCCGCCCCACACCAGCCCGACCCGCAGGCCCTCGCCCGGCGGGAGGACCGGGATCTTGGCCGACCAGGCCTGGGCCGGGAGGTAGGGGACCGAATCCGGGACCGTCGTCAGGCGGGTCCCGAACAGGCGGGGCAGCGACAGCAGCGGAATGTGGCAGTCGAACGGGGGCAGCGGCTCCCCCTGCGCCACCGCGAAGGCGACACAGGGAATGGCCTCCAGCAGCCGCTTGAGCGGCGGCTGGCACTCCAGCACGATCCGGCCGCCCCGCTCCGCCACCATGGGCAGGTACCGGACGAACTGCAGCGAGTCCCCCAGGCCCTGCTCGCAGTGGACCAGGATGGTCCGGCCCTGGAGCGGGGACCCGTCCCAGGCCGGCACCCCGAAACCGCGATCCTTCAGGGCCAGGTCGGGGACCTGCCAGCGCCATTCGTATCCCTGCCAGCCCTCCTCGTAGTCGCCCGCCGCCAGCAGGGCCAGCCCGCGGTTCCATTCCGCCGCGGCGTAGCCGGGCTGGAGCTGGCGGGCACGGTCGAAGGCCGCCACCGCCTCCCGGGTCCGGCGCTCCTCCTGGAGGGCGTTGCCGAGGTTGTACCAGGCGCCTGCGAAGTCCGGCTTGAGTTCCAGCGCCCGGCGGTAGGCGGTGATCGCCTCGGCCGGCCGGTCCAGCTGCATCAGGGTCGCGCCCAGGTTGCTGAAGGCGTCGGCAAAATCGGACTTGAAGGACAGCGCGGCCCGGTAACTGGCCATGGCCTCCACCGGCTTCTCCAGCTCCCCCAGCAGTACGCCGAGGTTGAAGTGCGCCTCGGCGTAGTCAGGGCGCGCCACCAGCGCCTGCCGGTAGGCCGACTGGGCCTGGTCGAGGTACCCGAGCGACTTGCAGACGTTGCCCATGTGATTGTGGGCGTCGGGGCAGTTCGGGTCGAGGGCGAGCGCCGCCTGCAGGGCATCGGCAGCGGCGTGAAACCGGCCCGCCTGCCAGAGCGCCGAGCCGAGGTTGCAGTACGCGCCGGTGAAGCCGGGATCCAGGGCCACGGCCCGCTCATAGGCCGCGATCGCCTCCTCCAGCCGGCCGGCATCGCGCAGGGCGTTGCCGTACTGGTCCTGGGCCGCGGCGAACTCGGGCCGGGCCCGGATGGCGGCCTCGAAGCTGGCGAGGGCGTCGTCCCGCCGCCCGATCTGGCGCAGGACGATCCCCTGGTTCAGGTACGCCTCGGCGAAGCCGGGCTGGCGGGCGATCGCTTCCTTGTAGGCCAGCAGGGCTTCGGGGATCCGGCCCAGGTCTCGCAGGGCATTGCCAAGATTGCCCCAGGGGAGCGGATTGGCCGGAGCCAGGGCGATGGCCTGCCGGTAGGCGGCCACCGCATCATCGGTCCGGCGCAGGGCGCGGAGGACGTTCCCCCGGTTCGAGTGGGCATCGGCGAAGTTGGCGGAGCGGGCCAGGGCCTTGTCAATCAGTTCCAGCGCCTCGAGGGCCCGGCCGCCCTGGAAGGCCAGCACCCCCGCCAGGTGCAGCGCGTCGGGGTGATCGGGCACCAGATCGAGCACCTGCCGGTAGATGGGTGCGGCCTCGCCCAGGCGGCCCGATTGGTGGTACTGGACCGCGGTACGGAGCAGGGTGCCGACATCTTCGGGGTGCGGCCGCTGCCAGGCGAGTGTGGACATCCGTGTCCCTCCATCCGGGTCGAGTGCTGACTGGCGGAGGGAAAAGCAATGCGGGGGCCACACGCGCGCGGTTGGGCCGCCGGCCCGGTGAGAGGACCGTAACCCAAAGGGCTGATGACAGTTACGCCCCGCCATTCGGGGGCCGTCCTCCCCGGGCGTGGCCATCAGGCCGGACGGTAGAGCCTGCCCCCCGGCAGGAACCTCCGCCCCCGAATTGCCGGGACCCGGCATACCGGAGCCGCGGTCCCTCAAGTCTTCCCCCTCCCCGCCGATACAAGCAGCATCGGCCACTGACGGCCGAACATCCGCAGGACGAAGCAGGGACGCTTCGCTATTCGCAGGACCAGGAGAATCACGATGTCCCGTATCAACACCAACGTCGCCGCCAACAACGCGTACAAGAACCTGAGCTCCACCTCGG
>CAZCVG010000178.1:0-5529 GCA_964501735.1 uncultured Gemmatimonadaceae bacterium | reverse complement strand
CGGCTTCATGGCCACCGCGGTCAAGACCGCCGGCTTCGTGGCCTTCGCCCGGCTGATGTACACCTGCTTCGGCGCCAGCGCCGTGGAATGGCGGTCCATGCTGGGCGCGCTCGCGGTGGCCTCGATGGTGCTCGGCAACCTCGTGGCCCTGGCCCAGCCCACGCTCAAGCGGATGCTGGCCTACAGCTCGATCGCTCACGCCGGCTACCTGCTGGCGGCGCTCTGGCCCGCCTCCCCGCTTGGCCTCTCCGCGCTGACCTTCTACCTGCTCGGCTATGGCGTGACCAGCATCGCCGCCTTCGCCATTCTGGGGGCCCTCGGCCGCCAGGGCGAGCGCGACCTCACCGCCCGCGATATCGCCGGCCTGGCGCAGGGCCGGCCCTGGATGGCCTTCGCGCTGGCGGTGTGCATGCTGTCGCTGCTGGGCTTCCCCGGCACCATCGGCTTCATCGGGAAGTGGTACATCATCTCCGCCCTTGTGGCCGAGCATGGCGCGTGGCTGGCCGTGGTGCTGGTCGTCACCAGCGTGGTGTCCGCGGGCTACTACCTCCCCGTCATCATGGCGATGTACATGCGCCCGGCGCGCGCGCCGCTGGTCTTCTTCGACCGCGGGCTGGCCGGCACGGCCCGGGCCGCGGTGGCCGTTGCCATGCTGCTGGTGCTGGTGCTGGGGGTCTGGCCCACCCCGGCGCTCCGCATCACCGACGAGGCCGCCGCCTCCCTGGCCCAGACCGCGGGGCAGGTCGTCGCCGGCCGCTGAGCCGCACCCCGGGCCCCATTCCGCGGGCCCGATCCTCTCCTCCGTCCCAAGGCACCGCCATGCAGGCCCCCCTCTCCATCTTCCGCCAGTACGACATCCGCGGCGTGGTGGGTCGCGAGGTCACCCCGGAGTTCGCCGAAGGACTGGGCCGCGCCTACGCCACCGTGGCCTGGGAGCGGCTCGGCCGGGCACCCCGGCTGGCGGTGGGGCGCGACAACCGGCCCAGCGGCGCCGCGCTGTCCGCCGGGATCCGGCGGGGCATCGTCGCCACTGGCGCCCTGGCGGTGGATGTCGGCGAGCTCCCCACGCCAGCCCTCTACTTCGCGGTCCACGCCCTGGGGACCGATGGCGGCCTGCAGGTAACCGGGTCCCACAATCCGCCCGAGTTCAACGGGTTCAAGATGGTCCTCACCGGCGATTCACTGCACGGTGAGGAGATTCTCCGGCTGTACGAGATCATCTCCCTGGAGCAGTGGCGCCAGGCGCCCGGCGGCGGCGAGTCGGCCGACAGCTCGATCCTGGCCCGCTACCGCGAGGCCATCGTGGGCCACCACCGGCTGGAGCGGCCGGTGCGGGTGGTGGTGGACTGCGGCAATGGCGTGGCCAGCCTGATCGCGGTCTCCACCCTGGAGCGGCTGGGCGCGGAGGTCCAGCCGCTGTTCTGCGAGTCCGACGGCAGCTTTCCCAATCATCACCCCGACCCGACCGTCATCGAGAATCTCGCCGATCTCCGGGCCGAGGTCCGCCGGACCGGGGCCGAGCTGGGGATCGCCTTCGACGGCGACGGCGACCGCATCGGGGCGGTGGACGAAACCGGCGGCGTGGTCTTCGGCGACCAGCTCCTGGTGCTCTACGGGCGGGACGCGGTCCGCCGCTTCGGCGCGGGGGTGCCGGTGCTGTTCGACGTGAAGTGCTCCGAGGTGCTGCCCCGGGCGCTCGCCGCCGCCGGCGCCCGGCCCGAGATGTGGAAGACCGGCCATTCCCTCATCAAGGCGCGGATGAAGGAACTGGGCGCGCCCCTGGCCGGGGAGATGAGCGGCCACATGTTCTTCGGCGGCGACTGGTACGGCTTCGACGACGCCTTGTTTGCGGCCGCCCGGCTGCTGGAGATCGTCGCCCGCGGGCCCGGCGGCCTGGCGCCGCTCCTCGCCGACCTGCCGCCCACCTTCGCCACGCCCGAGATCCGGGTGGACTGGCCCGAGGCGGAGAAGTTCGCGGTGGTGGAGCGGGCGGTGGCCCATTTCGCCGCCCGCTATCCCGTCAGCACCATTGACGGGGTCCGGATGACCTTCCCCCGGGGCTGGGGACTGATCCGGGCCTCCAACACCCAGTCCATCCTGGTGCTCCGCTTCGAGGCCACCGACCGCGAGGCGCTCGCGGCCTACCAGGCCGAGGTCATGGCCTGGCTCGATTCCCAGCGGGGCTGAGCCCGCGCGCCACCTGAACCTCGGCGAGTCGCCGAGTCACCGGGCGACCGTTAGCTTCTCTCCCATGTCGCCCCGCGCCCTCCGCATCACCCTTGTCGTCGCCGCGCTGGTCCTGCTGCTGTTCGCGGGCCGCTGGACCGCGGGCCTCCTCGCCGACCGCTGGTGGGCGGCCGAGCTGTCGCCCGAGGCGATGCGGTTCGTCACCGAATGGGCCGTGCTCCGCCTGGTGCTGGAGCTGGGCGGCGTGCTCTTTGCCTGCGCCTGGTTCGTGGGCCACCTGCTGCTGGTGTACCGGGCCATCGGGTCGGTGCTGGTCCATCGCCGCCTGGCCAACCTCGAGATCCGCGAGGCGGTCAACCTGCGGGCCCTGGCCGGCGTGAGCGTGGTGGCCGGGCTCCTGCTCGGGCTCCTCACCGGGCGCGGCGTGGCCGGCTGGACCCCGGCGGTGGTCATGGGCTGGGCCGGGCTGCATGTCGGCGCCACCGACCCGCTGCTCGGGCGCGACATCGGCTTCTATCTCGCCGAGCTCCCGCTGTGGCGCCTGATCCACGGGTTTGCCATCCTCCTGATCCTGCTCGCGCTGGGCGGGGTGGCCACGCTCTACTGGGTCATCGGGGCGATTCGTTCCGCCGACCGGCAGATCATCCTCAATGACCAGGCCCGCCTCCATCTCGGTGGCCTGCTGGTGCTGCTCGGCGCCATGCTCGCCTGGGGCTACCTGCTCGAGCCGGCCGAGCTGGTGGCGGGCGTCATCGGGACCGTGCACACCGGCCTGTTCGATTTCCGCGCCACCGCCGCCGTGGTCCTCACGACCCTCGCCATCATCGCCGCCCTGCTGAGCGGCTGGTGGGCGCTCCGTGGGCGCAACGTGGTGCTGGGGGCCGCCTGGGTGCTTCTCGGGGCCACCTCGCTCCTCAGTCACCACATCCTCCCCGCGCTCATCGGGCCGGAGCCGGGCGCGGCGCTCGAGCCGGCCGTCCGGCGGCAGTTCGACCAGCTCGGGTATGGCATGTCGCTCCTGCGGGACTCCGCGCTGGCGCGGCGTGACGCCCCGCTCGAGCCCCCCCGGCCGGTGGCGCTGTGGGAACCCACCCTCGCCGCCCTCGCGACCGCGAGCGACTCCGGACGGGTGGTGGCGGTGGACCGCTCCGTGGTGCCGGTCATGCAGCGGCCCCGGCCCGCCTGGCTGGTGGTGCGGGATCAGGCCGCCCGGGGCGCCAGCGTCAGTGTGCTCCTCGACGACCACACCACCGCGCCGGGCCACCCGGTCACCTTCACCGATCCCGACAGCCTGCGCACCGCGGCGGGGGCGCCGGCCCTCCGGTTGCCGCCCCGCGCGGTCTGGCCCCGGGCCCGGGGCACCGTGGTGGACAGCGTGCCCCGGGGCGGAGTGCTCATCGGCTCGGGCCTGCGCCGCCTGACCTTGGCGTGGGCGCTCCAGTCGGCCGCCCTGCTTCGCGCCGGCACCGAGCGCCAGTTCGCCTACTGGCACCTCGATCCGGTGGAGCGGCTGGAAAAGCTCGTCCCGTACGCCTCCTGGGGCGCCCCCTCGCCCAGGCTCATCGGGGGAGACCTGGTCTGGCTGGTGGATGGCTACCTCGCCAATACCGCCTTCCCGGCCACCAGCCGGGTGCGCTGGCAGGGCCGGTGGGTGGGCTCGCTGCGGGTGGCTTTTCTCGGGGTGGTCCACGCCGAGTCGGGCGAGACCCGGGTGTACCTCCGCCATGCGGCGGATGAACTCGCCAAGGAGTGGCAGGCCCTGTTCGGCGGCCTGATCGAGCCGGCGTCCGCCACACCGCCGGAGGTGGTGCGCGCTCAGGGCTATCCCCAGGAACTGCTCGAGACCCAGCTCCGGGTGCTGGCCCAGAATCATTGGGGGCTCGGCTCGGCCATCGGGCACGGCGAGCAGGCCGGCCCAGCCGGTCCCGCCCGTGACGCCACCTGGGAGGAGGACACCAGCGGGGTCCAGCAGATCGTGCCCTTCCAGCAGACCTCCCAGCGGCATGTGTCCGCGGTGGTGCGGGCCCGGATGCGGGACGGGTGGGAGACCCTCACCGTCCTCCGGGTGGACAGCATCCTCGCCCTGGCCGACCCCGCCTCCCTGCAGACCCGGTGGGGGCGGTTTCCCACCTTCCAGCAGCTCCGCGACTCGGTGGAGAAATCCGGCGGACGGGTGGAGCCCGGTCCCATCCGATTCTGGCTCACCAGCCAGGGACTGGGCGCGTACCAGGTCCACGTGGCCCGCCATGAAGAGGGCGAGCCGGTCCTCGTCTGGCTCAGCCTGGCGACTCCCGAGCACCGGGGGGCAGGGCACGACCTCCAGGAGGCCTGGCAGAACATGCTCGGGCTTTCTGCCCCGATCATCTCGGCGGGCGCCCGGGGAACCCAGCTGCTGGAGGCGCGGAGGCACCTGGACGCCGCCGACCAGGCCCTCAAGCGCGGCGACCTGGAGGCGTTCGGGCGGGCATGGGAGGCCCTCAAGCGCACCCTGCGGTCGCCATAAGTCTCATGCTTGCCACCGGTTAGCCCGCTGGCTACCTTCCGCGCCGCCAGCGGCCCCCCCGGGGCAGGTCGGCATCATTCCCGCGAACGAGGACAGCGTGAATCTCCACGAATACCAGGGACGGGCCCTGTTCCGCGCGGCCGGCATCCCAATGCCGGACGGCGACGTGGCCTCCACCCCCTCCGAAGCCGAATCCATCGCCCGGCGCATTGGCGGGACGGTTGTCATCAAGGCCCAGGTCCACGCCGGCGGTCGGGGGAAGGCCGGCGGGGTCAAGCTGGCCAAGACGCCCGCCGAGGCGGTGGAAGCGGCCGAGAAAATCCTGGGGATGTCCATCAAGGGACTGGTGGTGCAGAAGGTGCTGGTCGTCCCGGCGGCGGACATCGCGACCGAGGCCTACGTCGGGCTGATCATGGACCGGGCCAGCCAGCGGCCGGTGTTCATGGTGAGTCCCGCGGGCGGCATTGACATCGAAGAGGTCGCGGCCAAAACCCCGGACAAGATCAGCCGGCTGGCCGTGGACCCGCGCTACGGGGTGCTGCCCCACCAGGCGCTGGGGCTGGCGCTGTTCCTGTACCCGGACATCGCCCAGGCGCGGGCCGCGGCCCGGATCATCGAGCAGCTCTACGCCCTGTTCGTCGCCAACGGCTGCTCCCTGGCGGAGATCAACCCGCTGGTGACCACGCCCGACGGCAAGGTGGTGGCCCTGGACGCCAAGGTGTCCATTGACGACAACGAACTCGACCGGCGTCCCGACCTGGCGCTGCTCCGGGATGAGTCGGCCGAGGAGCCCAGCGAGGTCCAGGCCCGCCGGGCCAACCTCACGTTCATCAAGCTGA
>CAZCVG010000177.1:0-5550 GCA_964501735.1 uncultured Gemmatimonadaceae bacterium | reverse complement strand
GGGTGAGCTTGCGGGACGCCGTGCCGATGCCGCCCTTGAACGAATGGCAGACCATGCCGGTGCCGCCTCCCACATTGCCTTCGGGCACCGGCCCGCCCTTCGCGGCATCGAGCGCCTGGAAGGCGTGCTCCCTGGTGACATGCATCCCGTTGATGTCGTTGAGCCCGCCGTCCCAGGTCTCGGCGGTCACGGGGAGGGCCCACAGGAACTCGTCGTACTTGCGGCGGATGGCCCACTCGATCACCGCGTCATGCACCACCCCGACACTCAGGGTGTTGGTGATGGTGACCGGGCCCCAGAGGAAGCCCGATTCCTCCATCCAGGTGGTGCCGGTCATCTCGCCGTTGCCGTTCAGGGTCCACCAGGCCGCCATGGCCGGCGCGCTGGAGCGCTGGCCCCGGGGAAAGACGGCGGTGACGCCGGTGCGCACCGGCCCCTGCCCGACCACCAGCGGGCCCTCGCCCCGGATGATGGTGGTGTGCCCCACCTCGACGCCCGCCACGTCGGTGATGGCGTTCAGGGGCCCGGGGGTGCCGGGGAACGGAATGCCGAGGTCCCGGGCCCGCGGCCTGGCCTGGCCCTGGAGCGCGGTGGTGCCGGCGAGGATGAGCGTGAGCAGCAGGCGCATGGTGGCAGGCGGTGAAGGGATGCTGTAAGCTACACGCTCCCCCGGCGAGGGGCGACCGGCGCCGAATGGCGGCGCGCTCATCACCAACGGCCATGCCCATGCGATCCCGCGACCAGATTCTCGAGAACCTCGACACCGCCTACCGCGAGCAGTACGACCAGGCCAAAGCCGAGAACCAGCCGCGCCGCATGCTGGAACTGGACGCCGGCTACCAGCGCGACCAGCTCATGCTGGAGGTCCTGCTCGACATCCGCGAGCTGCTGGCGCAGCGCTCGCTCGGGGCACCCCGGTGAGCCGGCCGTGGGCCCCGCCGGCACACTCCCGTTTCCATCCCCACCCGACCCCGATGATCCCGTCCCGCCGCCCCCCGCGCCGGCTCATCCCGGTGCTGGCGCTGACCACGCTCGCCGCCTGTGCCGCCCCGCCCGCCGCCGACCTCGTGGCCTTTGGCAAGGTGTGGACCGGCGATTCCACCCGCCCGCTCGCCGGCGCGGTGGCCAGCCGGGGCGACACCATCATCGCGGTGGGCGACAGCGCCACGGTGGCCCGGCTGGTCGGCGACTCGACCGTGGTGCTCCATGCCGGCCGGGGCATGGTAGTGCCGGGGTTCATGGACGCCCACGTCCATCTGCTCGACGCCGGCATCCAGCTGGCCAGCATTGACCTGCGGGAGGCCGACTCCCCCGAGGAGTTCATCCGCCGGGTGCAGGCCTTCGCCCTGGAGCGCCCGCCCGGGGAGTGGATCTTCGGCGGTGACTGGGACCACGAACGCTGGCCCGGGGCGCCGCTCCCCCGGCGGGAGTGGATTGACTCGGTGAGTCCCCGCAACCCGGTGTTCATCTCCCGGCTCGACGGCCACATGGGGCTGGCCAACAGCCTGGCGCTCACGGCGGCGGGCATCACCCGGCGCACTCCGGAGATCCCCGGCGGGGTCATCGTCCGGGATCCCCGCACCGGGCAGCCCACCGGGATCCTCAAGGACGAGGCGATGAACCCGGTCTTCGCCGTGATGCCCGATCCCAGTGACGCCCAGGTGGATGCCGCCCTGCGGCGGGCGACTGCGTTCGCCCATGCCCGCGGGGTGACCGCCGTGGGATCGGTCAGCGTGGGCTGGCTGCAGGTGGCCGGGCTGCTCCGGGCCCGGGCCCGGGGCGATCTCGGCCTCCGGGTCTCGCTGTACCCGGGGCTGGCCGACTGGCGCCGGGTGGCCGACAGCCTGCGCGCCCGCGGCCCCGGGGACGACTGGCTCCGGCTGGCCGGCGTCAAGGGGTACGTGGACGGCTCGCTGGGCTCGACCACGGCGCTCTTCTTCGAGCCGTACAGCGATGACCCGACCTCGAGCGGCCTGCTCACCACGCCCGAGGACTCGCTCCGGCAGCAGATCGGCGGCGCCGATTCCGCCGGCCTCCAGGTGGTGGTCCACGCCATCGGCGAGCGGGCCAACGCGCTGGTGCTGGACATCTTCGACAGCGTCGCCCGGGTCCATGGGCCGCGGGACCGCCGCTTCCGCATCGAGCACGCCCAGCACCTCAGGCGGGAGGAGGTGCGGCGGATGGCCGCGCAGGGCGTCATCGCCTCGATGCAGCCGGCCCACATCATTGACGACGGCAACTGGGCCGGCAAGCGGCTCGGCCCCCGGGTCACCGGCAGTTACCTCTTCCGCGCCATCCTCGATGCCGGCGGGACCCTGGTGTTCGGGTCCGACTGGACCGTGGCTCCGCTGGATCCGCTGCTCGGCATCTACGCGGCCGTGACCCGCCGGACGGCGGACGGGAAGAATCCCGGCGGCTGGATTCCCGATCAGAAGATCACCGTGGAGGAGGCGCTCCAGGTGTACACCGTCCACAACGCCTATGGGGTCTTCGCCGAGGCCACCCGGGGCCGGCTGGCCCCGGGGTACCGGGCCGACCTGGTGGTGCTGGATCAGGATCTCTTCACGATTCCGCCGGAGGCCATCGCCCAGGCCGCCGTCCGGGCCACCGTGTCGGCCGGCCGGGTGGTCTACCGGAGCCCGTAAGCCCCGCGGTGCCCGGGGGGTCGCCTCTCCCCTGGGCTGGCCGGTCAGTGTGAGTTTCCCGTCAGGCGAACCCGTGTCAGGGCCTCTGGCGCCCGCCCCGATCGCGCCACATCTTGAGGGTACCCCTGTACCCTGGTTGCTCCCATGCGACCCGCCCGGGCGGTTCTCGCCGCCCTCCTGCTGTCGGTGGCCGCCGGCGACGCGGCGGCCCAGCGTGTGCGCCTCTCGGTGCCGATGGACGAGCTGGTCCAGCGCGCCGAGCGCGATTCCAACGATGCCCCCGCCCATTACGAAGTCGCCCTCGCCTACTGGCTGCAGAAGAAGTACGACCTCGCCGAGCGCCATCTTCGGCTGGCGATCGCCATCGAGCCCAAGACCGCGGCCGCCTACCTCGCCCTCTCCTTCCTGCCGTACGCCCGGCGCGAGAAGCTCTGGGACGAGGAGGACGACGGCAAGGTGCCCGCCGAGTGGGTGGCCCCGCTGGAGGAGGCCTGGGCCTTTCGCCGCCGGGCCTTCCTGATTGACCCCATGGTGGACCTCAAGCCGGTTGCTCTGATGATCCCGCCGGCCAGCACCCTGGGCCTCACCCGGCGGCAGCAGGGGTTCTACACCTACCTCATGAACGGCTACGGCAGCTTCTGGGTGGGGGACTACGTCAAGGCGTACTCCTTCTTCCAGGAGATCATGAAGGGTGTGTCGGATGCCGAGCGGAAGGAGTACGCCTCCTGGTTCCTCTGGTATGAGGCCCTGGCTGCCGCCCACGCCAGTGACTACCCCCGTGCCACCAGCAACCTCCGCCTGCTGCTGGAGCGGGCCACCGGCGCCGAGCAGCGCAGCGGCGGCGCCACCCTGGTCTTCTCCCAGGCCAACCACTACCGCTACACCCTGGCCTGCGTGCTCGATCTGGGCGGCGAGACCAGGGAGGCCATTGCCCTGCTGCAGGAGGCGCTGACCAACGACGTGGGGCTGTATCCCGCCCACGTGCGGCTGGCCGAGATCTACGAGCGCCAGCGCCGGACCACTGCCTCGCTGTCGGAGCGCCGCCGCGCGGTGGCGGCGAACCCGGAGGACCCCTCGCTCCTGGCCGACCTTGGGGAGGCGCTGGCCCGGGCCGGCGAACTGCCCGATGCCCACGCCACCCTCCGGCAGGCGGTGGCCGCCAATCCGCGCAGCCACCGGGCCTGGTACCTGCTGGGGACCATCGCCCAGCGGGTGGGAGCCAATGAGGAAGCCCGCACCGCCTACACCCGGTTCCTGGCCCTCGCGCCCAGCCGGTGGGAGACCCAGCGGACCGAAGTCGCCGGCAAGCTGGCGCAGCTCAACTAGCGGAGGCCCGATGCAAGTAACTCGGTGGCTTGTGACTCCAGTCGTCGCCCTTGCGCTCACCAGCCCGGCGGCGGGCCAGTCGCTCCAGGTGTCGGAGCGGCTGGAAACCCTGGAGCAGCGGGCCGAGCGGGATTCCCTCGACCCCGTGGCCCACTACAACCTCGGGCTGGGCTACCTGAGCAAGAAGCGCTGGCCCCAGGCGGACGCCTCCCTGGAGCGGGCCGTCGGCATCGATCCCCAGTTTGCCCAGGCGTGGCTGGCCTACGCGATCGCCCGCTTCCATGATGAACCGTACTGGCACGGCTTGCGCAAGCTGGGCCGGGACAGCCTCGTCGCCGGACTCCGCCACCGGGACCGGGCTTACCGGAAGGCGTTTCTGCTGGATCCCCTGGTGGACGTCAAGATCCTCGGCAGCATTTCGTGGATTCGCCCATGGGGGGATTTCCCCACCGGCCTGAAGCGGCTGGTCGAGGGCAAGTATGACGAGGCGTGGAAGCATTTCGACCGGGTGGTGGACCAGCTCGAAGGCGCCAGGGGCATTGACGAGGTGCCGGAGTATGTCCTGTGGCTCCGCTCGCTGGCGGCGTCACACAGCGAGCGCACCGAGGAGGCAATCCAGGACCTCGAGGTGCTGGTGCGGATCGCCCGGAACTCGGCGTCCGAGGACTCCACCGCCGATGAGACTCCGCTCCGCGCCAACGAATACCGCTACCTCATGGCCAGCCTGCACCAGCGGGCCGGGCGGGTCGACCGGGCCGTCGATCTGTTTCGCGAGGTGGCCCAGAACGACTTGGGGAACTACATGGCCCATGTGCGCCTCGCGGCCATCCACGAGGCCGCCCGCGACTATCCCCGCGCCGTAGCCGAGCGCTCGCTCGCCGTGGACGTCAACCCGGACGATGCCAGCCTGCTGCTCGACCTGGGCGTGACCCTGGGCAAGGCCGGGGACTTCAGCGCTGCCGAAACCCGGTTTCAGCAGGCGCTGGAGCTCAATCCCCGGGACGTGCGCCCGCTCTTCTGGCTGGGCATCGCCCGGCAGCAGCTGGGCAAGGCGGCCGAGGCCCGGGAGGCGTTCTCCCGGTACGTGGCCCTGGCCCCCAGCCGGTATGACCGGCAGATCGCCATGGCCCGCGAACGACTCGCCCAGCTGGCGGGGCAATGACCGCGCCCCGCTTGGCGGCCCCGCTGCTGGCCCTCGTGCTGGCCGTGGGCATCGCGCCCGCCGCCGGGGCCCAGAGCGCCTCCTACGAGCAGCTGCAGACCTTCTCCAGCCTGCTCAACCAGATCCGGCTGAGCTACGTGGACTCGGTGACGTACGCCGAGCTGGTGCACGCGGCCATTGACGGCGTGCTCGGTTCGCTGGACCCCCACAGCCGGTTCATGCGCCGGGCCGATGGGGCCCGGGAGCTGGCCTACGAAAGCGGCGCGCTGGGCGGGTCCGGCATCAGCTTCGAAGACGTGGACGGCCAGCTCACTGTGCTCAGCGTCCATCCCGGGAGCCCGGGCGCCCGCAGCGGCATCTCTCCCGGGGACCGGCTGGTCACCATCAACGACACCGCCGCGGCCGGCCTCTCGGCCA
>CAZCVG010000176.1:0-5644 GCA_964501735.1 uncultured Gemmatimonadaceae bacterium | reverse complement strand
GCTGCACCGGGTCGCTGTTGCGGAACAGCACCGTCGTGCCCGGCCGGACGGCGAGCACCGCCGGCAGGAAGCGCAGCTCGAACTGGTCCACAAGGACGGTGTCGCTGACCCGGAAATCCGCCGGCTCCGCATCGGCCGGCAACAGGACGATGACCGCCGCCGCCGCCTGCGTGTCAGGCAGCCGGATGCTGCCGGCGAGCTCCGCGGCCTGCGCGGCCGCGCGGCCGGTGGCGGCAAGCAGCACCAGCAGGGCGCCCAGCGCCGCCCTGCCTCTCACGGTTCCCCAATGCCAGGCTCGGCCGGCGCCCGCTCGCCGGCCAGCCAGCGGTGCAGGGTGCGCCGGCTGAGTCCGGCGGCCCGGGCCGCCTGCGAGATGTTGCCGTCGTGTCGTGCCAGCAGCTGCTCGAGGTAGGTGCGCTGGAACTCCGCCAGGGCCCGCTCCCGGGCCACCTCGTACGCCGGCAGCTCCGCGCTGGGCGCGGTGGGGAGTTCCGGGGCGGCCACCCCGGCACGGTAGGGCGTGGGCAGGTCCGCGAGGGTGATGCGGCCGTCCTCGTCCAGCACCATCAGCCGCTCGGCCAGGTTGCGCAGCTCCCGCACGTTGCCGGGCCAGGCGTGGCCCTCCAGCACCTCCAGCGCCTCGGGGGTGATCCGGGGCACCGGCCGGCCAGCCACCTCGGCGAAGCGGGCCAGGAAGCGCTGCAGCAGGGCCGGCACGTCGCCGCGGCGTTCCCGCAGGGGCGGCACCCGCAGCGCCACCACGTGCAGGCGGAAGTAGAGGTCGGCGCGGAACCGGCCGGCGGCTACAGCGGCCTCGAGGTCCACGTTGGTGGCGGTGATGAGCCGGACGTTGAACGGCACCAGCGCGCCCCCGCCCACCGGGCGTACCTGACGTTCCTCCAATGCCCGCAGCAGCTTGGCCTGCAGGGCCAGGGTCAGCTCGCCGATCTCGTCGAAGAACACCGTGCCGCCGTCGGCATCCACCAGCAACCCGCTCCGCGCCGCGACCGCTCCGGTGAAGGCCCCCCGCTGGTGCCCGAACAGCTCGCTTTCCAGCAGGTTCTCCGGCAGCGCCGCGCTGTCGATCGGCACGAAGGGCCGGTCCCGCCTCGGGCTCAGCTGGTGCAGGCAGCGGGCCAGCAGCTCCTTGCCGGTACCGCTCTCCCCGGTGATCAGCACGCTCGCGTCCGAGGGGCCCACCTTGCGGACCGTATCCAGCAGCCGGGTGATCGCCGGGCTGGACCCCGCCACCTGGGCCAGCACGCCTGCCCCGGCCACCTGCCGCCGCAGCTCCTGGTTCTCCAGGGTGAGTCCCCGGTAGCGCGCCGCCCGCGCGATCGTGACGGTGAGTTCGTCCGCGGTGAAGGGCTTGGCGAGGTAGTCGTAGGCACCTTCACGGATGGCATGGACGGCCGCCGGCACGGTGGCGTAGGCCGTCATCAGGATCACCGGGAGTGCGGCATCCTCGGTGCGGGCCACGGCCAGCACGCTCATGCCATCGGCTCCAGGCATCCGGTGGTCCAGCAGCAGCACGTCGGGCCGGAACTCGGTCAGGATGGCGCGCGCCTGCAGCGGGTCGCCGAGGGTCCGGACCTCCCAGCCGGCCTGGCGGAGCAGCCGGTCGCAGTTTTCCAGCATGGCGGCTTCGTCGTCAATCACCAGGATTCGCGGCGCGTTCATACCGGGGCCTCCATCGCCACCGGGAGGGTCACGATGAAGCGGCTGCCCACCGGCTGGGCCGGCTCCAGCCGGATGCGCCCGCCCAGCCGCTCCACGATGCTGCGGCACACCGCCAGGCCCAGCCCGGTGCCGTGGCTCGCGTCCTTGGTGCTGAAGAACGGCTCGAAGATCCGGTCTCGCACCGCCTCCGGCACCCCGGAGCCCTCATCCCGCACCTCCAGCTCCACCCTGTCCGGTGTCGGCCCACCGCGCAGGATCACGGTGACGGTGCCCCCGCCCGGCATCGCGTCGGCGGCGTTGAGGATCAGGTTGAGCGCCACGGTCTCCAGCGCCGGCTCGCTCCCCCACGCGGGGGCGGCGCCGGGCTCGGCCTCGATCTGGACCACGACCCGCCGGCCGACGAGGGTGCGTTCCAGCAGGGTGGCCAGGCGCCGGACCATCGGGTCCAGCGCCACCGGTGCCGGAGTCTGGTCGTAGTCCCGCGCGAAGCGCAGCAGGTTGTGGGCGACATCACCCAGGCGGGTGGTGTGCTGCCGCAGGACCGCCAGGTCCCGCCGCAGCGTCTCGGGGCCGGAATCCACCTCGCGTTCCATGCACTCCAGCCGGTTGCCGATGATGGCCAGCGGGTTGTTGATCTCGTGGGCCAGGCCGGCCGCCAGCACGCTCACCGCGGCCAGCCGCTCCGAGCGGCGCATCTGCTCCTCCACCCGGGACTGCTGGCTGGTGTCACGCAGGATCAGGGAGTAGCCCTGCAGCTCCCCGCCCCCGTCGCGGAGCGCGGTCTGGGTCAGGCTGACGGGCACCAGCGCGCCGTCCCGCGCCTGGCGCTGCGTGGCCAGGTTGACCACTGCCCCGTGCGCCGCCAGTTCCCGCCGCAGGAAGCGACCCTCGGCCTCCCCCGATGCCGGCGGCAGCAGCAGCTCCTCCGCCTGCCTGCCGATAGCCTCGACCGCCGTGTAGCCGAACAGCCGGGTGGCGCCCTCGTTCCACATCCGGATCCGCTCACTCGCATCCAGCGCGATGATCGCGTCCGCCGAGTGATTCAGCACCAGCGCCAGCTCGGCGTGGGTCCGCACCAGCGAGCGGGTCCGCTCGCTCACCGCGGTCTCCAGCTCCTGCCGGTGTCGGGTGATCTCCCCGGCCATTCGGTTGAAGTCGGCGGCCAGGTCCTCGATCTCATCGTTGGTGGCGATTTCCAGCGGCCCCCCGGGCTCCCCCTGG
Organism: uncultured Gemmatimonadaceae bacterium; assembly: GCA_964501735.1. Lineage (GTDB taxonomy): Bacteria > Gemmatimonadota > Gemmatimonadetes > Gemmatimonadales > GWC2-71-9 > JADJOM01. The sequence goes on along the minus strand of CAZCVG010000176.1, from coordinate 2,743 downwards.
GCCAGCTTGCGCGCCGCGGTCCGCAACCGGTAGAGCGGGCCCGTCAGCTGGCGCGCTGCGATCAGCGCCAGCGCAAGCACCACCGCCACCGTCAGCACCCCGGTCACCGCGACGTTGGCCATGAACTCCCGCAGCGGCGCGGTCAGGGTCTCCCGGGGCACCAGCCGCAGCAGCCGCAGTTCCGGTGACGCGGCGGTGCCCAGCCGGAGCAGCCGGCCAACCACCAGGTCGGCGCCGGATATCAGGCCGAAGTCGCCGTCGGCGCCCGTCCCCTCCCAGTGGGGCAGGGGCGCCGTGCTGTCGTCCAGAAGGCTGGACCAGTCGCGCTTCCGTTCGGAGTGGTACAGCACCTTCCCCTCGGCGTCGGCCAGAACGGTCGTGCCCGGGAACTGGGGTGCTACATGGTCGAGCGCGGCCAGCAGGGTGGCGGCACGGGCCTCACCGACCACCACCGCGGTCAGTTCCCCTTCACGGAGCAGCGGTGCCACGATGGCGATGGCCGGCAGCGGTCGCCGGGCGTTCCCGGCGCCCACGGCGATTTCCACCGGTAGCACCAGCTGCTCCCCGGTGCGCAAGGCCGAGGCACGGAGCAGGTAGTACTCCCCGCCGGCGGCCTCATGCCCGTCGCCCGGCACCGTGTCGCCGGGCGCGTACACCACGCCGCGCAGCGCCCCCTCGGCAGAAAACACCTTGATGCGGAGCAGGGCCGGTGTGCCCTGGAGGAACGCGCCGATCCGGGTCCGTTCCGCTGGGGTGAGCGGCTGGGCACCCGGTGGTACCAGCGCCATCGCGACATAGCCTACCTGGCGCTGGGTCATCCCGATCAGGTGCTCGGCTTGATCTACCGTGGTCTCCACGTCGTGGCCCAGGGTGACTCGGGTGAGCTCCCACAGCCGCGCCACCGTGACCCGGATCGTGAGCCCGGCCACCAAGGCGAGCGGAACCACCGCGATCGCCGCGAAAGCCACCGCCAGCTTGACGCGGATGGACAGCCGGGGAAACAACTTGTTCGCGTTCACGGAGAGCATGCCGTGTGGGACATTTGTGTCCCAATCAACCCTGTCAGGATGAAGCGCCCGTGAACGGAGCCTGAGAGGCTCTTGCCCCGGAGATGGCGGGCGCGCGCTGCCGTGCCCGGCGCCAGTCAACTCCGCCCCGAACCCCATCCTCCGGCCCCATGACCACCGACACGGTGCGCCTGGTCAACGCCCTCTCCGACCGCTGCCGCATCGAGAACCAGCGCGGCGTCCGCGGCATCGCCAACCGTTTACCTGGCCACCGCCCTGAAGCACAGCCGCGGGAAAGCTCTCAAGGCCACACCCCCGCGAACTCGGAGCTGTCCCCGGCGACGAACGCTTCATGACCGAGCGCACGATCACTCGCCCGCGCCCACGCCAGCGGCGTGGTCCAGCACGCCTCCGAACCCGGGGACCTGCAGCTCCAGAGGCCAGAGGCGGCTGCTCCCCGGCTTCGGCATCGTTTATGGACGCGGGACTACCGTGGCGAGCGCGCCACAGCGGGTGGCTCCTTCCATGAATCCGCTGCTCCGGAGCGCTTGCGCTCCCATGCGGATTCCTGCACATTGCCCGTCCAGCAGTACCAGCCCTCCCGACCCGGCAGTTCTCACCCCCAGTCTGCTTTCCGCAGGAGGATCCGTGGCATCCATTCGCTCCATTCTCATGCTCTCCGCCGGCCTCGGCCTTTCCCTGGCCGCCTGTGCCCCGGAGAACATCGCCCCCGACGCCAGCACGGCGCAGCCGATCCGCGCCGCCAGCGTCGCCGGCAACTCGTACGTGATTCTCGGCAAGGGCAACAAGCTTCCGGCCAACCTCGACGCCGCCGTCGCCGCGGCGGGCGGGACCGTCACCAGCACCATCCCGGCCCTCGGCATCGCCGTGGCCAGCTCCGGCTCGGCCACCTTCCAGGCCCAGGCCGCCGCGATCTCGGGCGTGCAGGCCGTGGCGCTTGATGCCGAGTACCAGTTCACCGACCCGAACGAGCGGGTCATGGAAATCACCGATGACGCGACCGGAATGAGCATCGGCGACAACGAGACCTTCTTCCCCTTCATCCAGTGGGGCCCCCAGGCGATCCAGGCTCCGGCGGCCTGGGACGCGGGCGCCCGCGGCACCGGCGTGCGGGTCGCGGTGCTGGACGGCGGCCTCAACGACACCCACATCGACCTCGTGGGCCAGGTGGACGTGGCCCGCTCAGCGTCGTTCGTGCCGGGGGTGCCGAATTTCTTTGATGACGTCGGGAACTTCTCCCACGCCACCCACGTGGCCGGCATCATCGCCGCCGCCGACAACAGCGTCGGCACCATCGGTGTGGCGCCCGGCGCCACGATCATCGGCGTGAAGGTGCTCCACAACGGCAGCGGCGCCTTCTCCTGGATCATCAACGGCATCATCTACGCCGCCACCCCGATCAGCCAGGGCGGCGGCGGCGCCAACATCATCAACATGAGCCTGGGCGGCGCCTTCGACCGCCAGGGCAAGGACGCGGCCCAGCTGGCCGTCGCCATGAGCCGGGCCACCAACTACGCCTACCAGCAGGGCGTGACGGTCATCGCCTCCGCCGGCAACAGCGGGATCGACCTTGACCATACCGCCAACTTCATCACCCTCCCGGCGCAGGCCACCAACGTGATCGCCGTGTCGGCCACCGGCCCGCTGGGCTTCGCCCTCGGGGCCACCGATTTCAGCCGGCCGGCCTCGTACACCAACTTCGGCCAGTCGGCGGT
>CAZCVG010000175.1:4612-5684 GCA_964501735.1 uncultured Gemmatimonadaceae bacterium | reverse complement strand
CCAGCGCCTGGTAGGCGAGCCGGAGCGGCTCCCGGGGCAGGACCAGGGTGAGCAGGGTGAAGACATGCTCCAGGCTTCGGTCCGCCCGCTCCCGAACCACCACGGCCTCGAGGGGCGCCCAGTCATCCTCCGCGGCATCGATGAGCCGGCGGCTCTCCCACAGTGACCGCTCCACCGTGACTTCCTTGAGGACGAGGGCCAGGACCTGTTCCCGGTCCGGCCCGGCTCCGGGCACGGTGCCCTGCAGGCGGCTCAGCGCCCGTCCCGCCCGATAGCGGACCTCGAAGCGCTGATCGCCGAGGGCTTCCGTGAGCGCCTGCATGACGCCCGGGGTCGGCAGCTGGGCCAGGACGCCCACCAGCCGCCGCCGCACGCTGAACTCCGCCCTGGGGTCCCGGAGAAACTGGATGAGGCGCTCGCCCTGCTCCGGCCCGAGGCTCACCAGGGCACTTGCCGCGGCCGGCGCCACGGCATCCCACGCCAGCAGCTCGATGGCCCGGGACGCGAGCCCGGCCGGCAGCGGCGCCTCGGCCAGGGCCTGCCTGACAATTGCCGGGTCCCGGCTCCGCAGCCGTTCGGCGCGCGGCAGCGGCGCCCCTGCTTGCGGGGCCGGCCCGGCCCCCGCGCGGGTGGCCGCGCCCGGGGTCTCGAGGTCCGGCTGGCGCAGCTCCTGGAGGTCGAACCCGGCCAGCGACTGCAGCAGGCTCGAGGTCTCGGTGGCGGCCGGATCGAGCTGACCGGCGTGCAGCTCCAGCTTCCGGGCGAGGCCCGGGGCGTACTGGCGTTGAATCCACCGCACCACGAAGAGCGCCGCGAAGGCAAGCAGCAGCGTGGCCGCGAGGAGCAGCCGGCCGCTCCCCGCCGCCGCGACCACGATCGCGCCCTGGATCAGCGCCGCCCCGGCGATGTCTCCCAGCCGTGAGGCGCCCACGTCCACCAGCAGCTTCACCGCGCGCTTCTGGGGCCTGGTGACGGGAGTGAAGAGCAGCTCATAGGCTCCCCGGAACACCGAGTTCCTGAGCACCAGCTCGGCGCCACGCGCCCCGATCATCGCCGGCAGCCCCGGCATCAG
>CAZCVG010000175.1:0-4512 GCA_964501735.1 uncultured Gemmatimonadaceae bacterium | reverse complement strand
GGAGCCAGCGGGGACGGCCGTGCGGGTTCCCGCCTCGGCGACGCGGCGGCCGGGGGCCGCGGCGGCCGCATCCAGCCGATCATGACTGCCGAGAGGAGATGCAGCGCCGCCAGCACCGGGAACATGGTGGTGAGCGGCAGCACGCTGCCGACCGCGGTGGGGAGCAGCCCGCCGAGCAGCCCGCCGATCGAGGCCCCGGCGCTGATCTGGCCCACGGTGCCGCGGGCGGCCCGGGGATCGAACCGCTCGGTGACCAGGGCCCAGAACCCCGAGATGAGCAGCGCGCCGAGTGCCGCGCAATGCAGGTAGAGCACCACCGCCGCCACCGGCCGCATGGTGACGGACAGGGCCCACTCACCCAGCAGGAGGCAGGCACTGGCGAGGAACAGCGGGGGCAGCATCCGGCCGGGGCCGACGCGCGCCATGACCCGGGAGAGCGCGATGGTGACCGCGGCGGACACCAGCGCCGCGACCACGATCATCCTCGGCAGGCTCGCGACGCTGAAAGTGGAGAGGTAGAGCGCGTCGCGGGTGGCCTTGCTGGCGAGCTGGAAGCTCAGCAGCGCCACGCTCGCCAGGACGGCGGCGAGCGTGGCGCTGCGGTCGGAACGCTCGGGAAGCAAGGCGCTACAACCCGAAGCCGGCCTGCACGTACAGGCGGGTGCGCTCGTCGCCGGCGGCGAGCGCCACCGAGAGGGTATTGGCGCGATCCAGGAAGGCGGCCCACACCCCGCCGCCGAACGCGGTGTGCCAGGTGGTGGACGATTCTCCCTCCAGCCACACCCGGCCGGCGTCCGCCAGCCCGAACACGCCCAGCTCCGCCGGCACGATCAGCATCGCGCGGGCGAGGGACAATCTCAGTTCGGCGGTGCCGTACGCCGAGGCGTCGCCGGCGAAGCGGTTCTCCCGGCCGAGCCGGGCGGTGGAGGTGCCGCCGATGAAGGCGGCATCGAAGTAGGGATAGTCGCCCCAGAGCTTCTTGCCACCGGCGCGGAGCGCCAGGGTGGGCGAGAGCGGCGCCCGCGGGCTCAGGTAGACCGACAGCTGCCCGCGGGCCTCACCGAAGCTCTCCCGCACATCCCACCACGCCGGATGGATCTCCCCGCCCGCGTCGAGGGCCACGCCCCGGGTCGCCGCGGTGGCCCGGTTCCGGGTGTCGAGCCTGAGGTCGGCGGCGAACCCCAGCTCACCGAAGTTCCCCGTCCCGTAGGGGTCGAGGGTGGCCAGGTAGCGGCTGGGGCGGTGATCGGTGGAGACGTACTTGAGCGTGGGCCCCAGGGAGAGTGTGAGGGCATCGCCCAGCGGCAGCGCCAGCGAGGGCTGCAGCCGCACCTGGTCCTGGGTCACCCGGTAGTACGAGTCGGGGCCGGAGGCGGAGGTCTCGTTGCCGAAGCCGTGGAACCGAAGCACTTCGATGCCCGAGGCGGCGGCGACGAGCGCCAGGACGACGGCGGAGTTCTCCCGGTGGAACTCCCCCCGGTAGTCGGCCCGGTAGGTCGGCGGGCCGCTGGCGAAGCCGGCGCGGAGCCGGTGCCGGCTGGCGAACGGGTATTTCCGAAACCCGTAGGTGGTGAGCGACCGGCCGGCGCCCGCGAACAGGCCGACGTCGGGCCCGAAGCTGGCCCAGACCAGGTTGTGCCAGCGCCGGCCCCAGTCGCGGGGCGGGGGCGCCCGCGGATCGGGGGAAGGCGGCGGGTTCCAGGCCTTCCGGTTCACCGTCCGGTTGCTGGTGGTGCCGGGATCGAGGTCGTAGAACCGGGTGCCGCCCGCGCGCGACGAGTCCACCAGCAGGTCATTCCCCGAGTCCCCCAGGACCCGGAGCGTGACCCCTCCGCCGCTCCCCCGGACCACGGCGCGGTCGTCGCCGCCACCGAGGTAGAGGCGAACCTCGCCGGTTTCGCCGGGGGTGAACCGCCGGGAGAGGAACGGCGACGACGCGCCGCCGGCGGCCTCGCCCAGCTCGAGGAGCAGGCTTCCGTCCGGCTCATGGGTGACCCGCGCCAGCTCGGCCTGGTCCGTGCCGTGGACATCCACCTGGCCGGCGAGGTGCCGGTAGAACCGGCGGGCCATCACGGGGAGGTCGTCCCGGCGCCGGATGAGCCACTGGGTCAGCGTCTGCCCCACCCGGGCGTAATGGGGCTCGGGGAGCGCCCGCACCGCGTCCTGGATCAGGCTGTCGGTGAGGGCCTGCTGCATGTCCCGCGCGACCGAGTCCCAGGCGCCCCATTCCAGGCCGACCAGGAAGCGGCGGTCCAGGTCCCTGCCGTTCCAGGTCTGCCCCTCGGGGCCGGCGTAGCCGGGCCCGAAGTTGACCAGCTGCGGGGTGGTCTGCCGGGCGATCGCGAGCAGGAGGCCGTCGTACTTGACGAAGGCCTGGTCCCGGTCGAGGGGCACGGGGCGCCAGGACCTGGGCGAGGTCTCGCCGAAGCGGGCCCAGCGCCACTGGTCCCGGTGCCGGTCCCAGTCCCCGATGAAGACGTCGAAGAGCCGGGCCCGGAGGAAGTCGGCGGCGTCCACCCGGTCGGCGGGGGAGCGGGTGAGCCGCGCCACCAGGGTATCGCTGTCAATGATCTCCTCGGCGCCGTGCCAGTGGGCGGCGGGTCCGCTGCCTCCCACCCGCTCCTCCAGGAATCCGAGCATGCCGCCGAAGTCCCGCCGGTACTCGCCCAGCCGCTCGTCGTCAGGCAGCACGGCGAGCACCGGGGAGTTGTGGGCGGTGCCGACCGCATCCAGCAGCCTCGCCACCACCAGGGGCGCCAGCGGGTTGGCGGCGCTGATCTGGTCCTGCACCACCCGCGCGGCGACGGTGCCGCGAAGCTCGGGCGGCAGGGCCAGCGACGGGTCCTTGTCTATCGAGCGGAAGAAGAACTGCCGCCCGTCGGCCGTGCCGAGCCGGAGGGTCCGGGACTGCTGGCCGCCGGTCCGCCCCAGCGGCTGGTAGGTGTCGAGATCGAGGAGGGGCACGCGCACCGCGGTCGCCCAGAGTTCCCGCCACTCCCGTCCCAGCAGGAACCGGCGCAGTCCTCCCGCCCGGTACCGCTCGCCGGGCGCGATCATCACCGTCTCGCCGGCCCGGGGCGGCTCCTGCGCCCGCGACGGCCCCGCCGCGAGGAGCGGCAGCGCGGCCCCGGCCACGGTGCACCACCGGTGCCAGGCCGTCATCGCCCTGCCGCCTTCCGGGCATAGCCCCGGCCGACGTAGATGCCGAGGCCCACCCAGACCAGCGCGAGGGCGAGATTCACCCGGGCGAACCCCGCCGTGCCCAGGGCGAGACTGGTGGTGCCGACGTACACCAGCAGGGCGGACAGGACATCGCCGGAGCGCACGAAGAAGGAGTCAATCACCTGTTTGGCCTTGTACTTCTTGTCCCGGCTGAGGGGCAGGAAGAGGACGTTGCGCACCGTGTTCTGAAGCGAGTAGTCGGTCGCGTTCTCCGCGACCTTCACCCAGCGCACGATGGCCAGCACCGGGAGGAAGGCCAGCAGCACGTAGCCGGAGAGCGCGATGACCGGCAGGACCAGCACCGCCACCCGCACCCCGAACAGCTTCAGCACCCGGGAGACCACCACCAGCTGCAGCACCAGCCCGGCGAGATTGACGGCGAAGAAGAACTCGGAATAGAAGCGGCTGATGTACTCCTCCACCGACGGGCCGCCCCCATCCACGGCGAGGGCGGCGACCGCGGCATCCCGCACCGCGCGCCCCAGGATGTACTCGCCCGTGGTATTGACCCAGTTGAGCACCAGGATGAGGCACCCGATGCCGAGCAGGTAGGGATCCCCGAACACCAGCCGGAAGGTCCCGGGCCGGTTCCCGGCGCCGGTGAAGGAGACGGTGACCCGCGACGCGTCGGGCCCCTCTTCGACCTGGTACTCGCCGGTCGCGGCGGGAAGCTCCGCCGTGGTGAACCGGGGCGGGATGCCGGTCTCGCAGCGCTCCCGCTCCCGGCGGTCCACCAGGTTGCCGAGCAGGGAGGCGGCGACGAGCAGGACGGCCGCCGCCAGCAGCAGCTGGTGGACCCCGATGGCCGGGATCAGGACCCCCGCCCCGGCACTCCCCAGGACCGCGCCGAGCGAGGCGCCGAAGGCCACGATGGGGAAGAGCCGCTCGCCCTGTTCCCGGGTGTAGAGGTCGTTGGCAAAGGACCAGAACTGGGCCACGACCATGAGGTTGAAGATGCCGACCCAGAGGAAGAACACCACCCCGACGTGCACCCCGGCCTTGGCCAGGAAGAAGAAGGCCACCAGGCAGGCGACGAAGAACCCGGTGACCGCGTTGAGCAGGCGCCGCCTCGGCAGCCGGTCGGCGAGGACGCCATAGGCGGGCACCAGCACCAGCAGGAGCAGGGCCTGGCCCGCCGCGGCGTAGGATTTGACCTCGGCGCCGCCCTCGGAGAGGATCAGCCCTTCCCGGACCGGCTTGAGGAAGTAGTAGGCGGTGAGCAGCAGGAAGACGTTGAGCGTGAGGAGGAGGGCCGTGACGCTCTCCCCGGGGCGCACCACCGTGAAGAGC
>CAZCVG010000174.1:0-5685 GCA_964501735.1 uncultured Gemmatimonadaceae bacterium | reverse complement strand
AGGGGGTGCAGCGCGCCCCCAACCGCGCCATGCTCCGGGCCGTGGGCTTCGGCGAGGAGGACTTCACCAAGCCCATCGTCGGGATCGCCAACGGGTACAGCACTATCACCCCCTGCAACGCCGGGCTGGACGTCCTCGCCCGCCGGGCGGAACAGGCCGTGCGCCAGGCCGGCGGCATGCCGCAGCTGTTCGGCACCATCACCGTCAGCGACGGCATCTCGATGGGCACGGAGGGGATGAAGTACTCGCTGGTCTCCCGCGAGGTGATTGCCGACTCGATCGAGACCGCGTGCGGCGCCGAGAGCATGGATGGCGTCGTGGCGATCGGCGGGTGCGACAAGAACATGCCCGGGGCGATGATCGCCATTGCCCGGATGAACATCCCGGCGATCTTCGTCTACGGCGGCACCATCAAGCCGGGGCACCTCGACGGCGAGGACCTCACCATCGTGAGCGCGTTCGAGGCGGTGGGCCAGTTCGGCGCCGGGAAGATCGACGCCGCCCGGCTCCATGCCGTGGAGTGCCACAGCTGCCCGGGGGCCGGCTCCTGCGGCGGGATGTACACCGCCAACACCATGTCCTCCGCCATCGAGGCCATGGGCATGAGCCTGCCGGGTTCCTCCACCATGGCCGCCGAGGACGCGGAGAAGGCCGAGAGCGCGGCCCGCTCCGGCGCGGTGCTGGTGGAGGCCGTCGCGGGCCAGCGCCTCCCGCGCGCCATCATGACCCGCCCGGCCTTCGAGAACGCCATCGCCGTGGTCATGGCCGTCGGCGGCTCCACCAACGCGGTGCTGCATCTCCTGGCCATGGCCCACGCCGCCGGGGTCCCCCTCGCCCTCGACGACTTCGAGGCCATCCGCGCCCGGGTGCCGGTGCTCTGCGACCTGAAGCCCTCGGGCCGCTACGTGGCCACCGACCTCCACGCCGCCGGGGGAATTCCCCAGGTCATGAAGATCCTGCTGGCCCACGGCGTGCTCGACGGGAGCTGCCTGACAATCACCGGCCGGACCATCGCGGAGGTCCTGGCCGAGGTCCCGGCCGAGCCCCGGGCCAACCAAGACGTGATCCGCCCGTGGGACCGGCCGCTCTACCCGCAGGGCCACCTCGCGATCCTCCGCGGCAACCTGGCCACTGAGGGGAGCGTGGCCAAGATCAGCGGGGTGAAGACCCCCCGGATGACCGGGCCCGCCCGGGTCTTTGACTCGGAGGAGGCCTGCCTCGCCGCCATCCTGGCGGGGCAGGTGCGGCCCGGCGACATCCTGGTGATCCGCTACGAGGGACCCCGGGGCGGGCCGGGCATGCGGGAGATGCTCTCGCCCACCTCGGCCGTCATCGGCGCCGGGCTGGGCGACTCGGTGGGCCTGATCACCGACGGCCGGTTTTCTGGCGGCACCTACGGCATGGTGGTGGGGCACGTGGCCCCGGAGGCGGCGGCGGGCGGCGCCATCGCGCTGGTGGAGGAGGGCGACCGCATCACGATTGACGCCGACCGCCGGCTGCTGCAGCTGGAAGTCCCCGAGGCCGAGCTGGCCCGCCGCCGCGCCGGGTGGCAGCCACCCGCCCCGCGCTACCAGCGCGGCGTACTGGCCAAGTACGCCCGGCAGGTCTCGTCGGCCACCTTCGGCGCGGTCACCGACGGGTTCTAGCCACCCACGGTCGCGGGACCTGCAACATCCGCGTCCTGCCCACCGTAGTTGCGCCGTCCCCCAACCCGGGAGTCTGCCCGTGCGCTGCCAGCGGTGTCATGCCCAGGATGCGCTCGAGAAGGATGGCGCCCCCGCGATGGTCCGGCTGTTCGAGGACATCGAGGGCTACTTCTGCGCCACCTGCGTCGTGGAACTGCAGCAGCCCTTCAACGCCGACCTTCGCCGGTCCATTGCGGCCCGGGCCCCCGCTCTCACCGAAGCGGACCTGGCGGCCGTGCCCGACCAGATGCTCAAGTTCACCCTCTGCCTCCCGATCCAGCCCGCCCCGGGCGGCGGCAAACCCACTCCTGGCCGGCAGGCCGAGTAGGTCCCGTGGCCCCCGGCGCCGGCGAGCGGGGCGGGTCCTTCGTTCCGGCCCACGGGCGCGGTGGGATGAGAACCGGCCGGGCCTCCGCGGCGTTGCAGGGACAGCCCCTTCCCGGAGTCCCGGCATGAGACCGTTCCCGATCGGAGTCACCCTGGCCTGCCTGCTGGCCGCGGCCCAGCCTGCCCATGGCCAGTCATCCTGGAGCGCCGACCTGTCCGGAGGCGCGGGCAGTGACGCCTGGCGCGTCGCCCTGTCCTTGCCCTGGCGCCTGCCGGTGGGCCAGCGGCTGGTCCTCGGCGCCGGCCCCCGGCTCACCTATTACGCCGGTTCGCCGGCCCGCTACCGCAACCGGGGCGAGGTCACCGCGGGCCTGCCCTCCAGGGTCACCGTTGACCCGGCGGTGCTGGGCCTCAACCTGATGGTCCTGGGCGAACTGAAGCTGGTCAGGAGCGTTGCGGTGGGCGCCAACATTGACCTGGCCGGCGTGGCGATCGGCCCGTCCCGCTCGGTGGGGGGTGCCGAGTTCGCCCCGGCTCACGGCTCCCTCCTGCTGTACGGTAACGCCGACCGGGGCTCGCTCAACTCCGAGTTCTACCTCGCGGTGAAACCCGCCCCGGCATGGACCATCCGGGGCGGATTCAGCCACTACGTGACCGGTTACCGCGGTAAGGCAGGTGCCGAGAGCGCGCGGTACCTGCGCTTCGACTCGGTGGGCTTTCTGGCCCTGGCCTGGACATGGTGAGCGGCCAGCCTTGGGGCTGGGCTCACGCCGGGTGATCGTATCGCGGGGCGGATGTGAGCGGTGGCGGGTGACAGCCGCCGCCCCGGCGGTATCTTGATCCCGAGACCGGGTCGGCGGCTTTCCGGCGCGAGCCCCGCCCGACCCGACACACTCCGGCCGGAGACTCCCATGCATCCCGACGCCGTGCTCGCCCTCCTGCTCACCGCCCTGGTATCGGTGGGCCTGCCGCTCTTCGCCTTGTATCGCGCCCATCGCCGGATCCGCGACCTGGAAATGACCCTGCTCACCCAGACCGTGGACGCCCAGCGCTACGAAGAACTGCTCGGCCTGCTCAAGCAGGTTGCCGCCCAGACCGACCAACTCAGCGACACCCAGACTCAGCTCGTGCGCCGGCTGGCGGAGCGGGGCGAGTGGCTCCTTCCCCCCGGGGCGGAACAGTCCAGGCCGGTCACGCCCCACTGAGCCCGGCCCGGTCGGCGTCCGGGAGGAGGCCCCGGATGGGAGGCCAGGCGGCGACGGCTAGAGGCAGGCACGACCCCCGGGAGGCCCGACGGCCACCCCTCTACCCCCGCACGGAGCAACCTTTCCCGCCCCTCGACGGTCCAAGCTGAAACTCCCGGGTTCCGAATCCAGTTATTCACCGGTGCCAGCGTAGCTGTTCACCCCAACCGTGCCCAGGCTGATGCGACACCTCAAGTTTGCCTTCCGCACCCTGTTCCGAACCCCGTTCGTGACGGCGGTCGCGGTGCTCTCCCTGGCGCTCGGGATCGGGGCCAACGCGGCGATCTACTCGATGTTCGACCAGATGCTGGTCCAGCCGCTGCCGGTGGCGGAGCCGGAGCGGCTGATCAACCTGTCGGCGCCTGGGCCCAAGCACGGGTCACAGTCGTGCAACCAGGCCGGTCCCTGCGAGGACGTCTTCAGCCACCCCATGTTCCGGGACCTGGAGCAGAACAACGATGTACTCTCGGGACTTGCGGCCCACGTGGCCTTCGGCACCAGTCTCTCGCTCAAGGGAGAGCCGATCAGCGGCACTGGGCTGCTGGTCTCGGGATCGTACTTCCCGACCCTGGGCCTGACCCCGACGCTGGGCCGGCTTCTTGGTCCGGCGGACGACCAGACGCCCGGCGGCCACTTCGTGGCCGTGCTGAGCCATAGCTACTGGCAGAGCCACCTCGGGTCGGACCCCGGGGTGGTGGGCCAGACCATCACCATCAACGGCAACGCCATGGAGGTCGTCGGCGTCGGCCCGCGCGGTTTCGAGGGCACGACGCTCGGGAGCCGGCCCAAGGTCTTCGTGCCAATGATGATGCGGCAGCAGGTCTTCGGCTGGGGCAGCCTGGAGGACCGGCGGAGCTACTGGGCCTACCTGTTCGGGCGACTCAAGCCGGGGGTGACGCTGGAGCAGGCCGCCACGGCCCTCAACGCCATCTACCGGCCGATCCTGACCGACGTCGAGGCCCCGCTCCAGGAGGGGATGAGCGAGCAGACCCTGGCCCAGTTCAAGACCAAGCAGATCACGGTGAGCTCCGGGCGCCGGGGGCAGAGTTCGGTGCACCAGGAGGCCAGGACCCCGCTCGTGATGCTGTTCCTGGTCACTGGCGTGGTGCTCCTCATCGCCTGCGCCAACATCGCCAACCTGCTGCTGGCCCGTGGGGCCAACCGGGCCACCGAGATGGGGGTCCGGCTGGCCCTCGGCGCGAGCCGGGGCCAGCTGCTGGTGCAGCTGCTCACCGAGTCGGTCCTGCTGGCCCTGATGGGCGGGGTGGCCAGCCTGCTGGTGGCCCAGTGGACCCTCGGGCTCATCGCCTCGATGCTGCCGCCGGACGCCCTGAGCTCGCTCATTTTCGAGCTGCAGCCGTCGGTGCTGCTGTTCGCCGCGCTCATGTCGGTGGGGACGGGCCTGCTCTTCGGCCTCTTCCCGGCCCTGCACAGCACCAGGGCCGACCTGGTCACCGCCATCCGGAGCAACAGCGGCGCAGTGTCGGGCGCGCGGGGCGCCGCCCGCTTCCGGGCCACCCTGGTGACGGCCCAGATCGCGCTGGCCACGGCGCTCCTCATCTCGGCGGGCCTCTTTCTCAAGAGCCTGGTCAACGTGACACAGGTGGAGCTGGGGGTCCGGGTGGACGACGTCGTGACCTTCGGGATCGCCCCCGAGCGGAGCGGCTATGACAGCACCCGCTCCCTGCTGCTCTACCAGCGGATCGAGGGGGAGCTGGCCACCCTCCCCGGCGTCACCGGGGTCACCTCTTCGCGGGTGCCGCTGCTGGGCGGGAGCAACTGGGGCACCGGGGTCTACGTGCAGGGCTTCCCCCATGGCCCTGACGTGGACAACAACTCCCGCTTCAACGAGGTGAGCGCCGGCTACTTCGGCATGCTCGGCATCCCGATCCTCTCGGGCCGGGAGTTCACCGACGCCGACCGCCGGGGCGCCGGCGACGTGGCCGTGGTCAACGAGACGTTCGCGAAGAAGTTCAACCTGGGCCAGGATGCGGTCGGCAAGTTCATGTCCACCAACGGGCCCGATTCCCTGACCGTCCAGATCATCGGCCTGGCGCGGGACGCCAAGTACAGCGAGGTGAAGGACGAGATCCCGCCGCTGTTCTTCACCCCTTGGCGGCAGTCCTCCAACGTGGGGTCCATGAACTTCTACATCCGGACCTCGCTGCCCCCGGCGCAGCTGCTCCGGGAGATCCCGGTACTGATGAAGCGCATTGACCCGGGGCTGCCGCTGGAGGACCTCAAGACCATGCCCCAGCAGATCCGGGAGAATGTCTTCCTCGACCGGATGATCAGCCTGCTCTCTGCCGCCTTTGCCGGGCTGGCCACCCTGCTGGCCGCGGTGGGCCTGTACGGCGTCCTGGCCTATACGGTGGCCCAGCGGACCCGGGAGATCGGAGTCCGCATGGCGCTCGGCGCCGATGCCCGGC
>CAZCVG010000173.1:3701-5696 GCA_964501735.1 uncultured Gemmatimonadaceae bacterium | reverse complement strand
GGCGCCGGTGCCGAAGTCCCACCAGCCGCGCCAGCTGAACGGGGCGTAGGCGGGATTGTACGGGCGTTCCGGCGCGGGGCCGAGCCAGAGATTCCAGTCGAGATGGGGCGGGACGTTGTGGGCCTGGGTGGGGCGGTCCATCCCCTGGGCCCAGATGGGGCGGTTGGTCCAGTAGTGCACCTCGCGCACCGGTCCGATCACTCCGGCCTCCACCCACTCGCGCACCACGCGCATCCCCTCGAAGGTGTGGCCCTGGTTGCCCATCTGGGTGGCCTGCCGGGGACGGCGGGCCGCCTCCTGCATCAGGGCCCGCACCTCGCCCAGGGTCCGGGCCAGGGGCTTCTGGCAGTAGACGTGCTTGCCGGCGCGGAGGGCCAGCAGCGCCGCGGCGGCGTGGCTGTGGTCAGGCGTGGAGACGGTGACCGCGTCAATGCTCCGCGCTTCCTTGTCCAGCATCTCGCGGTAGTCGCGGTAGCGCCGGGCCTTGGGGTAAGAGCGGAAGGCGTCCTCCGCCTGGTTCCAGTCCACGTCGGCAAAGGCGACGAGGTTCTCGCTCTCCACGCCCCGGACGTCGTTGCGGCCCATGCCGCCGACCCCGATGCTGGCGATGTTGATCATGTCGCTGGGGGCGCGGTAGCCCCGGCCCAGCACATGCCGAGGCACGATATGAAAGAGGCCGGTGGTCACGGCCATGGCAGAGACGAACTCGCGGCGGTTGGGTGTCTTGCGAGCCATGCCGGCCCTCGTCGTGGTGGTGGGAGTGAGACCTGCACCGGCGGGTGCGCGCAGGCCTGAGCAATTCTACGCCTCCCGGTGCGGTCGCGCCAACGTCTCCGAACGGACCTTGGCACGGGCGGGCACTCCATCAGTGGCGCCGGTGGCGCCGCCCGCTTCAACCCTCGGGCCGGCGCCAGCGGGCGCGCGGCAGGTGGCTTACCCGGGTCGCTTGAGTCCCAGCCGCTTCATCCGGGCCTCGAGCGTGGTGGGCTTCAGGCCCAGCAGCACGGCGGCGCCCCTGGGCCCGCTGACCCGCCAGCCGGTCTGCTCCAGCGCATCGGCGATGCGCCGCCGTTCCTGGTCGGCCTGCACGGCGTCGCCCGGGCGGGTGGCGGGGGCGGCGGTCCCCGGCATCTGTTCCTGCAGCTCGAGCGTGGTGCCCCGGCTCAGGATGACCGAGCGCTCGATGATATTGGCCAGCTCCCGGATGTTGCCGGGCCATTGATACGCCGCCAGGCGGTCGAGCACCTCGCGGGGCACCGCGTCAATGCGCTTGCCCAGCTTGGCGGCGTACTTGAGCACGAAGTAGCGCACCAGCTCGGGGATGTCGTCGGCCCGCTCCCTAAGGGCGGGGGACCGGATGGGGAAAACGTTGAGCCGGTAGAACAGGTCGGCGCGGAGCTTGCCCTCCCGGACCAGGCCCTCGAGATCGCGGTGGGTGGCGGCGAGGACCCGCACATTCACCTGTATGGGGCGCCCGCCGCCCACCCGCTCGAACTCGCCCTCCTGCAGCACCCGGAGCAGCTTGACCTGGAGGTCGAGCGGCAGGTCCCCGATCTCGTCCAGGAACAGCGTGCCGCCGTCGGCCACCTCGAACCGGCCCAGCCGCCGGCTCAGCGCGCCGGTGAAGGCGCCCTTCTCGTGGCCGAACAGCTCGCTCTCCACCAGCCCCGGGGCGATGGCGCCGCAATTGACCGTCACCAGCGGGTGGTCCCTGCGCGCACTGCGCTGATGGATGGCCCGGGCCAGCAGCTCCTTGCCGGTGCCGGTCTCGCCGGTGATGAGGACGGTGGTGTCGGTCGGGGCCACCTGCTCCACCTGGCCCAGCACCCGCCGCAGCACCGCGCTCCGGCCGATGATGTCCTCGAAGCCATGGACGCTCTCGATCTGCTCCTGGAGATAGGTGTTCTCCTTCTCCAGCCGGTCCTTGAGCCGCCGCACCTCCTCCAGCGCCGCCCGGAGCGCCGACTCGGCCCGCTTGCTGTCGTCAATGTCGGT
>CAZCVG010000173.1:0-3601 GCA_964501735.1 uncultured Gemmatimonadaceae bacterium | reverse complement strand
GTCTGCTTCCGCTCCAGCTCGGCGCCGGCCCGGGCGGCAAAGATCCGGACCAGCGCCAGGTCGTCGGCGCCGGGAGCCATCGGCCCGGTATCCAGCACCGCCAGGTGGCCCAGCACATTGCCGGTCGTGCCGAGGAGCGGCATCCCGAGGTAGCTCTCGGCGCCGAGGGTCCGCAGGTCGGGGTCGTCGGGGAACATCCGGCGCACATCGGAGGGGTAGAAGCAGATCTCGCCGGTGCAGACCTGCTCGCAGGGCGTGCCCTCGAGGGGATACTCGACGTTACCGACCAGGCCATCACCGGACCAGAAGGCCAGGGTCCGGACCCGGCGGTGATCGGCGCCGACACACTCGGTCACGAAGGCGTAGCGCACCTTGAGCCCCTGGGCCAGGTGCCTGACGAGCGACGGGAAGAAATCGGCCGCGGTGACCGCCGCCGTCCCTTCCGCCACCGACCGCAGCTTGGACTCCGCCCGGGTGCGCTCCTCCACCTCCTGCCGGGCCCGCTCGTACAGCCGGGCGTTCTCGATGGCGATGGCCGCCTGGGCCGAGAGCAGCTGCAGCACCCGGACCCGCCGCTCGGTGAAGGCGTCGGCGGTGAGCCGGTTCTCCACGTAGAGCACGCCGATCATGGCCCCCTGGCTCAGCACCGGAGTGCAGAGCAGGGAGCGGGGGCGTGTGCGCACGATGTAGGGGTCGTGGGCCGACCGCTCGTCCACCGTGGCGTCGGCGATCACCACCGCCTCGCCGGTCCGGCGCACGAACTGCACCACGCCGCGCGGCAGGTCCTCGCGCCCTTCCAGGGGCACCCCGGGCTCGGGCTCCACCGCGACCAGGTCTGGCGTCCCCGCCACTCGCACGTGGGGCCCGCCGTCGCGCTCCAGCAGGAGCACGCCGCGATCCGCCCCGGCCGTCTGCAGCGCCACATCCATCATCCGTTCCAGCAGCCGCTCCAGGTCCATGACCCGGGTGATGGCCTGAGCCGCATTCATGATGCCGGTCACGTCCAGGGCGTTTTCCAGCGTGCCAGTGGTCTCGAGCACCTGCCCCAGGGTCGGGGCGGGCAGCGACGTTTCCAGGCGCTGCAACGCCGGGTGACGCCGCTCCATCTGAGCGACCTTGGCCGTGGCACCCCACTGGCCGTAGCCATACCGGGCCTCGGCCAGGAAGACCAGCGCCACCTTGGGCTGGCCCCGCCCCAGCCAGAACTCTCCGTAGCGCTCGTTGATCAGGGCCCGGTGCCGGGGCGAGGCCTGGGTCCCCGCCGCTGCCAGTGCCGCCTCGTACAGCTGCACCGCGTCGCCGATGCGCTCCTGCGCCCGGGCCCGCTCGGCTGAGACGAGCAGGTGCAGGTGGCGGAAGTTGTCGGGCGCGCTCTCCGCCCACCGGCCCAGGCGCGCCTCGAGCCCGGCCAGGGCCGCCTCCGCCTCGCCGCGCTCCCCGTCGCCCCGGTCCGCCAGCGTGGCCGCCAGCGCCAGCGCGTGGCGGAACGCGAACATCGCCGGCCATATGGAACCCACGAACACCTCGACTGCCGCCGCTTCGGCGGCCGCAAAGCGGCAGGCCTCCTCCATGTGGCCGAAGGTGTAGAGCAGCTCCAGTCGCACCGTGGCGTACAGCGCCCGGAAGATCCCGCCCTGGCCGATGGTGGCCCGGTAGGCCTCCTCGTCGAAGCCGCCACCAGAAAGCTCCGTCGGGGCCGCGGTCCGGCCCTGGAGTGCCTCGGCCCACTGCATCATGATCCGCTGCATGTCGGCGTAGGCGGTGAACTGCAGCCGCATCAGCACATCCACCGTGGGGCGGTGTTCCTCCAGGAACGCGGCCAGGTCCGGCGCGATCATCATCCCGTACCAGGCCTGCTGGAACTGGGCGTAGCCGACCACCGGCAGGTTGCCGGACTCGAGCGCGGCCCGCACCGCCTCCTTGGCGTGCACCACGCAGTCGGCGAAGGGCCGGCGCCAGGCGTTGACCAGCGCCGCGAAACGATGGTGCACGACCGCCCGGAGCCGCTGGTCCTGGAACCGGTCGTTCACCGCCAGCGCCAGCTGGCCGAGTTCCGCGCCGCGCTCGTACTGCCCGAACACCGACCCCACGGTGATCGCATGATGCAGGTAGCCGAAGGCCGACGCCTCGCTGTTGCCGTGCCGGAGCGAGAGCAGCACCAGCCGGGCGACCACGAGGTCGCCCAGCCGGCTCTTGCCGCTCACATAGGCCGGGGCCCACGTGGCCTGCAGCAGGCGCATGGCCCGGTGCAGCCGCTCGTCGCCCAGCGGGGGAAGGTCGGCCAGGGTGGCGATGGCCCGCTGGCCGATGGCGTCCCGAATGGCGTTCATATCGACCGCGAGGGCCTGGTCCCAGGCCGCGGGCTCGGCCGGAATCTCGACTCCCAGGCGTTGCAGACCATCGAGGCCGGCCGCGATGGCGGCGTCATAGCGGGACAGGGTCTCGTACTCGACGATGAGCAGGGCGGCCACATCGGCATGCTCGAGGGGCGAGTCGCACCGCTGGAGCAGCGCCAGGAAGGTGGCTTCGGCCTCGGGCATCCGGCCGGTGAGGTACTCGGCCTCGCCCCGCTCCAGGTGGAGCGCGAACGCCAGGTCGTGCCGCTCCCGCCAGGCCTCCGGACCCAGCAGGGCCGCGCCGATGGTGAAATAGCCCAGCGCGCTGGGATAGGCGGCCGACGCCTTGGCCCGCAGGCCGGCCGCGAGATTCAGCTCGGCCAGCCGGCCGAGTTCGGCGGGGCCGTCCACCAGGTCGCGGCCGTAGTTGAGGTGGTTGACCACGTCGAAGAGCGCCTCGGGCTCGGCCGGGAACCCTCCCTGGCCCAGCAACAGGCGCCCGATGGTGAGGTGCACCTGGCGCCGGTCCGCCTCCGGGATCATGGCATAGGCCGCCTGCTGCACCCGGTCATGGAGGAACTGGTACCGGATGGTCCCCGGGGAGAGGCCACCTGCCAGATCCGGCGCGAAGCCGTACGACTTGTCGAGGGACACCACCAGTCCTGCATCCACCGCCGGCCAGAGTGCCTGCACCGCCGCCGCCGGCGGGGCCTCGCTGATGGTGGACAGGGTCTGCAGGTCGAACCGGTTTCCCACGCAGCTGGCCAGGCGGAGGGCGCGCTGCGCTGAAGCGTCCAGCCGGGCGATCTTCGCCGCCATCAGCGTCAGCACATTGTCCGCCGCCTCGGCCCGCGCCGCGGCCTCCAGGTCCACCACCCAGCAGCCAGCCTGGTCGTCAAAGGCGATGACGCCATCGCGGTGGAAGGATTCCAGCAGCTGCTTGACGAAGAACGGGTTGCCCCCGGTCTTCTCAAGAATGAGCCGGGTGGCCGGGGCCGCGGAGCCCGGGCCGGTCCGCAGGGTGTCCGCCACCAGCTGGCCGAGTTGTTGCTCGTCCAGCGGGGGAAGGCGGACCTCCGTGATGCTCACCCCGCGGGCGGCCAGGGCGGCCAGGGCCAGGCGCAGGGGGTGGCTGGCCGACACCTCATTGTCGCGGTAGGCCCCGATCAGCAGCAGCCCCGGGGTGCCCTGATCGGCGAGCAGGAATGGGAGCAGGGCCAGCGTGGCCGCGTCGGCCCACTGGAGGTCATCGAGAAACACCACCA
>CAZCVG010000172.1:0-5715 GCA_964501735.1 uncultured Gemmatimonadaceae bacterium | reverse complement strand
CGATGGGCTTCTTCTTGCCGCGCCGGACCAGCTCCACCCCGGCGATGAACGTGGTGGCCACCGCGCCGAGCCCCACGCAGAGAACACCGAGCTTGCCCTTGGCCGGCGCGATCGGCCGGGGAGTACCTGTCGCCACTAGGACTGTCCTTTCGGTGCGTCGGGCGCCCTCGCGCCCTCGGTCACCTGGTAGACGTACACGAAGCGCTGCACCACGGTGATCACCGAAGCGAGCGCGAGAATGGTCACGATCCAGAACAGCACGAGGCCATCCGGCCCCGCGCCCAGCACGACCGTCGGCAGCCCCAGCAGCAGGATCCGCTCGGCCCGCTGCACCAGCCCGACCTTGCAGTCCACGCCCAGCCCCTCGGCCCGGGCCCGGGCGTAGGACACCAGCAGGCTGGCGATGATGGCCACCATCGAGAAGATCACCGCCGCTTCCCGGTAGACCACCGACCCGGCGGGGGCCAGCAGGAAGTAGACGGCCACCCCCATGAAGGTGGCGCCATCCCCCACCCGGTCGAGAGTCGAGTCGTAGAAGGCCCCGAACTTGGTGACCTGGCCGTTGGCCCGGGCCACCTGGCCGTCGAGGGTGTCCACCACCCCGCTGATGATGTACAGCAGACCGCCCAGCCGGACCGATCCGAGCCCGAACGCCACCGCCGACACCACCACCAGCAGGGTGCCCACGGTGGTAATGGCGTTGGGGCTGACCTTGGCGCGGATCAGGGCGTCCACAACCGGCTTGGTGACGGCGTAGAACCCCTGCTCCACCGGCTTGGTGATCAGCTTCACCTGGTGCATTGCCCCCCGGAAGGTCCACGACGGGGGCGCCCAACCCAGCCCCCAAACCGCGGCAAACTATAACGGGGGGAACGGTTTATCGGAAGGTTGCAGGTCTCAGTCGCCGTACAGGAGAAAGGGCCGCCGCCTGGCCAGGAACCCGGCCCGCTGGGCGGCCCAATCGGGGGCGAGGGAGGCGCCCGAGACCGCCCAGGTGGGAGCGCGACGGTCCCCGGCCAGCCGGTTGAAGTGGGCCGGGAGGTAGGTCAGGACGAACTGCTCGGCCATGGCAAGGCTGTCCGCGGGGGCGCAATCGGGGCAGAACCGGATCGGCAGGTTGCCGAAGCCGTGCAGGAGGGCCGCCGCGGTGAGGGTCGGGTCGTAGCGGTCCCGGTCGGTCACCACCAGCCGGATGGCCGAGAGCAGGGTGTCGGCGTACTTGCCGTCCCCGGGGCGGAGCGGGGTGAAGCTGTCCAGTTCGAACCGGACCCCCGGCAGCCCGGCCCGCCGGAGGTCGCTCCAGACCACCGCCGGCGCCCCGCCCGGTACGCCCAGCTGCTCGAACGGCCGGGAACTCCCCCGCCCCACCGACAGGTTGGTCCCCTCGAACAGGCACAGCCCGGGATAGTGGATCAGCGCCTCGAGGCTCCGGAGGTTGGGCGACGGCGGCACGAAGGGGAGTCCGGTCTCATCGAAGTACATGGACCGCCGCCACCCCGCCACCGGCACCACCCGGAGGTCGGTGCCGAGCCCCAGGTCGTGGCGGGCCAGGAGGGCCAGCTCCCCCAGCGTCATCCCGTGCCGCATGGGGATCGCCAGGAACCCCACGGCGGTCCTGGCGACGGTGGTGTCGAGCACGTTGCCCTGCACCAGCCCACCGATCGGGTTGGGGCGGTCGAGCACCACGACGGGGAGGTTCTGCGCGGCGGCGCTCCGCATCACTTCCACCGTGGTGAACAGGTAGGTGAAATAGCGGGCCCCGGCATCCTGGAGGTCCACCAGGAGGATCTCGACGCCCCGGAGCATCTCCGCGGTCGGTGCGGACGTCTGGCCATAGAGGCTGTAGATTGGTAGGCCGGTGGTCGAGTCGAGCGACGAGGCCACCGGCGCCCCCGGATCGGCCGTCCCCCGGAAGCCGTGCTCCGGACTGAACAGGGCCACCACCTGTACGCCGGCGGCACGCAGCACGTCCACGCCGCGCCGACCCAGGTGATCCACCCCGGCCTGGTGGGTCACCAGGCCGACCCGCTTACCCTGCACCAGGTGCAGGCTGTCGGACAGCAGCACCTCCAGCCCGGGCCGGACCGCGGGTGGAGCGTGCCCGGAACGGGCCGTGAGCCTGCCCGCCCCCGAGGGGACGAGGGCCGCACCCGCCATCATCAACATCAAGCCGAGTATCCCGTGCACCGTTTTCATGCCGCGCTGATCGTATCCCTTCTGGTGAGTGCCGCCCCGGCGCTGGCCGCACAGGACCCGGGCTCCAACCGCGACGGCCCCGCCCCGACGCGCGATTCGGTCGCGGTCGAGCGCCTGCTGGACACCCTGTCGCTCCGGGACCGCGTGGCCCAGCTGGTGATGCCATGGATCCCCGGCAGCTACGCCGCCTGGGACGACAGCGTGTACGCCATCGCGGAACGCTGGGTGGACTCGCTCCGGGTGGGGGGGATCATCGTTTCCGTCGGCTCGCCCCTCGACGTGGCGATGAAGCTCAACCAGCTGCAACGCCGCTCACCGTTGCCGCTGCTCATCGCCGCCGATCTCGAGGGCGGGGCCAGTATCCGCCTGAACGGCGCCACCCCCTTCCCTCCGAATATGGCCGTGGCCGCCGCCGGCAGGGAGGAGGACGCCTACGAGGTGGGCCGGGTGACCGCCCTGGAGGGGCGCGCGGTGGGCATCCACCTCGCCTTTGCCCCGGTGGCCGACCTCAACAACAACCCGGCCAACCCGATCATCAACACCCGCTCCTTCGGCGAGGAGCCCACCACGGTGGGCCGGATGGTGGCCGCCGCCATCCGGGGCATGCAGGACCACGGCATGCTGGCCACCGCCAAGCACTTCCCCGGCCACGGCGATACCGGCACCGACTCGCACCTGGAGCTGCCGGTGATCGGGGCCTCGTGGGGCCGGCTGGATTCGCTGGAGCTGGTGCCCTTCCGCGCGGCAGTGGACGCCGGGGTGGCCCTCGTCATGTCGGGCCACCTGGCCCTGCCGGCCATCGCCAGCGACCCCCGCCGCCCCGCCACCCTGGACGCCGCGGTCCTCACCGGGCTGCTGCGTGACTCGCTCGGGTTCAAGGGCATCGTGGTCACCGATGCGCTCGACATGGGCGGGATCGTCCGGGCCTACGGCCCCGGGGAGGCGGCGGTCCAGGCCTTCCTGGCGGGCACCGACCTGCTGCTCATGCCCAGCGACCCCGGGCTCGCCATCGCCGCCATGACCGCCGCGGTCGAGTCGGGCCGGATCACCTACGACCGGCTGGAGCGCTCGGTCCGCCGGATCCTGCTGGTCAAGTGGCGACTGGGCCTGCTCGCCCGCCGCACGGTGCCGCTCGACAGCATCCCCGCCACCGTGGGCAGCGCCCGGTTTCTTGCCTCGGCGCGGAGCATCGCGGAGCGCAGCGTTGTCCTGGCGGTGGACAGCCAGGCCACCGTGGACAGTCTCCGCGCCCGGCCCCGCAGCATCACCCTGGTGACCTACGGCGAGGAGAACGCCGGCTCCGTCGGGAACACCCTGGCCCGGCAGCTTCGCGCGGAGGGACACCGGGTGTCGCTCTTCCGGCTCTGGCCGGCCAGCGGCGAGGCCAGCTACGACTCCGTCCGCACCGTGATCCGGCGCAACGGGTACAGCGTCTTCGCCGTGTCGGTGAAGGCCAGCGCCTGGCGGGGAACCATTGCCATTCCCGAGGCCCTGACCGACCTGATGGATGAGACCAGCCGCCGCCGCCGCGCCGTGGTGGTATCGCTGGGGTCGCCCTACATCGGCGCCGGAATGGAACACCTGCGGAGCTTCCTGCTGGCGTGGGGTGCCGGCGGGCCGAGCGAATGGGCGGCCGCCCGGGCCCTCAGCGGGACCGCACAGATCACCGGCCAGCTCCCGGTACGGCTGCCGCCCGGCCTGCCGGTGGGCCACGGTCTGATCCGCGCCGACCTGCGCCAATGACGCGCGTCGCCCCGGCCGGCCTCTGCCTCCTCCTGGCCTGTGGCGGTTCCCCCGCTCCCCCGTCCGCCGCGCCTCGGGCCAGCCTTGCCGGGGTGGCGGCCTTCCTCGATTCGGTCGTCGCGGGCGGCGCCGCACCCGGCGCGGTGCTGGGCGTGAGCCTCCACGGCCGGCACTTCTTCCACGGCAGCGGCCGCCTGGGACAGGACGACCCGCGCCGGCCTGACGAAACCACGATCTACGACCTCGCCTCACTGACCAAAGTCATCGGACTGACGACCGCGGTCATGCTGGGTGTGCAGGAAGGACGGCTCGGCCTGGATGATCCGGTGGTGACCGTCACGGTGCAGAGCAGCCGGGAACCGGTCACGCTCCGCCATCTGCTCACCCACTCCAGCGGCCTGCCGGCCTGGCGGCCGCTCTTCCGGGAGGCCCGAACCCGGCGTGAGGCCTTTGAGCTGGCCGAGTCCACTCCGTTCGACACGCTACCGGGGGCCAGGTACACCTACTCCGACCTCGGTGCCATATGGATGACCGATCTGGTCGAGCGGGCGTACGGCACCCGGCTCGACACGCTCCTTGAGCGCCGGGTCTTCGGTCCGCTGGGCATGTTCGATACCGGTTACCTCCCGCCGGCCTCGTGGCGCGCCCGGATTGCGCCGACGGAGAACGACCCGTGGCGCGGCCGGGTCCTCCGCGGGGAGGTCCATGACGAGAACGCGGCGCGACTGGACGGGGTCTCCGGCCACGCCGGGCTGTTCAGTTCGGCTCGCGACCTGCTGAGATTCGGGGACTGGCTCCTGGCACTGCAGGCCCCGAACCGGATTGCACCGGGTTGTGCCGGGTGCGGTGAGCTGCGGCCCGGGGGCTCGCCTCCCGGATCCCAGGACGGCCCCGGTCTCCGGGCGGCGCTCTTCGGCCTCCCCGCCTTGCGAGTGAACGAGTTCACCCGCCCCCAGAAGGTACCGCCCGGCTCCAGCCGGGCCCTCGGCTGGGACACGCCCTCGCCGGGGAGCAGCGCCGGAACTCTTCTGTCCCCCGGGAGCTATGGCCACACGGGGTTCACCGGTACTTCGATCTGGATTGATCCCCAGCGGGAGCTGGTCATCGTCCTGCTCAGCAATCGGGTGCA
This sequence comes from uncultured Gemmatimonadaceae bacterium, assembly GCA_964501735.1. Classification (GTDB taxonomy): domain Bacteria; phylum Gemmatimonadota; class Gemmatimonadetes; order Gemmatimonadales; family GWC2-71-9; genus JADJOM01. The sequence goes on along the minus strand of CAZCVG010000172.1, from coordinate 647 downwards.
CCCCAGTCGGGAGAACCCCCGCTGGGGGCCGGTTCGCGCCGCCGTTGCCGACCGGGTCACACGCGCACTGGAGTCCGGAGTACTTACTCATTGAACGGCAATCACTTATCGCATTCCCGAGTTCACAGCCAGACATTGACACCGGGGCCGTGAACACCATACTTTGCAGCCAGGATTGAGCGGCGCCGGCCGGACGGAGGCGCCCGTGGGTCACCGGAGATTGGAGTCGTCACATGACGAGTACCGAACAGCAGGTCAGCGGCACCGGATTCAACCTCGTTCTCACCGACCGTGCGGTGGCGGAGGTCCAGAAGTTCATGGTCGCCGAGCAGGTGCCGGCCGAGACCGCCGGGCTTCGGGTCAGCGTGCTCCCGGGCGGCTGCTCCGGCTTCAAGTACAGCCTCAACATCGAAGAGCGATCGCTGGAGGATGACGTCGTCATGGAAGTGAACAACGTCCGGATCTTCGTGGACGGGTTCAGCCTCCAGTACCTCAACGGGATCACCGTGGACTACGTCACCTCGATGCAGGGCTCGGGGTTCACCTTCAGCAACCCCAACGCGACCGGCGGCTGCGGCTGCGGGTCGTCGTTCACCGCCTGACCGCCTGGCGGGGCGCACCCTGCTCCGCCCATCCCGGATAGCCCG
>CAZCVG010000171.1:0-5724 GCA_964501735.1 uncultured Gemmatimonadaceae bacterium | reverse complement strand
GTAAGGTAACCAAACTCATGGTGAAATGCGAAGGGAAGTCGTTGTCCCAGTTCGCCGTCCGCCCCCTCGACCAGCTCGTACAAGGCCTCCAGATCGAAGCCCGAGCGCATGCCTTGGAGCCGGAGGTGATCCTCCTCGTTCAGCATGACGCCCACCTCGGCCCCCAGCAGCAGCGCCGCCCCCGGCCGGACCCCGGGAGGCTCCCCCAGGCCGGCCAGGTCCCGGCTCACCAGGTGCCGCTCATGCAGTAGCAGCCGGTCCTCCCGGTCCAGCCGGTCCAGCCGGAAGGTCAGGGCCTCCCGGAGGGAGACTGTTTCCCGGGCGGCCCCCTGCACCTCCGCCAGGATGGCCTCCCGGTCGGTCAGGGAGGCCCGCGGGGCGAAGGGCCGGGCCTGGAGGTTGCGCGCCAGCCGGATCCGGCTGGACAGCACCAGGTGGCTCACCGGGCCGCTGGCGTCCAGCCAGGCCATCCCCCCGTCGGGCAGCAGGCTGAGGTCAATCATGGCGTGCCCCCGACCACCCGAAGCCGGTCCCGGAGTTCCGCCGCCAGTTCGAAGTTCTCCGCCTCCACCGCCAGCCGGAGCTGCTCCCGTAGCTGGTCCGTCGAGGGCAGCGTGGTGAGCAGGGCCTCGCCGGGCGGGGCGTACCGCTTGCCGAGGTGGCGGCTGGAGCCGTGCAGCCGGCGCAGCAGGTCCCGGAGCGAGCCCTCGAAGGTCCGGTAGCAGTCGGCGCACCCCAGCCGCCCGGATTCGCGGAAGTCGCTCAGCGTTGCATGGCAGGACGGGCAGGCCCCCGAGGGGGTCAGGCCCGGCATGGCGCTGGCGAGGTCCAGCCCCTTCCCCATCGAGGCCAGGAACGTCCCCACCGGGGTCTTCCCCAGGCTGGCGCTGCTCTCCACGCCCTTTTCCGCCGCGCAGCGCTCGCACAGGTGCACCGTGACCACCTGATCCTCGGCGATCTGGGTCAGGTGGACAACGGCCTCGCGTTCGTGGCACTGGTCGCAGCGCATCAGCCTTCCACTCCTGCCTCGTGCACCGGGGTGAGACGTCCGCCCTCGACCGCCAGCACCCGGTCGGCCCGGGCAGCCAGCAGCCGGTTGTGCGTCACCACCACCAGCGCGGTCTCGAAGTCCCGGGCCAGGGTGGCGAACAGGTCGTGCAGGTGGTCCGCCTGGGCGGCATCCAGGTTGCCGGACGGCTCATCCGCCAGGATCACCCGCGGGTTGTTGGCCAGGGCGCGGGCCACCGCCACCCGTTGCTGCTCGCCCCCCGACAGCTGGGCCGGCCGGTGCGACAGCCGCTGGCCCAGGCCGAGCTGGCCCAGGAGCGCGGTGGCCCGTTCCCGGGCCTGGGGCGCGGGCCGGCCGCCGATCCGCTGGGGCAGCATCACGTTCTCCAGCGCGGAGAAGTCCCGCAACAGGTGATGAAACTGGAACACGAACCCCAGCCGGAGGTTCCGGATCTCACCCAGCTGCCCCGGCGTGCACCGCCCGTACTCGATTCCGTCCAGGGCGATCCGCCCGCCGGTGGCCTGGTCCAGCGCCCCCAGCAGGTGGAGCAGCGTGCTCTTGCCCGAGCCGCTCGCCCCCACGATGGCCACGAACTCCCCCGGCTCGACCGCCAGGTCCACGCCGCTGAGGATCTCCAGCGGCTGGCCGTCGCCGCCCTGGTACACCTTGCGGACCGCCTCGGCCACCAGCACCGCGGTCATTCGTGGCGGATCGCGTCCACCGGGGTGAGCCGGCTGGCCGCGCGCGAGGGGTGGATGGTGGCCACGATGGCCAGCGCCAGGCTGGCCAGCACGACCACCGCCACATCCGCCGGCTCCACGTGGATCGGCAGGTGGTCAATGAAGTAGACGCTCGGGTTGATCCGGATCCAGCGCCCCTGGTCCACCGCGTAACTGATCCCCAGCCCCGCCACCAGGCCGATGCTGACACCGGTCACGCCCACCACGGCCCCCTGCACCAGGAAGATCCGGGCGATGGCCCCGCTTCCCAGACCCATCGCCTGCAGGATGCCGATCTCCCGGGTCTTCTCCGCCACCACCATGGTCAGGGTGCCCACGATGTTGAACGCCGCCACGATCATGATGAAGAAGATGATCAGGCCCATCGCCACCTTTTCCAGCTCCAGCGCGCTGAACAGGGTTGCGTTCTGCTGCTGCCAGTCGAGCGCCCGGTACGGGTACCCCAGGCGGTCCTCCAGCCGGCGGCCGATCTCCGGCGCGTTCCACGGGTCGGCCAGCCGGGCCTGAATCCCCGACACGGCGTCCCCCAGGCCGGTGAAACGCTGGGCGGCTTCCCGCGAGATGACCACGAACTGGTTGTCGTACAGGAACATCCCGGTGTTGAAGATGCCCGTGACCTCGAACCGCCAGTAGCGGGGGACGCCCACGCCGAGCACCCGGTTCACCTCCGGTGGCTTGGCCGGGACCAGGGTCACCACGTCCCCGGGGTACACCGTCAGCCGTTCGGCCAGCCGCTGGCCAAGGACGATGCCGCCGTCCACCTCCGGCCGCTCGGTCCGGAAGCTCAGGTCTCCCTTGACCACCGACTGCGGCAGGGTGGTGACCGCCCGGTTCCCAGTATCGGAATCGAACCCCAGGACGTTGACCCCCTCGGCGTAGTCGGAGCCCGCCGAGATCACCGACTGGCTGAGCACCTCCGGTGCCACCGCCACCACCCCCGGCTCCCTGGCCACCTCGGCCATGACGGTCCGCCAGTCATCCAGCCGGAGCCCGCTGCCGTAGGTCAGCACCCGGAGGTGGGGGTTGGCCACCAGGATGCGCTCGCGCAGGTCGTTGCGGAGCCCGTTCATCACGCCCAGCACCACGATCAGCGCGGCGACCCCCACCGCCACCCCGCCCGAGGCGATCGCGGTAATGAGCGAGACCCGGCCCGAGGCCCGCCGGCTGCGGAGGTACCGGAAGGCGATCTCCCGCTCCAGCCGGCTGGGCCAGCGGAGGACCTGCCGGAGGCTGGCGCCGATGGCGTCGCGCCCGCCGCCGGGATCGGCGGACCGGCTGCCGGTCACGGCTCCTCCTGCTCCTCCGGCCGCATGGCCGGGAACAGGATCACGTCGCGGATGGAGGGCTGCCCCGAGAGCAGCATGATCAGCCGGTCCACGCCGATCCCCATGCCACCGGTCGGGGGCATGCCGTACTCCAGCGCCCGGACGTAATCGGCGTCGAAGGGCTGGGCCTCCTCGTTGCCGGCGGCGCGCTGGCGCACCTGGTCCTCGAACCGGGCCCGCTGGTCATCGGGGTCGTTCAGCTCGCTGAACGCGTTGGCCAGCTCGCGCGACTGCACGAACAGTTCGAACCGCTCGGTCAGCCTCGGGTCGTCCCTGTGCTCCTTGGCCAGCGGCGAGATGGCCTTGGGGTAGTCCACCACGAAGGTGGGCTGCACCAGGTGCGGCTCCAGGAAGGCGGAGAACATCTCGTCCAGCAGCTTGCCACCGGTGTATCCGGCGGCCTCGTCCTTCGGCACCCCGCTCCGGACCAGCCGGGCCCGCATCTCGGCCTCGGGGGCCGAGAGCACGTCCACCCCGCTGTGGGCCTGGATGCCGGGCACGAACCCGACCCGCGCGAACGGCCGGCGGAAGTCCAGCGCCACCCCGTCGCGCTCCAGCACCTGGCCGCCCCCGCTCACCATCCCCACCAGGTCGGCGAACAGCGCCTCCGCCAGCTCCATCATGTCGTGGTAGTCGGCATAGGCCTGGTACAGCTCCAGCATGGTGAACTCGGGGTTGTGGGACCGGTCCATCCCCTCGTTCCGGAAGTCGTGCCCGATCTCGTACACCCGCTCCAGCCCGCCCACCACCAGCCGCTTGAGGTACAGCTCGTCCGCGATGCGCAGGTAGAGCGGCATGTCCAGCGCATTGTGGTGGGTGACGAACGGCCGGGCGGCGGCGCCACCGTAGAGCGGCTGCAGGATCGGGGTCTCGACCTCCAGGAACCCGCGCCCGTCCAGGAAGGCCCGGATTCGGCTGACAATCCGCGACCGCAGCCGGAACCGCTCCCGCACCTCCGGGTGCACCGCCAGGTCGGCGTAGCGCTGCCGGTAGCGCAGCTCCGGGTCGGCCAGGCCGCCGTGCTCACGCACGCTGCCGTCGGGCAGCACCTCCCGCTTGCCGCGGGGAAGCGGGCGGAGCGACTTGGACAGCAGGGTCACCTCGGCTGCGCGCACCGTCACCTCGCCGGCCCGGGTGCGCATCAGGGTGCCCCGCACCCCGATGTGGTCGTCCAGGTCCAGCAGCTGGGCCAGGGGCCAGGCCTCGCCCAGCTCGTCCCCGCGGAGGTAGACCTGCACCCGTCCCGATTCATCCTCCACGTGGCCGAAGATCACCTTGCCCTTGGGCCGCCACGACTCGATCCGGCCCGCGATCCGGACCTCCGGGCCATGGTCCCCGTGCTCGTCCCGGTACTCGGCCAGCGCCGCCTGGGTAGTGTGGCTCCGGGAGTAGCTGTAGGCGAACGGCCGCACCCCGAGCCGGCCCAGCTCGGGCAGCTTGGCCCTGCGGGCCTCCTCCACGAATGATCGCTCCTCGCTCATCCCGCCTTCCCCCCGAAGCGCTTCAGGAAGGCCTCGATGAAGTCGTCCAGGCCGCCGTCCATCACCCGCTGGACGTCGCTGACCTTGAGCTCGGTGCGGTGATCATTCACCATGGTGTACGGCTGGAACACATAGGACCGGATCTGGTTGCCCCACGAGTTGTCGGTCTTGGTGGCCTCGAGCTTGGCCCGCTCGGCCTCCTGCTCCTCTAGCTTCTTCTGGTAGATGGCCGCGCGCAGCATCTTCATGGCCGTGGCCTTGTTCTTCCCCTGGCTCCGCTCCTGCTGGCAGGCCACCACCAGCCCCGTCGGGATGTGGGTCAGCCGCACCGCCGAGGAAGTCTTGTTGACGTGCTGGCCGCCGGCGCCGGAGGCCCGGTACACGTCCATCTTGATGTCCTCCTCCCGCAGGTCCACCTCGATGGTGTCGTCAATGTCCGGGTACACGAACACCGACGCGAACGAGGTGTGCCGCCGGGCCTGGGAATCGAACGGGGAGATGCGGACCAGCCGGTGGACGCCCTTCTCGGCCTTGAGGAAGCCGTAGGCGTACTGGCCCTTGATCTCGATCGAGGCGGACTTGATGCCGGCCTCCTCGCCGTCCAGCCGGTCGAGGATGGTGACCTCGAAGCCATGCCGCTCCGCCCAGCGGACGTACATCCGGAGCAGCATCTCGGCCCAGTCCTGGGACTCGGTGCCGCCGGCGCCGGGATGGATCGTGACGATGGCGTCGCCGGCGTCGTCGGGCCCCTGCAGCATGGCCTGCAGCTCGAACGACTCGACCGCCTTGGCCAGCGCCACGGTCTCTTCCGCCAGCTCGGCCTGGAGCTCGGTGTCGGGCTCGGCCTCGAGCAGTTCGATCATGGTCCGGGCGTCCCCCAGCCGGCGCTGCAGCTCCGCCTCGGGGGTGAGCCAGTTCTTGATCGCCTTGATCTCCTGCACCACCCGCCGCGCATCGTCGGTCCGCGACCAGAAGTTGGGATCGCTCTGGCGGGCCTCCAGCTCGGCCAGGCGCTTTTCCTTGTCGGTCAGGTCAAAGAAAACCCCGGATTTGGGACACCCGACTGCCGAGAGCGTTCAGTTGTTCGATGACATCGCGCATATAAGTCGTTCGGGGGTCAGAGATTGCAGGAAAGATACTGCCATCGCGGCCGGGCCGTCACCCGTCCC
>CAZCVG010000170.1:0-5764 GCA_964501735.1 uncultured Gemmatimonadaceae bacterium | reverse complement strand
GTCATGTCCGCGAGCGAGAACAGGCCCAGGAGCATTTCCCGGCGGGCCGGACCGGCCTCCCGGCTGAGGGGCCGGCTCGGCGGGCGCAGGCGGGCATCGGCCGAGGCCACCAGGCGGAGGAGCGGCCCCAGCGGCCGGAGCGAGCGCAGGGCCGCCGGGCGGACCAGCGGCGGCAGGTCCGGCGCCACCGCGGCCAGCAGCCTGGGCAGGAGCCCGCCGACCACCCACACCAGCGACACCGCCAGCGCCAGGCGCCCGAACGCCCCGGCGGGCCCCCACGCCCACCAGGCCTCCGCCGTGCCGGCGGCGGCCCCGGCCAGCATGAGCAGCGCCAGGTGCCCGACGTACAGCGCCCGGGCCGGGGGCAGCCCGCCGCCCTCGCCGCCCTGATGGTCTACCAGGATGCGCGGGACCTCGGCGTCGGCCTCGGCCGCAAAGGAGAGCCACGCCGCCCAGAGGGAGAGCAGCAGGGTGGCCAGCGGCGTCAGCAGGTGGTGGAGGGTCTGCATCAGGCGAGACCGGTCACGTAATGTTCCTGGCGCCGCCACATCGGGGAGGCGGTGCGAGTCGCGCCGTCGGGATGATCGTACCCGAGGATGTGCAGCACGCCGTGGATCACGAGCCGGGTCAGCTCCTCCCGCGGGGCGATGCCGAGGCGGCGGGCCTCCGCCCGCCCGACGGCCGGACAGATGTACACGTCTCCCACAAGATCCTGGTCCGGGCCGGCCAGCGCGAACGAAATGACGTCGGTCGGCCGGTCGTGACCGAGCCACTTCCGGTTGAGCCCCTGCATCGCCGGCCGGGTGAGAAAGGTCACTGACACCTCCCGGACCGGGCGGCCCGCCGGCGGGTTCCGCCGCCCGCCGCCCTTCGCCCGCCGGGCCTCGCCGGCCAGGACGGTGCGGACCGCGCGACGCACTGCGGCCGCGGGCATCGGGCTGGCCACACCCTGCGCCACCACCCGGACTGCCACCGGCGGGCGGGTCGCCGGCCTAGCCGTGCTGATCCTCCGCATAGGCGCGGATGATCTCGCGCACCAGCTTGTGCCGCACCACGTCCATTTCGTCGAGATAGCAGAACGCCACCCCATCCACGCCCGGCAGGATCCGCTCGATCTGGACCAGCCCCGAATCCTCCCGCTTGGGCAGGTCAATCTGGGTCTTGTCGCCGGTGACCACCACCTTGCTGTTCACGCCCAGGCGGGTGAGGAACATCTTCATCTGCGCGCCGGTGGCGTTCTGGGCCTCGTCGAGGATGATGAACGCGTCGGCGAGGGTCCGGCCCCGCATGTAGGCCAGCGGCGCGATCTCGATGGTCCGCGACTCCAGGGCCTTCTGCACCCGGTCGTGCGGCATCATGTCCTCGAGCGCGTCGTACAGCGGCCGGAGGTAGGGGTCCACCTTGGCCTGGAGGTCTCCGGGCAGGAAGCCGAGGGATTCCCCCGCCTCCACGGCGGGCCGGGCGAGGATGATCCGCCGCACCCGCTTGCGGGCCAGCGCCTCCACTGCCTTGGCCACGGCGAGGTAGGTCTTCCCCGTCCCGGCCGGCCCGATGCCGACCACGATGTCATTGGTGGAGACCGCCTGCAGGTACTCCCGCTGCCCCGGGGTCTTGGCCGCAATGACCCGCCGGAGCCCCGGCAGGATGATCTTCTGGTCCACCGACCCTAACGGCTCGCTGGAGGGGCCCGCGGTCACCAGCCGGGAGACATCGTCGGGGGTGACGGTCTCTCCCATCCGGGCCAGGTCCAGCATCCCCTGCACCACCGAGGTGGCCCGCTCCACCTGCTCCATGGACCCGCCCAAGGTCAGCATGTCGCCCCGGAGGGCCGCGCGCACGCCGGTGGCGCGCTGCAGCTCCTGCAGGTTGGCGTCGTTGACGCCGGCCAGGAGCAGCGGGTCGGCGCCTTCGGTGGAGAGCCGGTGCTGGATATCGTCCGTCAAAAGTGGCCTCGGGGCGTGGGGGGCGGATCGCCGGCCAGTCAGTCGGTCACTCTAATATGCAACGCTTTCAGGTCGGCGGGCTTCACCGCCGTGGGGGCGCCCTCGAACAGGGCCCGGGCGGCGGTGGTCTTGGGGAAGGCGACCACATCGCGCAGCGATCCCGCCCCGGCCAGGAGCATCACGATCCGGTCCATCCCCAGGGCGAAGCCGCCATGCGGCGGCGCGCCCGCCCCCAGGCCGTCCAGCAGGAACCCGAAGCGCCGGCGGATCTCCTCCGGCGGGATGTCCAGCAACTCGAAGATCCGCTGCTGCACCGCGGGATCGGTGATCCGGATCGAGCCGCTGCCCAGTTCATTCCCGTTGTAGACGGCGTCGTAGTGCTGGGCCCGGCAATGCCCCGGATCCGATTCCATCCGGCCGATGTCCCCGGGGTGGGGCGCCGTGAAGGGGTGATGCGCTGGGGCGAACCGGCCGGTCTCGGGATCGCGCTCGAACAGCGGGAAGTCCACCACCCAGCAGAAGGCATGCTTGACCCTGGGTGTTGCACCGGGCCGCCGGGCTAGCTCCATGCGGACCGCATGGAGCGCTGGGCCGGTGACGTCGTCGGGGCCCACCACACCGAGGAGCAGGTCGCCGGGCGCGCCACCCAGCGCGGCCAGCCCCTCGGCCCCGAAGGCCTTGACCCCCTGCCCTTCCCACCCGGCGGTAGTGCGCCGGGCCCAGATGAGGCCGCCGGCGCCGGCGCCCTTGGCCAGCGCGGTCAGGGCGTCCAGTTCCTTGCGCGACAGTTCCGCCAGCCCGGGAGCCACGATGCCCCGGAGCCGGCCGCCGGCGCTCCGCGCCGCCTGGACGAATTCAGCGGCGTCCCCTCGCAGGAAGCCGGTCAGGTCGGCGAGTTCCAGGCCATAGCGCAGGTCCGGCTTGTCAATGCCGAAGCGCTCCATAGCCTCGCGCCAGGAGAGCCGGGGAAACGGCGCGGTGACCACCTCGCCGGCCTCGGCCCAGAGCTCCACCAGCACCCGCTCGACGTAGCCCTGCACATCCAGGGCGCTCACGAAGGATGCCTCGATGTCGATCTGGGTGAACTCCGGCTGCCGGTCCGCCCGCAGGTCCTCGTCCCGGAAGCAGCGGGCGATCTGGAAATAGCGGTCGAACCCCGCCACCATCAGCAGCTGCTTGTAGATCTGGGGCGACTGCGGCAGGGCGTAGAACTCGCCCGGGTGCACCCGGCTGGGGACCAGGTAGTCGCGGGCGCCCTCGGGCGTGGGCTTGGTCAGGATCGGGGTCTCGATCTCCAGGAACTCCATCGCCGACAGCGCCTGGCGGGCCCGCTGCATCAGCCGGTGGCGCAGCATGATGTTGGCCTGCAGCTCGGGACGGCGGAGGTCGAGGATTCGGTGCTTGAGGCGGAGCTCCTCGGCGGCCAGCTCCTCGCCCTCCTTCCGGGCCACCGGGATCGCGGGAGTCGCCGCCACCCCGGCGATGGTGAGTTCGGTCACCCGGACCTCGACATCCCGCGAGGCGAGCGCGGCATCCCGGGCGCCGTCGGGCCGCAGCTCGACGGTGCCGGCCGCGAGAATCACCGTCTCCTGCCCCAGCGTCTTGGCCCGCTCCAGCACCTCCCGCGGGGTCCACTTGGGGTCGAAGGAGAGCTGCACCAGGCCGTCGCGGTCGCGCAAGTCGAGGAAGATGACCCCGCCCAGGTCGCGAACCCGGTGCACCCAGCCCCCCAGCCGGACCGCGCTGCCGGCGTCTTCCTTCCGCAGGCTGCCACAGCGATGGGTGCGGATCGAAGTGCTGGCGGTCATCGTTCCTCGGCCTCAACGAGAATCTGATAGAACTCGGCGGGCGTGGCCGCGCCGAGCAGCGCGTCCCGGACGCTCTCGCGCCGGACCAGCCGGGCGATGCGGGAGAGCGCCTTGACGTGCTCCCCCGCGGCGCTCTCCGGCCCGATCAGCAGGAAGAAGAGGCGTACCGGCTCCCCGTCCAGCGCGTCGAATTCGATCCCCGCCGACAGGCTGCCCGAGACCATCGACAGCTGGCCCACATCGGCCTTGGCATGGGGAATCGCGATGCCGTGGCCGATGCCGGTGGAGAGCAGCTCCTCGCGGGCCAGGACGGCCGTGAGCAGGGGGGCTGGCTGGTACCCCCCGGCGGCTGCCAGAAGTTCGGTCAGCTCGCGCAGCACGCCGGCCTTGTCACTGGCCGTGAGGGGGACCTTGATGCGATCGGGGGCGAGGAGTTCGGTGAGCAGCAATCCAGGGGTCGGGTCGGAGATTGGGGCAAACCTAACCGCCGTGGCAGGGGTGGGCAACCAATTCACCGGGCGGGACTTACACAGCCGCCGGAAAGCGAACCGCCGGGCCCCGACTGGGACCCGGCGGACGCCTCGTTCTGGCTGAGCGACCCGTTGCCCGTCAGGGCACGTTGATCGTCTGCGTGGTGCTGTTGGACGCCCCGCCGTTGTCCGTCACGGTCAGGGTCAGGTTGAAGGTCCGGGCGCTGGGGAAGGTGCGGGTGAACGAGGACGCGGTGGAGGCCACCGTGCCGCTCGGCAGCACCCAGGAGTAGCTGGCGATAGTGCCGTCCGGGTCGCTCGAACCGGTGCCGTCGAAGGTGCACACGTGCGCCGGCGTGCAGGAATAGGTGAACGAAGCCACCGGGGGCAGGTTCCCGCCGCCACCGGTCACCACGATCTGCTGGGTGGTGCTGTTGGTGGCGCCGTTGTTGTCGGTGACCGTGAGCGTCAGGTTGAACGTCCGCGGGCCGTTGAAGGTCCGGCTGAACGAGGACGCGGTGGACACCGGGGTCGGGCTGTTCACGGTCCATGCGTAGCTCGAGATGGTCCCGTCCGGATCCGACGAACCGGTGCCGTCGAAGGTGCAGCTCAGCCCGTTGCAGCTCCAGGTGAAGCTGGCCACGGGCGGCATGTTGACCGGGCCGCCGCCGATGAACTGCATGTTGAGGTTCTTGTTGGGCGTGTTGGCCGGGAAGGCGCCGCCGCCCACGCCGGCGATGATGTTGTTGGTGGCGTTGTTGATGATCGCCGCGTTCACCGTGGCCACCGAGGCGCCGGGGTTGGCGGCCAGGTACAGGCCCGCCACGCCGGCCACGTGCGGCGCCGACATCGAGGTGCCGTCAATGGTGGCCGTAGCGGTCGGGCTGCCGATCCAGCCGGCCGTGATCTGCACGCCGGGCCCGCCCAGGTCGGTGCAGGGGCCGATGTTGGAGAAGTTGGCGATGCGGTCGTTGATCGCGAAGGCCATGACCGTCAGGCCCTGGGTCACCGAGGCGGGCGACTGGGTGCAGGCGTCGGCGCCGAAGCTGTTGCCGGCCGACAGGCTGTACACGACGCCGGCGTTGATCGAGGCGATCACCGCGTTGTTGGTGGCAATGTCGAGGCCGCCACCCAGGCTCATGTTGGCCACCGAGTTCTGGCCGGGGTGGGCCTGATGGTCCCCGGTGACCCAGTTGATGCCGGCGATGACCTGGCCGAAGGTCCCCGAGCCGCCGCAGTTGAGCACCCGCACCGGGTGGACCGTCATGCCCTTGGCCACGCCGTAGGTGGTGCCCGCCGCGGTGGTCGCGGTGTGGGTGCCGTGCCCGTTGCAGTCATTGGCGTTGCCGCCGGTGGTGATGGCGTCAAAGCCGGTCGAGAGCCGGCCCGCGATATCCACGTGCGGCGTGGTCGCGGTCCCGTTGATGCCGCCCAGGATACCGGTATCAATGCCGTAGAAGTGCACGCCGGCGCCGGTATTCGGGTAGGTGTAGCTCTGGTTGAGCGGCAGGTTGACCTGGTCAATGCGGTCCAGGCCCCAGTT
>CAZCVG010000169.1:0-5782 GCA_964501735.1 uncultured Gemmatimonadaceae bacterium | reverse complement strand
CCCACCGGCACCTCCAGCAGGCGGCCGGTGCAGCGGACCTCGTCGCCCTCCTTGAGCTTCAGGTAGTCGCCCAGGATCACGGCGCCCACGTTGTCGGCCTCGAGGTTGAGCGCCATCCCGGTGATCACCTCGCCGGTCTCCGCCACCGAGAACTCGAGCATCTCGCCGGCCAGCGCCCGGTTCAGGCCGTAGATCCGGGCCACACCGTCGCGAACCTCCAGCACCGTCCCGACCTCGTTGACGTCCACGGCGGCCAGGTCGGCCCTCTCGATTTCCCGCAGCAGGACGTCCTTGAGCTCACCGGGGCGGAGTACGGAATCGGTCGCCATAGTTCTCGCGATTGGATGGGGTCAAATCACTCAGGGTACAGCTTGTGAAAAGTATCACAAACTCCCCCTACAGGCAACGGGCGGGGATATAAACGCGAGGGGCGGCGGGGGGGAAGGGCGGCGGAATCGGCCGGGGGGGAAGCGGGCCGGAATACCCTGGCCGGCCCATCGGTGGATCAGTGGTCCCACCACCGGGCGACGGCCCCTGGAACGGCGAGAGGAGCGGCCCGGCTGGGCGTGAAGCGGAGCCGCCCCGGTAACCCGGGTTGTCGCCTACACCCGGCTCCGCATCTTCCCCCGGGCGAACGCCGACAGGACGCCTCGGGGCCCCAGACCGGCCAGTTCCCGGGTCCCCACCCCGGCGATCCGGCGGGCAGTGGTCCCCAGGTGGCTGGCGGTGGCGAAGCGGAGTATCCGGGCCACCGCCCCGACGTCGTAGCCGGCGTTCCGCAGGAGGGCCGCCGCCCACGCCACCCGGGTGAGGTCAATGACCCGCTTGAGGTTGGGTGCGCCGCCGGCGCCGAACTGCCGTGACAGGTGCTCCCGGGAGCACTCCAGCTCGGCGGCCAGGTCGCTGGTGCGGATGGGAAGGTCTACCCGGTCGAGCAGGTAGCTCCAGACCCGCCGCTGCATCGGTTCGGCGAGCCGGAGCATGCGGGGGGCGTCGGCCAGGACCCGCTGGCGCTCGACCGCGGCCGATTGCCGGACCACGAGGTCCCCGGCCACCGCATCGTCCACGCCGGCCACCACCACGCCGGCCACCCCTCCCGAGCGATACTCCAGGAGCGCGGGCCCGTCGTCGGCTCGCAGCGGAGTGAAGACGATCCACGGGATGTGGGGGAAGCGCTGGCGCAGGGCGCCGACGTCACCCCAGTGACCCGCCGGGGAGAACACCACGGCATCCACCAGTTGTCCGCGCAGGGTGCGCTCGAGCTGCTCCAGGCCCCGGCAGCGCACCAGCCGCCACGGACCCTTGGGCGGCAGGGTCCGCCGGACGGTCTGCACCGCCTCGGCTCCGGGCAGCAGGGCGGCGACGGCGGGCATCTCAACGCTCGTCGGGGGTGGAGGCCGACTGGGCCACGGGAGGAGCCTCCTCCTCCCCGACCACGGGGGCCGCCGGCGGCTGGTCCCGGTCCCGCTTCCGGCCGGGCCCGACCGCAACGAGGGTCCGGGCCATCTCCCCCGCCCGCTTGAGCACGCCCCGGGCGTTGTCGTAGGAGAGCGTGTCCAGCGCCTCCTCCAGCGACAGCCAGCGGTGGTCGGTGATTCCCTCGTCCTGCTGGGGCACCACCTCCGCGGCGGGGCTCTCATACAGGAAGAAATGGCAGAACTTGTGGATGTAGCGGCCCTTGAACCGGAAGTGCCAGTCAATGATCCGGATGGGGCCGTGCAGCCGGAGGTCGGTGAGCCCGGTCTCTTCTTCCGTTTCCCGGGTGGCGGCCTCGGTGGGGGACTCGGCCCCTTCCAGGTGGCCCTTGGGAAAGCCCCAGTGCTCGTAGGGGTCCCGGATGAGCAGGAAGCGGGCGCTGCCGTCGGACTGGCGCCGGAAGACAATGCCACCCGCCGAGACTTCGCGTTCGGGTTTCCGCTTCTTCCTGGAGTGCATGGGGTCTAGAACACCGAGAACTTGAAGTACTTGCGGGGATTCATCTGGATGTCGGCGATCAGGGTGCGGAGGTCCTGCATCGTGGCGATCGTTTCGTTGTAGAGTGCCGGGTTCTTGGCCGCGAGCCCCAGGGTCCCCTCGCCGTTCTGGATGCCGGTGAGCACCGAGTCCACCGCGATCAGCGCCCGCACGATGTTGGCTTCCTGCCCCCGCACCGTCCCCAGCAGGCCCCGCAGGTCGGCCGAGGCCTGGCGGAGGTCGGTGGTCCCGGCGCGGGCATTGTTGAGGATGTCCTGCAGCTGCCCGTCGGCGGTGGCCGAATCCACCCGGGCCAGGGTGGCCTCGACGTGCTGGGAGGCGGCCTGCACCGCCTCGGAGGTCCGTTCCACGTTGCCGGTGACCTCGTTCAGGCGGCTGGTCTGGTTCTCGGTGAACCGCACCAGCTTGCTGGCGATGACCCCGAAGTCCTTTATGCTCTGCCTCAGCTCGCTCACCGCGGTGGAGTCGAAGGTCTCCTGGACCCGCTGGGCCACGGCGGCGATGTCGGTGGCGATGCGGCCGGCCTGCGCGGTCAGCTGGCCCACGTCGGGAAGGGTGGCCCCGGGCCAGCGATCCCCGCCGGGTCGCTCGGTCTCGGCCAGCATGAGGGTGACGTTGGGATCATCCTGGGGCTGGTCCCGCGAGACGATGACCGCGTTCCACTCGCCGAAGAGGCTCTGGGACGCCGCGATCACCGCCGGACGGAGGGGCAGTTCCACGCCGTGGTACACCTTGAGGTCGGCCTCGACGAACTCATCGGCCAAGCGGATCGCCTCCACCCGGCCCACCCGGACGCCCCGGTAGGTGACCGGGGCACCCGGGGTGAGCCCGCCGACGGTCCGGAAGCGGGCCACGTGGATGGTCTCCCGTCGGCCGATGTTGGCCTCGGAGAGCCACAGGGCCCCGCCCACCACCGCGGCGACGCCGAGCAGGAGCACCAGTCCCACCAGGAACTCGTTGCGGCGCTTCATGCCGGGCGCTCGGCCGGCGCCAGCCGGTCGGGGTCGAAGGGGCGTCCCTCGACGAAGTTCCGCACCACCGGATCGTCGGTATGGCGGATCTCCTCGATGGTGCCCACCTGGCGGATGCGGCCCTGGTACAGCATCGCGATGCGGTCTCCGACGGTGTAGGCGCTGCGCATGTCGTGGGTGACGACGACCCCGGTGGTCCCCAGCTCCTGGCGGGCCCGGACCATGAGCTGGTCAATCACCGCCGAGGTGACCGGGTCCAGGCCGGTGGTGGGCTCGTCGTACAGAATGTAGCGCGGCCGCAGGGCAATCGCGCGGGCAATGCCCACCCGCTTGCGCATCCCGCCCGAGAGTTCGGCCGGCATGCGCTGCTCGGCGCCGTCGAGGTCCACCAGGGCCAGGCTCTCCCGGACCCGTTCCTCGACCGTGTCCGGGTCCAGGCCCCGCCGGGTGAGCCCCAGCCGGATGTTGTCACCGACCGTGAGCGAGTCGAACAGCGCCGCGAACTGGAAGACGTACCCGATCTGGCCCCGCAGCTCGTCCAGCCCGGCATGATCCAGGTCATGCACCACCCGGCCATCCACTTCCACCTGCCCGGCATCGGGCGCCAGCAGCCCGACGATGTGCTTGAGGGCCACGCTCTTGCCGGTGCCCGAGAAGCCGATGATGACCGTGGTCTCGCCGTCGGGGATGTCCAGGCTGAGCTGGTCGAGCACGACCTTGGGCCCAAAGGCCTTGTCCACCGCGGTGAAGCGGATCATCGGCGGGTCACAACAGCACCAGCGCCCAGAACGCGTCCAGCACCAGGATGGCCTCGCAGCCGATGACCACGGCCCGGGTGGTGTTCCGGCCCACGCCCTCGGCGCCGCCCTGCGTGGCCAGGCCCATCAGGCAGCCGGCCAGGGTGACCGCCGCCCCGAAGCTGGCGGCCTTGACCAGCCCGAACCAGATGTCCTTGAATCGGTAGAAGAGCCGGAGCCCCTTCATGAACTCGAGGGTGGAGAGGTCCAGCAGGTTGATCGAGGTGACCCAGCCGGCCACGATGCCGGTGCCGACCGCCAGGGCGGTGACCACCGGGAACATCAGGATCCCGGCCATCACCCGGGGGACCACCAGGTAGCTCCGCGGGTTGTAGGCGAGGGTCTCGAGGGCATCCACCTGCTCGGTCACCCGCATCGTGCCGACCTCGGCGGCGATGTTGGCGCCCACCCGCCCGGCCAGCGCCAGGCCGGTCAGCACCGGGCCGAGTTCCATCATGATGGTCTTGCCCACCAGGGCGCCCACGAAATAGAGCGGCACCGCACCGGTGAAGATGTACTTGGAGAGCAGGGAGAGGACGATGCCGGTGAAGACGGCGATGAACAGCGCGATGGGCACGGAGTCCACGCCGAGCCGCCGCATCTGCGGCACGAGGTGGGGACCCCAGGTGCGCACGTCGGCGACCGCACGGCTACCCTCGACGGCGGCCCGGCCCACGCGCGCAATGGCCCGGGCGGCGGGGCCCGGCCGCGCGGCGGCGAGTGAGGCTGTCACACCGGTGAAACTACGGCCGGGGCGGGAACGGCGTAAGGTGGGGCGGGCCCGGCGCCCGGGCCCGCGGCGTGCTCAGGCGGCGAAGCTGGCCAGCGCGCGCCCGACGTCACCCTCGCGCAGCCGCTTGAGGGCCCGGTCCCGGAGCTGGCGCACCCGCTCCCGGGTGACGCCGAGCATCCCGCCGATCTCCTCCAGGGTGTGCTCGCGCCCGCCGTCCAGCCCGAAATAGAGCCGCAACACCTTGGCGTCCCGCGCCGGCAGGGTGGCCAGGGCGCCGTCAATCTCCTCGACCAGGAACTTGTCCATCGCCTGCTCCTCGGCGCTGGACTGGTCGTCGGCGATGAAGCGGTCAATGAGGGAGCGGTCCCCGTCGGGGTCGAGCGGCGCGTCCAGCCGGACGTCGCTGGTGTTGAGCGCCGCCAGCGACTGCACCACTTCCAGCGAAAGCCCGGTGGACTTGGCGATCTCTTCCGGCGTGGGCTCCCGCCGGAGCTCCTGCCGCAGCGCCTCCGCCGTGCGCACGATGCGCGACAGGTCGGCGGTGCGGTTGAGCGGGACCCGGACGGTCCGGCCCTGGCGGGCGAGCGAGGCGAGGATGGCCTGGCGGATCCACCAGACCGCGTAGGAGATGAACTTGACGCCCTGGTCGGGATCGAACTTCCGGGCGGCGGTGAGCAGCCCGACGTTGCCCTCGCCGATGAGGTCGGTGAGCGCCAGGCCCCGGTTCTGGTACTTCTTGGCCACCGAGATCACGAAGCGCAGGTTGCGCTTCACCAGCTCCTGCATGGCCTCGGGATCCCCGGCCCGCACCAGCTTCGCGATGGCGATCTCCTGGGGCGTGGTGAGCAGCGGCGTCTGGCTGACCTCGTAGAGGTACTGGTCCAGGATGTCCCGGTCGGCGTCGTACACGCCGAGCGACTTGGAGGTCTCCCGGCGGCCCCGCCGGGCCCGCTTGGTAGGCTGGTTGTCGATCAGGATCTGCTGCACCGGCGTGAGCTTGCGCTCCCGGGCCGGGGCGGCGCTGCCCGTCTTGGCGGCCTTGCGGCTGGCGGCCCCGGAACCCGCGGTCTTCTTGCCGGCGGACTTGGACTTTGGCGCCGCCTTGGCGCGCGCCGGTGTGGCGGATTTCCGTGCCTTGGCCGTCTTGCCGTCGCCGCCTTCCGGGCTGGTCCCCGTCCGCTTCTTCATGAGCCGCTCAGATCCTCGAAAACCGTGGGTAAGATGCCCCGCCTGCTTGACATGCCCGGCGGGGGCCGGGTAGCTTGTCGTGCTCTCCGAAGCCGGGGGAGTCAGCGGGGCGCGCTAAT
>CAZCVG010000168.1:0-5786 GCA_964501735.1 uncultured Gemmatimonadaceae bacterium | reverse complement strand
CTGTCGGTCGCGGGGATCCTGCTGGTGCCGTTCGCGGTGATTGTCTTCGCGCTGCTGCTCGTGATCGCCGTCCTGGGCGGGTTCCTGGCCATCGCCCACGCCATGGGCGAGCGGCTCACCCGGCGGCAACTGGCCCTGGGGGCGTCCATTTCCCACGCCAACAGCTACCGCTACGTGACGGTCGGGCTGTCGGCGGTGGCGCTCCTATGGCTGGCCTGGGTGTTCTTCGGGTGGGTGCCGGTGGCCGGTTCCCTGGTGCTGGCCACCGCGGTGCTGGTGACCTGGCTCCTGGCCACGGTGGGCTTCGGGGCCTCGCTGCTCTCCCGCGCCGGCTTCCGGGAGCACTTCGCCGGCCGGCTACTGCCCCAGGAGTCGCTAACCGACGAGTACCTGTGGGCCACTCCCCAGTTCGGCGTCACCGCCGTCAAGCGGCCGCCCCGGGACCGCACCCCGCCGCCGCTGTAACCCACCTCCACGGGGCCAGGCCCGCACCCCACACTGTCGCGACGCCGCTTCTGGGGCCACTCCTGGCGGCGTGACCGGCACCCGCCTCAACCCGCCGTCCCCGGCCACCGCGACACACCGCATCACGCACCTTCGCAGTCGGCTCGGCGCGTCGCCAGGCCGGAGCTCCGCGGTCCTGCATCCCGCTACCGCGTCATGTCCGCCCCTGATCGCATGGCCGCAGGTCCCCGGGCCACCAGCGGAATGATGACCAGCTGCAGCCCCACCGCCCAGGCCAGGCCCGCCACGACATCGATGGCGTAGTGGTTCTGGGTATACACGGCGGCGGCCATCACCCCAGCCGTCTCCA
This sequence comes from uncultured Gemmatimonadaceae bacterium, assembly GCA_964501735.1. Lineage (GTDB taxonomy): Bacteria > Gemmatimonadota > Gemmatimonadetes > Gemmatimonadales > GWC2-71-9 > JADJOM01. The sequence continues at coordinate 4,972 of CAZCVG010000168.1, read as the reverse complement.
CCACCATCAGCCACGCCAGCGGCCGGGGTAGCCAGCGCCAGACGATGACCGCAGCGGTGGCCACGCCCGCCACGTGTGAACTGGGGAACGCGGTGCCCAGCGAATCGCCGGCGGCGCGGGCCCCGTGCGTCACCCCGTACCAGAACCCCCGGGTCAGTTCCCCCTCGAACAGCGGACTCAGCTCCGCCGGCCCGACCACCGGAAAGACCAGGTACCACAGGAAGCAGCTCAGGTAGGTGGCCAGCAGGCGGAAGATACCGTCCGCCGAGGCGGTGCGGGTGCCGAAGGCGGCCAGGTACACTGGAGGTAGGAAGGCTGCGATGTAGTAGCTGAAGTACACGAAATGCATCAGCTCGCTGAACCACACCGCCGGCATGGCCGGCATCCAGGTCAGGTTCAGGTGTTCCCCGAACCAGGCGAGGTCAATCCCCGCGATGAGGTCATCCCTGTGCGGTGGCCGCCGGAGCTGGAACAGCCACCCCAGCTCGGTCCAGAAGAACCCCAGGAAGAGGAGCGGATACACATCGCGAAGCGCCCGAAGCGGCCGGGGCATCCGCTCCGGATCGTGGCGGCGGAGCAGGAACGGCAACGCCGCGCAGACCAGATGAACGGCGCCGAGCACGGCCGCCCGGCCCGCGGACCCGCTCTGCGAGAACCACACGCCGGCCAGCACGGCATTGTAGGCGGCGACCAGCAGGTCCACCGCCCTGAGCCGGCCGGTCGGGGCGAGGTCGAGGTTCATGCGGAAGGGGGAGGGGCCGCGGCGCGGCACGGTGAGCGCGATGCGTCGAGGACGTCGTGGCCGGGAGCGGCCGGGTGCACCCGGCGCCCTGTTGCTCTGTGGAGCAGGAAGCTCAGCGGTGCACCGGCCGCGCCGTAAGGTATGACGCCACCGGCGCGGCGGCCAGCGGCGGGCCGCTCAGCCCAGGCGGGCCCGGATCTTCCCCCCGACGCCCAGCCCCAGCCGGCGGGCGGCCGACCCGCCGCGCACCGCAATCTCCACGCAGCCGCCCGACCCGACATACGCCACCAGCCCACCGGGCGGCACGTCGCTGAAGGTGGCCTTGAGCGGGCCGATCACCAGCGAGTCCAGCTCCAGGACCGCATAGGCCGGCACCAGCGCCGGGGTCAGGTTGGTGACCAGGTTGCCGTAGCGGTCCACGTAGGTGACGTCGCCCACGACCGACTTGCCCTCGTACACCGGCTCCTGCGCCGGCAGCCGCACCAGTGCACCGTGGTGCGGCGCGCCCAGGCCGGCCACCGGCTGCCCCCTGGCCAGCGCGGCCGCGGCGGGGGCGAAGACGTCCCGCCCGTGGAAGGTATTGGAGGCGAGCGCGGGGACGGCGAGTTCCACCGCCTCGAGGCCGGCCAGGTCGGCCAGTGAGCCGAACAGCCCGTTGTCAGGCCCGACGAATCCGTGCCCGCCCGCGCGCATGGCCAGCGCGGCTCGCGCGGTGCCGACGCCCGGGTCCACCACCACCAGATGCACGCTTCCCGCGGGGAACCGGTGCCAGGTCCGGGCCAGAACATAGGCCGCGCCGGCCACGTCACCCGGGGCGATCTCGTGGGTGAGGTCCACCAGGGTGGCGCCCGGGGCCAGGGAGAGCAAAACCCCCTTGACCTCCCCCACGTAGGAGTCGGCGGTCCCGTAGTCGGTCAGCAGCGTTACGATGGGCATGAGACCAAGCTAAGGGCAGGCTCGAACCCGGCCAGTGCCGGTGTCCTCCGGCTGGCGGCCCGGTCCATCTCGCCTAAGTTGCCACCCATGACGCTCTCCCCGGAGTTCCTGGTGCTGCAGGCGGCGCTCAAGGGCCGCTATGTCCTGGAGCGCGAGCTGGGACGCGGGGGCATGGGCGTAGTGTTCCTGGCCCGGGAGATCGCGCTGGAGCGCCCGGTGGCGCTCAAGCTCCTGCCGCCGCACCTCGCGGACACGCCGGCCCTGCGGGAGCGCTTCCTGCGCGAGGCCCGGACCGCCGCCCGCCTGGCCCATCCCCACATCGTCCCCATCTACGCCGTGGAAGCCGAACGCGAGCTGGTCTGGTTCGCCATGGCGTATGTCCCGGGGCAGACGCTGGCGGAACGGGTCCGCGAGGAGGGGCCGCTCACGCCGGCGGCGGCCGCCCGGATGATGCAGGAGGTGGCCTGGGCGCTGGCCTACGCCCACCAGCAGGGCGTGGTCCACCGCGACGTGAAGCCGGAGAACATCCTGATCGAGCGCGGCACCGGACGGGCGCTGGTCGCCGACTTCGGCATTGCCCGCCTGATGGAAGCCACCCCGGTGACTCCGCACGGGGACCTCCTCGGCACCGCCCGCTACACCAGCCCGGAGCAGGCGGCGGGCGAGGACACCGATGGCCGAAGCGATCTCTACTCCCTCGGAGTCAGCGCCTTCTTCGCCCTGACCGGGCGGCCGCCCTTCGACGCGGACGCCCCGGCGGCGCTCCTCGCCCAGCACCTGGCGGTCCCCGCCCCGCCGGTCGCCAGCCTGCGCGCCGGCATTCCCCGCGTGCTCGCCCAGACCGTTGACCGCTGCCTGGCCAAGAGCCCGGCCCTGCGCTTCAGCTCGGGCGAAGCCCTGGCCGGCGCGCTGACCCAGGCGGGGTCAGCCGCCACGTCCACCACCCCCCCGGTCCTCCAGCGGCTGGTGCGGGAGACGTCCTCCCTCGGCGTGGACCTGGCGGGATACGGCACCCTGGCGAGCATCGTCCTGCTGGCCCAGGCGCTGACGGCCCAGTCCGACTTCCTGGGGATGGGCCAGGTCTACTCGATCGGCATCGCCCTGGTGCTGGCGAGCCTCACCGGCCTCAAGGGCATCAGCGCCGCCCGGCAGGCGCGGCAGGCCGTCATGGAGGGCTGGACCTCGAGAGACCTGGAGGACGCCATCCAGGACGAGGTGCGCTGCGCCGAGTTCGATGGACCGCCCCGGATGAGCCTGACCCGGGCCACCGCGCTCTTCGTGGCCGGGTTCGCCGGCTGCCTCGCCCTCTGGCTGGGCCCGCGTGAGGCGCTGATGCGGAGCCTGGACGGGCCGCTGATCTTCCTGCTGGAGCTGGCGGCCCTCGGGATCCCGGTGGCGCTGGGGCGATGGTACGGCAGCCGCCTCGAGGAACCCCGCAACGGCAAGGCCGGGATCTTCAGCCGGTTCGCCACCCTCAAGGCCAAGGTGCTGCTCCGGCTGGGCGGCGTCCTGCTCCGGCGCCGGCCCGCGCCCGCGCTCCCCAGCGCCCAGCCGACCGAGCTGTTTCTCGCGGACCAGGCCCTCGGCCTCTTCAAGGCCCTGCCGGCCCCGCAGCAGCAGCGGCTGGCGGAGGTGGGAGCCACCATCGAGCGGCTCTCCCGCGACGCGGTCCGGCTGCGGGCCCGCGACACCGAGCTGGCCTCGGCCATCGCGGCCACCGGCGCGCCGGACCAGGCCGCCCGGGACGGGGTGCGGAGGGAATTCGAGCTGGAGCGGGAAATGGTGGCCCACCAGCTCGCCGAGACGCTGGGGGCCCTCGACACCCTGCGGCTGGACCTGCTCCGGCTCCGGACCGGCACGGCCACGCCGGAGGGACTCACCGCGGCGCTCGAGGTCGTGCGCCGGGTGGGGCGGGAAGTGGATGCGGTGCTGGATGTGGAACGGATGGGGCGGACCTGAGCGCCGACCCGCAACCCGCCCAGTCAGGCGACCCTGCTTCAGCCCCGGAGAATCGGCAGCGGCATTCCCCGTGACGCGCCGGCCGCGGCCAGCCGGTCGGCGATGGCCAGCAGCGCCTCCGCCGCCGGGCTGGCCGGGTCGGTCACCACGATCGGCTTGCCGCGGTCGGCCAGCTCCGCCAGCCCGGGCTGGAGCGGCACCTGCCCCAGCAGGGGCACCGCCAGTTCCTCGGCCAGGCGCTGGCCACCACCTTCCCCGAACATCGCCAGGCGCTGGCCGGTGGCCGGATCGGTGTAGGGGCTCATGTTTTCCACCACGCCGGCCACGGGGACATTCACCTTCTCGAACATCCTGGCGCCGCGGAGCGCGTCCCCCACGGCCACCTCCTGCGGCGTGGTGACGATCACCGCGGTGGCCACCTGGCACGACTGCACCAGCGAGAGCTGGGCGTCCCCGGTGCCCGGCGGCAGGTCCACGATGAAGTAGTCCAGCTCACCCCACTCCACGTCCCGCAGGAACTGCTGCACGATCTTCATGATGATCGGGCCGCGCCAGATCGCGGCGGCGTCCCGGTCCACCAGGAACCCGAGGGACATCAGCTTCACGCCCCAGGCCAGCAGCGGCTGGATGCGGCCCTGGATCACCGGCGGCTTCTCGAACACCCCGAACATCCGCGGGATGTTGGGGCCGTAGACATCGGCATCCATCACCCCGACCCGGTGGCCCTTCCGGGCCAGCGCCACGGCGAGATTGGCCGACACCGTGGACTTGCCCACCCCGCCCTTGCCCGAGGAAATCGCGATGATCCGGCCCAGGTTGGGATAATCCACCGGGGCCGGCGGGGCCGGGACCATGCCCGCCTGCCCGTGGGTCTGGCCGGGTGCCGGCTGGCCGGGAGGCGGGTGGGTGGAACGGGCCGGGCCGCCGGGGTCCACCACGCTGATCCGCAGCTCCTGCGGGTTGACCCCGTCCACGGCCCGAATGGCCGTGCGGGCGTCGCGCACCAGGCTGGCGGGATCCTCCCGCGAGAGCAGGAAGGTGAAAGACACCTTCCCGTCCTCGGAGACGGCCAGGTCACGCACCATGCCGGCGGAGAGCAGGTCGTTCTCGAGCCGGGGGTTGCGGATCCGGGCCAGCGCGGCGCTGACCCGGGCGGCGAGGGAATCGGTCATGGGGTAAGGATAAGGGGTCCGGCAGGGATGGGGACCAGCGGGGAGTGGCGCCGAGCCGCCGCCAGCTCCACCCGGGGCCCGGCCTAGATCGCTTCGACCTGCCGCACTTCCGGCACCAGCTGCCGCAGGCGGGTCTCGATGCCCTGCTTGAGGGTCACGGTGG
>CAZCVG010000167.1:0-5795 GCA_964501735.1 uncultured Gemmatimonadaceae bacterium | reverse complement strand
GGTGCAGGGGCCTTTCTCGGCGCCGGGGTGCTGGGGTTCGTCGTGACGCTGGCCCGTGAATCGGGCCGCACCAGCCACGATATCGCCGCGCTGGAGGCCCGGGTCGCCGAGCTCTCGGGCCAGCTTGCCTCGGCCCGCGCCGCCGCCGCCGAGGGCCGGGGCCGCCCCAACGTCCTCACGGTCTTCAACCCGGACGTGAACTCGCCCGACGCCGACCGTTCCAGCTTTGTGGACCCGATGGCCAGCGTGATCGGGGACGTGGTGCTCGGCGCCGACGTGTTCGTGGCGCCCTTCGCCTCCATCCGGGGCGACGAGGGCCAGCCGGTGGGCATCGGCGAGGCCAGCAACGTCCAGGACGGGGTCGTGATCCACGCCCTCGAGACCGTGTCCCACGGGCGTCCCGTGCCGGGGCGGACCTACGAGGTGGGGGGCGTCGAGTACGCCGTGTATGTGGGGAAGCGGGTGTCGCTGGCCCACCAGTCGCAGGTGCATGGCCCGGCACGCATTGACGACGACGTGTTCATCGGGATGCAGGCGCTGGTGTTCAAGGCGTGGATCGGCCGGGGATCGGTGCTCGAGCCGGGGGCCAAGGTGGTGGGGGTGACCGTCGCGCCCGGGCGCTACGTGCCGGCCGGCATGGTGGTGACGGACCAGGCCGCGGCCGACCGGCTGCCCGAAATCACCGACAGCTACCCGTTCCGCGGCCTCAACGAGGCCGTGGTGCACGTGAACACCAGCTTTGCGAGGGGATACCGTGCCGCCGCCCTGCCGCCTGACACGGCCCCGGCGGCGCCCGCCGCCCACGCCCCGGCCGTGGCGGCCGGCGGGCACTAGAGCAGGGCCGTCGCCTCCAGCCGCGCCCGGAGGTCCCGGAGTTCGGGCACCATGCCGGGCCGGGGACCGACCGGGTGGCGGCCCAGCACCTCCACCACCTCCGCCAGCCACCCGAGCACCGCCGGGGCCCCGCCCGGGGCGTAGCCGGAGAGGTACTCCGGTCCCAGCCGCCGCACGTCGGTCAGCAGCACCCCGCAGAGATGAATCTCCGAGGCGGTGCACACCTCCAGCGTCGGGCTGTCCGCCTCGGACAGCACGCTCAGGTACTCGAGCTTGCAGGCCTCCCAGCTGCGCGGCCGTCCCCGGTGGTCGTAACGCGGCTCCACCGCCTTGCCGGCGATGCTCACGGCCAGCTCCCCGAACTTGGCCCGGATCCGGGGCTCGAGCTGGGCCCGGCGGAGCGGGGCCGCTTCCCCCAGCAGGACCGACAGGATGCCGGCCACGATGGTGGTCTCCTCGCAGCCGTAGCGGGCCAGGATCACCGCCACGTTGGCGGGGTGGGTCAGGTAGGGGACGCCCGCGCCCGGCCCGCTCCGGGGGGCGCCGTGCTTGGCTGCATAGGCCAGCGCGTGGGCGATGCGGTCCGAGTAGCCGTGGGTCATGGGATGCCCAGTAGCTTATGCGTCTGCAGGCTGAGCCGCCACTCGGGATGCGCCAGGCAGTAGGCCAGCGCCCGCGCCGTGTTGGCCTCGCGCTCGGGGCCGTCCATCGGCTGCAGGAAGAAGTGCCGGAACGCCAGCCCGCTGAATCGCTCCGGCGGCGCCAGCGCCTGGGGATAGACCAGCTTCAGCTCGTCGCCCCGGGTGAGGACCAGCGGCGCCTCCGCTTTGGGACTCACGCAGATCCAGTCCAGCCCGTCCGGGGCCGGCTGGGTGCCGTTGGTCTCCACCGCCACCTCGAATCCCGCCCGGTGCAGCGCCTCGACCAGCGCGGCGTCGAGCTGGAGCAGCGGCTCTCCACCGGTACAGACCACATAGGGCCGCGCCCCCGGCGATGCCGAGGCCGGCCAGTGGCTCGCCACCGCCCGGGCCAGGCTCGCCGCGTCGGCGAACTTCCCGCCACTAGGTCCGTCGGTCCCGACGAACTCGGTATCGCAGAACTGGCACACCGCCTGGCCGCGGTCCCGCTCGTGGCCGGTCCACAGGTTGCACCCCGCGAAGCGGCAGAACACCGCCGGCCGCCCCGCCTGGGCCCCCTCGCCCTGCAGGGTGTAGAAGATCTCCTTGACGGCGTAGGGCATGCTCAGCGGGAGGGGGCCGGGCGTGGAGCTGGCGGGATCGGCGGCGGGCTGCCGGCCGCGCCGGCGTGGTAGGGGGCCGGGTCCTCGAGGCCGTTTTCCCGGAACCCCATCAGCCGGAGCACGCAGCTGTCGCACTGGCCGCAGGCCAGTCCGCCCGGCCCCGGGTCGTAGCAGCTCCGGGTGAGGGCGTAGTCCACCCCCAGGGCCAGGCCGGCCGCGATGATCTCACGCTTGCTGAGGTGGATCAGCGGGGTGTGGATCCGCATCGGCCGGTCCCCCTCGACCCCCGCCCGGGTGGCCAGGTTGGCGAGTTGCTGGAAGGCGGCCACGTATTCCGGCCGGCAGTCGGGATAGCCGCTGTAGTCCAGCGCGTTGACCCCGATGAAGATGTCGGTGGCGCCGAGGACCTCGGCCCAGGCTAGGGCGTAGGAGAGGAAGATGGTATTCCGGGCGGGCACATAGGTGACCGGAATCTCCCGCGCCATCGCGGCGGGGCTCCGCCCCTTGGGTACCGCCAGGTCGCTGGTCAGCGCCGACCCCCCGATGAAGCGAAGGTCAATCTCCGCGATGGCGTGCTGCGCCACGCCCAGCTGCCTGGCCACCGCGGTGGCGGCCTCGAGTTCCACCGCGTGCCGCTGCCCATAACGGAAGCTCAGCGCGTGCAGGACGAAGCCCTGCTGGCGGGCCATGGCCAGGGTGGTGGCGGAGTCGAGCCCGCCCGAGAGCAGGATGACGGCAGGAGGAGCCATGCCCAAACCTACGGAGGCTACCCGGCTCCCAGTAGGGGCGGCGCGGCCCCGGCCCTCACCGGCCCAGCACGTGCCGGAGCGCGCCCTCCAGCTCGGCGTGCCGGAACTGGTAGCCCGTCGCCGACAGCCGGGCCGGAAGGACCATCGCACCGGCCAGCAGCAGCTCGTCGGCCATGTCCCCGAAGAGCAGCCGGAGCACGTGGGCCGGCACCGGGAGGAGCGCCGGCCGGCGCAGCACCCGGCCCAGCACCATGGTGAACTCGGCATTGGTCACCGGGGCCGGGGCGGTGAGGTTGACCGGCCCGGACACCGACGGCATCGCCAGGGCGTGGTAGATGGCGCCCAGCACGTCGTCAATGCCGATCCAGCTGGTGTACTGCCGCCCGCTGCCGATCCGCCCACCCACGAAGGCCCGGAACGGCGGCAGCATCTCCGACAGCGCCCCGCCTTCCGGGCTCAGCACGATGCCGATGCGCACCCGGGCCACCCGGACGCCGGCCCGCTCCGCCGGCGCGGTGGCTGCCTCCCAGGCGTGGCCGACCTTCTCCACGAAGAAGCAGTCCGGCCCGGTCCGGAGATGCGTCTCCTCGGTGACCGGCTGGTCTCCCCGGTCACCGTAGATCCCGATGGCGGAGGCGGAGACCAGCACCTCGGGCGGGGTGCGCATCCGGGCGATGGCCTCGGCCAGGAGCCCGGTGCCCCGGCTCCGGCTCTCGGCGATCCGCCGCCGGCGGGCCGCGGTCCAGCGGCCGGCGATCGGTTCCCCGGCCAGGTGCACCACCGCGGTCACGCCATCGAGCGCGCTCTCGGCCAGGGGGCCGTCCGCCGGATCCCAGAGGATGTCGCCGGGCCCGGCGCCGCGGCGGACCACCCGGCGCACCCGGTGCCCAAGGGCGGAAAGCATGGCGCCGAGGTTCCGGCCGATCAGGCCGGTGGCGCCGGTGATGGCGACATCCATGGGGGCGGGTGACCCGAGCCGGCGATGGGCCGCGAGGTCGGCCGCCAGGGTGGCGTGACGGTAGCGAAAGGTCTGCTCCAGCCGCCGCCGCACCAGGCCGGCGGCCAGCGCGCCGGCCGCGCCGAAGGGGAGGTCGTACTCGATGTGATCGGTGTAGCGGCAACGGTCCGGCCCCACCGGCTCGAAGCGGTGGTGGTGAATCCAGCGCGCGAACGGTCCTTCGACCTGCTCGTCCACGAACTCCCGGCCGGGCACGCCATCGCGGTGCCGGGCGATCCAGCGCTGGCGGAAGGGGCCCACCGGCACCTCCAGCACCACCCGCCCATCCTCCAGGCCGCCGCTCCGCTCCAGCACCCGGACCGGCGCCCACGGCGGTGCCAGCCGCTCGAAGGCGCCAGGCCGGGTGTGCCACGCGTAGGCGGCGTCGGCGGTGACGGGGAGTTCGCTCGCAAGCTGGAACACGGTCATGCGGTTCTCCCGCCCACTCGGGTTACACTTCGGGTCATGCGGCCCCGTCCTGTCCTGCTACTCGCGCTGCTCGCCCTGGTTCCGTCCGTGGCCGGGGCCCAGGCCACGGTGCCGTGCGAGGTCTCGCGCATCGTGGACGGCGACACCCTCTATTGCCGGGACGGCACCAAGGTCCGGCTCCTAGGCATTGACAGCCCCGAACGGGGCCAGGGGGCGGTGGCCCGGGAGGCCACGGCGGCGCTGGCCCGGCTGGCCCCGGTGGGAGACACCGTGGCGCTGGAGACCGACGTCCGCTCCCACGACCGCTACGGCCGGCTGCTGGCCCACGTCTGGCGGCACGACACCCTCGTGAACGAGGCGCTGGTGGCGGGCGGCTGGGCGGTCCTCTATACCGTCCCGCCCAACGTCAAGCACGTGGAGCGCCTGACAAGTGCGGAGCGGCAGGCCCGCCGGCGCGGGGTGGGGCTGTGGGCCCCCGGCGCGCTGGCCTGCTCGCCGGCGGTGTTCCGGCGCGGGGATTGTCCCCGCCAGTAGGCCGGGTATCTTCTCGGCACCAGCGCGCTTTCGTCACACCGGCCCGGACATGATTCCCTCGATTCGCCTCGCCACCACACCCACCGACACCCTGGCGCAGTCGGGGACCGGGGTGCGTCTCCATTCGCGCACTCGTACCGCCCACACCCGCCGCGGCGCGGGCCGCTGCCGGCCGCCCCGGGCCGGGACACCGCAGCAGCGGGTGGACTATCGTATCCGCGCGACCCTCGATCGGGCAACGCATCCCCGGTGGCCCCGGTGAACCCGGTGGCCGTGGCGCGCCGGCTCCGCCTGGCCGCCGGACTGGCGGCCCTGCTCGCCCTGGCGCTCTATGTTGGCCAGCAGGGTCCCAGCGAGCGGGTGGCCGGACCGGCCGTCCCCACGGCCGCGGCCGGCGTGGAGCGGCCCGAGGTCGGATTCCGGAGCCCCCGCGACCTGGCCGAGCACCACGCCAAGCATGCGGCCGAGTTCGGCGGGATCAGCGAATCGGAGTACCTGCGGCGGGCCCAGTCGCTCAGGGACCGGCCCGCGGGGGGAAGCGTCCTGGAACTGGTCCGCGCGGACAGGGTGATCACCCGCTTCGACCGGGCCACCGGCGACTTCCTGGCCACGGACCCGGACGGCACCATCCGGACCTTCTTCCGTCCGAACGCGGGGGAGGCCTATTTTCAGCGGCAGGCCCAGCGGAGTCCGTCCCAATGACCCAGCGCATCTCCGGTCCCAACGATCCCGTGCGGGAGTACCTCCGCAAGAGTGGCGCGCCGTATTCGGTCGTCACCCAGGGGCTGCGCGGCCTGGTGGAGAACTGGGAGCGGGTCGTCGCCCAGGTGGTCGAGGGCTACCCGCTCACCCTGGACGACTACCTCAATGACATGGATGCCCGGCAGCTCCTGGCCAACGCGCTGGAGCTGTCGCCCGATGAGGTCCGCGACGCCTTTCTCCCCCGGGTGCACGACGCCGACCTCCGCATCCGGCTCAACCTGGTCTCGGCGGGGCGCTGCCTCTGGGGCGG
>CAZCVG010000166.1:0-5822 GCA_964501735.1 uncultured Gemmatimonadaceae bacterium | reverse complement strand
ACCTCGTCGCCCACCACCCGCATGTCGTTGATGATGGACCGCGCATTGTAGAGCTTGTCGGCGGCCGCGACCCGGAGCACGTCGGCGTGGGCCTCGGCGCGGAGGTGGTTGATGAACCGGAGCTTGCGCTCCTCCCACGGGCCCTTGGCATCGCTCCTGGGGTCGGAATCGGTGCAGCCCAGGACGATCCGGTGCACCCGGTCCCCGAAGCGCTCGAGGATCTCCTGCTGGGTCTTCCCCTGCCGGGGATGGTCCTCGACGGCGTCGTGGAGCAGGGCGGCGATACCCTCCTCCTCGTCCCCGCCATCCTCCATCACGATGGCCGCGACACCCATCAGGTGGGCGAGGTACGGCACCCGGCCCCCCTTCCGCCGCTGGCGGGAGTGAATCTCGGACGCGTAGACCAGGGCTTCGTTGAACTTCGGGGAGAGTGAGGGAGTCATGATTCGTGGGGGCGAGCCCGGCAAGGGCGCGTCGGGCCCGCCTAGAACAGCTTCACCTGGACGGTGAGCTTGCCGGGGTTCTTCGCCAGCTCGTCCAGCAGCCGCTGCATGGCGCGGATGGCGTCCCGGCTTTCCACGTAGAAACTGGAGTCGGTGGCAAACTTGCCCATGGTCCCCTCGCCCTGGTTGACCTTCTGCAGCACCGAGTCCAGCCGGGCGCCGGTGGCGGTGAGCTGGAGCGACATTGTGGAGAGGTTCCGGGCGAGCGTGTCGGCCCGCTCGATGGCGTTGCCCACGGGCAGGGCGGCGATGGTGCTGTCCAGGCGCTCGGCCAGGCGGCGCATGCTGGCCATGGTGCGCTCGGTCTCGCCGGTCACGGCCGGCAACTGGCGGTTCATGGTGGCGAGGACCTGCTGCAGCGACTGCAGGGTGCGGGTCAGCTCGTCGGCGGTGCGCTGATTGGCGATGGCCTGGACGCCGATCAGGACCGAGTCGGCGCGGTCGGCCAGGGCGGCGCCCTTCTCGAACACGCCGCCGTCCATCCGGCCCTTGATCACCCCGCCGGCCGGGAAGGCCTCGGCCGAGCGGCCGGGGTCGAGCAGCACCCGGGAGTCGCTGCTGAAGAACCCGCTGGAAATAGAGGCGGAGGCATCGGCCTTGAGCTCCAGGGCCGCGGGCAGGCTGAGGGTGACCAGCACCCGTCCGGGCCGCTCCAGCTGGACCGCGCTCACCTTCCCCACGCCGACGCCCGAGACGGTGACCACGTTGTCCACGTTGAGCGCGCCCACGTCCGAGAACTCCGCCTGTACCACCTGGCCGGTGGGGTGGAAGGTGGCACCCTTGAGCCACATCGTCCCCAGCACGAACAGCGCGATCCCGGCGAGCACCAGGCCGCCTACCGTGGCTTCCTTCTGATAGTGCAGGTCCATGGGTCAGGCCGCGAAGGTGATGTTGCCGAAGTCGCGCTCGAGGAACTCCCGCACCTCGGGCACGGTGGATTGCTGGAACTCCGCCGGGGTGCCCTGCTGCACGATGCGGCCGCCGGTGAGCAGGGCCAGGCGGTCGGCCACCCGGAAGGCGCCCCGGACGTCGTGGGTCACCATGACACTGGTGACGCCCAGCTCGCCGGCCAGGCTCTTGACCAGGTCGTCAATGATGTCGGCGTTGACCGGGTCGAGGCCGGAGGTGGGCTCGTCGTAGAGCAGGTACTTGGGCGTCCCGGCAATGGCCCGGGAGATGCCCACCCGCTTGCGCATGCCGCCGGAGAGCTGGGCCGGGTACTTGGCCGCGGTGTCCGGGGTGAGGTTCACCAGGGTGAGGCAGCGGGCCACCCGCTCCCGGCAGTAGTCCAGGTCGCGGAACTGAGCCTCGTTGGTGATGCCCAGGCGGATGTTCTCGAACACGTTCATCGAGTCGAACAGGGCGCCGTTCTGGAAGACGTAGCCGATGGTGGAACGCAGCCGGCGGATCTCGTCCCGGCCCAGCCGGGCCACGTCCTTCCCGTCCACGATGACCGAGCCGGAGTCCTGCCGGATCAGCCCCACGATGTGCTTGAGCAGCACGCTCTTGCCGGTGCCCGAGGGGCCGAGCAGCGCCACGGTCTGGCCGTCGTCCACGACGAAGTCCACCCCGTCCAGCACCACCTGCTGGCCGAAGCGCTTGCGGACGTCGTGGAGTTCGATCATGGGCCGGGGCTCAGTGGAGCAGCAGCTTGGCCAGCAGGGTGTCGAGGAGCAGGATCATCACGCAGCTGGCCACCACGGCATTGGTGGTGGACTTGCCCACGCCCTCGGCCCCCTGCTCGGTGCTGAAGCCGAAGTAGCAGGAGATGATGGTGATGCACACCGCGAAGGCGAAGCCCTTGATCACCGAGTAGTAGGCGTCGAACGGCTTCCAGAAGAACCGCGCGCCGTAGGTGAAGTCGGCGTCGGTGACCGGGAGGACCTGCTGCACCGCCAGCCAGCCGGAGATGATGCCGGTGACGTTGGCGATGATCACCAGGACCGGGATCATCACGATGCCGGCGAGCACCCGGGGGATGACCAGGTGGCTGGCCGGGGAGCGGCCCAGGGTCTCGAGCGCGTCAATCTGCTCGGTGACCCGCATGGTGCCCAGCTCGGCGGCGTAGCGGGCCCCGATCCGCCCGGCCAGGATGAGCCCGGTGAGCACCGGGCCGAGTTCCAGGACCACCGACTCCACGATCAGCGAGCCGGCCACGTAGTAGGGAATGTTGCCGGTGAACTGGTAGCCGGTCTGGAGCGCGGTGACGGCGCCGGCGAAGCCGGCCACCAGCAGGATGATCGGCAGGCTGCCGACGCCGATGTGCCAGGCCTCGGTGACGGTACGGGGGAGCCAGGCCCGCCACTCGCCCAGCGCCCGCCCCATCTCCGCCAGCATCAGGCTTACCCGGCCCACGTGGGCCAGGCCCTGCAGCACGTAGCGGCCGAGCGGCCGGCGGGGGTCGAACGCGAGTGTGGTGGCCATGGTGGCGGTGGGCTGTATCTTCACCCGCCATGCCCGCCAAGTCCACCCCCGAGATTCTCGCCTTCCGGCGCCGGCTGATGCGCTGGTTCCGGCGGGCGGGCCGCGACCTGCCCTGGCGGCGGACCCGCGACCCGTACCGGGTGCTGGTCTCGGAGGTGATGCTGCAGCAGACCCAGGTCTCGCGGGTGACCGGCTATTACGCCCGCTTCCTGGCCCGGTTCCCTTCCCTTGGCCACCTGGCCCGGGCCCGCCCGGCGGAGGTGCGCGAGGCGTGGGCGGGGCTGGGCTACTACCGCCGCGCGGCCAACCTGCACCGGCTGGCCCGTGCGGTGGTGCGGGATCACGACGGCGCGGTCCCGGCCGACCCGGCGATCCTCCGGACGCTGCCCGGGGTGGGCCGCTACACGGCGGGGGCGGTGGCCAGCTTCGCCTTCGAGCGGCGGGCGGCGGCGGTGGACACCAATGTCGCTCGGGTGATCCGGCGGGCGTTCGGGCCGGGCCCCGGCAAGCGGGTGCCGAAGACGGCCGCGGCCGAACGCCGGATCTGGGAGACCGCCGAGCGGCTGGTGCCGCGGGCGGGGAGCGCGGCGTGGACGTTCAATCAGGCCATGATCGAACTGGGGGCGCTGGTCTGCACCGCCCGGGTGGCCCGCTGCGGCATCTGCCCGGTGCGGCCGGCGTGCCGGACCGGCCGCCGGCAGGGCGCGCGCGCCCCGGCGTGATCAGCCCGGTCCCTGGCTCCGGAGAGAGCGGGCCACCAGGCCGATCCCGCCAGCCAGGAGACCCAGGATCATGATCGTGTCGAACAGCGAACTGGGCTGGAAGTAGATCCGCAGGTTGGCGATGATCCCGGCGAGGATGATGATCGAGCCCGCGAAGGTGAGGCCCCAGCCCACCAGCGACTTGCCGTTGTAGAACAGCACCCCGATCCCCACCAGCAGCGGCAGCAGCGACAGCCCGAAGGCATTGTAGCCCCACACCCGCCAGCCACCGCTCGCCACCGTGACCCGGGTGAGCAGCAGGTAACCGCCGGCCACCACCATGGCGGCTCCGCCCAGGAACAGTCCCACCCCGCCCGTGGTGCCTCCGGCGCCCTTCATGGGGACCTCCATTCAGATTGCCCGGGAATCACCGCGTCGCGCGCCCGCGCCGCGGTCGGCCCCGATCCGCGGGGCCGGCGAACGATGGCGCTACCCCGGCGTCACCCCGCTACCGGTCCCGCCCCGGCCGAAGCGGAGGCTGTGGGTGGCCAGGAAGATCTCCCGCAGGAAGCTCACGTAGCCGCCGATCAGGGCCAGCATGGCCAGCACGAAGAGGCCGGCGGTCACCACCGCCAGCCCCAGCCCCAGCGCGGCGCCGATGAACAGGTCGGCGATCAGCAGGCAGATGAGCAGGGCGCAGGTGGTGCAGAGGGTGATGGCCTGGTGGATGAGCCGGGCCCGGCGCGAGAGGGTGTGCAGCTCGGCCAGGGCCTGTTCCTTGGTCTGGCCGTCGTGGGAGGGAACGAACTGTTCCAGATGGCGGGCCCGGTCAATGATGCGGGCCAGCCGGTTGGCCAGGACGCCGAGGGTCACGCCGACGCCGGAGAGGAGGAAGACCGGCGCCACGGCCAGCTGGATGACCTGGCCGAGGTCGGCATTGCGAACCACCTGCGCCAGCTCCATGTGCCTCCGGCGGTGGGGGTGACCCGGGCGGCGGGGGGCCGGTCAGGACCCGGACAGGCCGGCCAGCGCGCTGCGCTTGGCGGGGTCCAGTTCCGCCGGGGCCGCCACCCGGAGGCCAAGGTCGCGGAGGATCCCGTCCTTGAGCCCATAGGCCACGCCGTGCACTGTCACCGCCTGCCCCCGGCCCCAGGCCTCCTGCATGATCGAGGTGCGGCAGACGTTGGCCACGCTCTCCAGGATGTTGAGCTCGCACAGGCGGTCGAACAGCACGGGCTCGGGCAGCTTGACCAAGTCGCTCCGGTGCACGTCGGCGACGTCCTGCACGTGGCGGAGCCAGTTGTCCACCAGGCCGAGCGGCCGGCCGCGCCAGGCGGCAATGACACCGCCGCAGCCGTAATGGCCGCAGACGATCACGTGCTCCACCTTGAGCACGTCCACCGCGAACTGGAGCACCGAGAGGCAGTTGAGGTCGGTGTGGACCACCACGTTGGCTACGTTGCGGTGGACGAACAACTCGCCCGGCAGGAGGCCCACGATCTCGTTGGCCGGCACCCGGCTGTCGGCGCATCCGATCCAGAGGTAGCGCGGCGCCTGCTGGTCGGCCAGCCGGTTGAAGAACTGGGGATCGCGCTGGACCATGCGGGCGGCCCACGCGCGGTTGTTGCGGAACAGCTCGGCGACGTCACTCATGGGACCTCGTACCGCCCGGGCCTCGGGCGGAGGATGACAGGGGAAACGGGGCCGGCGCTATGCCCGGAGGCCGGCGGTCTGCAGCACATCCTCGCCCTCGGGAACCAGGTCGAAGGCGGTGCGCAGGTCATCGGGAATGGGCACCGGCTTCCCGGTGCCCAGGTCCACGAACACCCAGGCCGTCTCGGCCCGGGCCACCACCTGCCGGTCGGCGGCGCGCCAGAACAGGTAGCGGCGGCGGGAACTCTGCCGCCGGACGTCCTGCACCCAGGTGAGGAGCGTCAGCGATTCGCCCAGGAAGGCCGGCCGCAGGTACTCGATGAAGTGCGACCGGACCACCCAGCCGGTGCCGCTCTGGATGTAGCGCTCCATGGACCAGCCCCGCGCCGCCGAATGCTCGATGGCGACATCCTGCATCCAGCGCAGGTAGGCCTGGTTGTTGACGTGGCGCTGGACGTCAATGACGTCCTCGGTCACGCTAAGCGGCTTGACGAAGATACGTGGCACGGCGGTCCTCACCAGTCCGGGGCGCATGACCCGC
>CAZCVG010000165.1:0-5846 GCA_964501735.1 uncultured Gemmatimonadaceae bacterium | reverse complement strand
CCCGGCTTCCGGCTGTTCCGCTGGCGGGCCATCGGCCCGCTGCTGCTGTTCTTCCTGCTGCTGGTCGTGCTGTGGGTGGTGTTCGCCGACACGGTGGCCCGGCGGCAGGCCGAGCTCAGCCTCTCGGAGATGCTGGGCACCCAGGTGGACATCGGGCGCCTGACGATCCGCGAGACCGAGGCGGCCGTGGAGGTGGCCGGCCTCGCCATCGCCGACCCGCGCGACCCGCGGCGCAACCTGCTGGAGGCGGGGGCGGTCGTCATTGACCTCGATCCGGTCCCCCTCACCGAGAAGAAGCTGGTGATTGACCGGCTCTCGCTCAACGGGCTCCAGTTCCTCACCGCCCGCCAGACCCCCGCCCGTCCCGCCGACCCCAACAGTCCCGCGGGGCGGCTGCTGCGCGAGACCGGCAGCTGGGCCCGGGAGAAGTTCCAGATCCCCTCGCTGGTCATGGGCCGGGTGGACAGCGCCCGGAGCCTGGCGCTCGATCCCGGCCAGCTGGGCACGGTCAAGGCGGCGGAGGCGCTGGCCGGCCGGGTGGACTCCACCCGCCAGGCGTTCGAGGAGGACCTCGGCCGGCTGCAGATCCAGGCGCTGGTGGACTCGTCGGCCGCGCTGGCCACCGAGCTGGCGGCCCTCGACCCGAAGAAGCTCGGCGTCGCCGGGGTGCAGCGCACGGTCACCTCGGTGCAGCAGGCCATGGACCGGCTGCGGCGGGCCGAGGGCCGGCTCAAGGACCTGGAACAGTCGGCCCGGGCCTCCCTCGGCACCCTGCAGCAGGGGCTGGACGAGGTGGACGCGGCGCGGCAGCGGGACTACGCCTTCGCCCGGAGCCTGCTCCAGCTGCCCGGGCTCGACGCGCCCGACATCAGCGCGGCCCTGTTCGGCGCACCCAGCACCGGGTACTTCGAGGCCGCGCTGGGATACGCCCGCCTGATCGAGCGTTACGTCCCCCCCGGGCTCCAGCCCTGGAAACGCCCCGGGCCCAAGCGGACCCGCCTGGACGGCACCACGGTCGAGTTCCCCAAGGCGGCCGAGTATCCCCGCTTCCTGCTCCGGCAGGGCGACGTGGACCTGACGGTGGGCGGGCCGGTGCCGGGCACCCTCAAGGCCACCGCCGGCGGCATCACCAGCCAGCCGGCGCTGGTGGGCGTGCCGGCCACCCTCGCGGTGGAGGGCGCGCTCGGGAGCGAGCGCCAGGTGGGCGTACAGGTGGCGGCCATGGCCCGGCACTTCGGCTCTGCACCCAGGGACTCGCTGGCCGCCCGGCTCACCGGCGTGTCGCTGCCGGTCATCCGGTTCCCCAACCTCCCCTTCGGGGTGAACCCGGGGGCCAGCACCCTCAACGCGACCTTCTCCCTCGCGGGGGACCGCATCCAGGGCAGCTGGGAGGTCCTCTCCAGCCGGGTCACCTGGCTGGCCGACAGCACCCGGCTCCGCAACGCCTCGCTGGCCGAGGGCACCATCTGGCGGGTCATCTCGGGCGTGACCAGCCTCCGGGTCCGGGCC
This sequence comes from uncultured Gemmatimonadaceae bacterium, assembly GCA_964501735.1. Classification (GTDB taxonomy): domain Bacteria; phylum Gemmatimonadota; class Gemmatimonadetes; order Gemmatimonadales; family GWC2-71-9; genus JADJOM01. The sequence goes on along the minus strand of CAZCVG010000165.1, from coordinate 4,337 downwards.
GAGCTGGGCGGGACCATCGAACGCCCCACCCTGGCGATCCGCTCCAACCTCGACGAGGCCCTGGCCGGCCAGCTCCGCGCCCTGGTGGGCGAGGAGGTGGCCAAGGCGGAGCGGAAGGCGCGGGAGGCGGTGGACCGGCTGGTGGAACAGCAGGTGGGCGCCCTGCAGGGCAAGGTGGACGGGCTCACCGCGCAGGTGGCCGAACGGCTCCCGGTGGAGCGGAACCAGCTCGACGCCGTGCACAAGCGGCTGGAAGCGGAGGTCCGCCGCCTGACACGGGGCGCCGCCGGCGGCATCAGCCTGCCACGGCTGTAGCCGGCCCTGACACTCCACACCCCTCACCCATGACCATCCTCGCCGCCCTGGGTCTTGTCCTCCTCGGCCTGGTCCTCCTGGCCGGGGGCGGGGAAGCGCTGGTGCGTGGCGCCGCGGCCATCGCCCGCCTGGCCGGGGTCACGCCCGCCGTCATCGGCCTCACCGTAGTGGCCATCGGCACCTCGCTGCCCGAGCTGGTGGTCAGCCTGCTGGCGGCTTTGGCCGGCCAGCCCGAGATCGCCGTGGGCAACGTGGTCGGCTCCAACATCTTCAACGTGGTGGGCGTGCTCGGCATCACCGCCCTGATCACCGCCCTGCCGGTGCAGGGGAATGCGGTGAAGATCGAGTGGCCGTTCATGTTCGTGGTGAGCGGCCTCTGCCTGGTGCTCTCCCGCGACGGCCTGCTCGACCGGCTCGAGGGCGGCTTCCTGGTGGTGAGCGCGGTGGCCTTCACCTGGTACATCGTGCGGCTGGCACGGCAGGAGGTGTCCGGGGCGGAGGCGGCCGAATTCGCTTCGGCCGCGGCGGGGCGCACCCTCCACCGGGGCGCGCTGGGGATGGCGCTTGCGACCGTGGCGCTGGGCGTGCTCCTGCTGGTCCTGGGCGGCCGGGCCCTGGTGAGCGGCGCGGTGGAGCTGGCCCGCCACGCCGGGCTCTCCGAGCGGGTGATCGGCCTCACGGTGGTGGCGGTCGGCACCTCGATGCCCGAGGTGGCCGCCTCGGTGGTGGCCGCGGTGCGGGGACGGACCGATGTCGCCATCGCCAACCTGCTCGGTTCCAACATCTTCAACATCCTCGGCATCCTCGGCATCACCGCGCTGATCCAGCCCACCGCCGTTTCCCGGGAGATGCTCACCTCCGACATGGTCTGGATGCTGGCGAGCGCCGGCGTGCTCTTTCCCATCCTCCGCTCGGGAATGCGGGTGACCCGCCTCGAGGGGCTGGTGCTGCTCAGTGGTTACGTGGCGTACGTGGTCCTGCTGCTGCGCTGATCTCGGCGCGCGTGGCGTCGGCACCGAATCACCTACGGCTCCACTCGCCTATCCCCGATCCGCCCCCTCCCGCCCCGGCCTGATCCGGCTAGATTCGCCAGACCCGCCCAGTAATCGAGAGGCCCGATGCGCATTGCCGTACCCAGGGAAACCGCCCCCCGCGAGCGGCGCGTAGCGCTAGTGCCGGAGTCCTGCAAGAAACTCATTCAGGCCGGGTATCAAGTCAGCGTCGAGGCCGGCGCCGGCGAGGCCTCCGGCTACCCCGACGACGCCTACCGCGCCGCCGGCGCCGCCGTCGAGGCCAGCGGCGATGCGCTGCTCGGCGCCGCCGAACTGGTCCTCCGGGTCAACCCGCCGGCCGCGGGGGAGGTCACCCGGATGCGGCCCGGAGCGATCCTGGTCGGTTCGCTGATGCCGCTCAGGAACCTCGAGGTGGTGCCGGCGCTGGCCGCCGCCCGGATCACCGCCTTCTCCACCGACGCCATCCCGCGCACCACCCGGGCCCAGGCGATGGACACCCTCTCCTCGATGGCGAACATCGCCGGGTACAAGGGGGTGCTGCTCGCGGCGGCCGAACTCAACCGCTACTTCCCCATGCTCATGACGGCCGCCGGGATGGTCTTCCCCGCCAAGGTGTTCGTGATCGGGGCGGCGGTGGCGGGGCTGCAGGCCATCGCGACGGCCCGCCGGCTCGGCGCCAACGTGCTGGCCACCGACGTGCGGCCGGAGGTGAAGGAGCAGATCGAGAGCGTGGGCGCCAAGTACGTCGGCATCGAGCTCAAGGAGAGCGCGGTCGCCGGCGGCGGCTACGCCAAGGAGCTGTCGGAGGAGGACAAGGCCCGGCAGCGCCAGCTGCTGGTGGAACAGTGCGCCCAGTCGGACGTGGTGATCACCACCGCCCTGATCGGCGGCGTGTTCGCCCCCCGGCTGATCACGGCGGAGATGGTGAAGAGCATGAAGCCGGGGTCGGTCATCGTGGACCTGGCGGCCGACGGCGGCGGGAACTGCGAGCTGTCCCGCCCCGGCGAGACCGTGGTGGTGGGGGGCGTGACCATCATGGCCCCGCTCAACCTGCCGGCCAGCGTGCCGTTCCACGCCAGCCTGCTCTTCTCCCGCAACCTCACCGCCTTCGTGCAGGCCTTCACGAAGGACAAGGCCTTCCAGCTCGACTTCAACGATGACATCCAGCAGGGCGCGGTGATCACCCACGAGGGTGCGGTGACAAACGCACGGACCAGGGAAGCCCTGGAGAAGGCGGGCACGCGATGACCACCGTTTTCCTGACGCAGGCCATGGCGGACTCGGCCGCCGCCGCGGGCCACGGGCCCGCGGAGGTGGACTTCTGGGGGCTGCTGTTCGTGTTCGTGCTGGCCTCGTTCATCGGGCTCGGGGTGATCCGCCGGGTGTCCCGGCTGCTGCACACCCCGCTGATGTCCATCACCAACGCCATCTCGGCCATCGCGGTGGTGGGCTCCATCATCGTGGCCGGCGGGGACTTCCCGCTGGACATCCGGATCATGGGCGCGGTGGCGCTGTTCGCCTCCATGACCAACATCGTGAGCGGGTTCCTCATCACCGACCGCATGCTCAAGATGTTCAAGGATGAGCGCAAGCCCGGCGGAGGCCCGTCATGATGCACGCGATCACCCAGGTCGCGTACATCATCGCGACGGCGCTGTTCATCTTCGCGCTGCACTGGATGAACACGCCCCAGACCGCCCGGAAGGGCGTGTATGCGGGCGTGGCGGGAATGACCATCGCCGTGCTGGTCACCTGGATCCAGCCGGCGGTGACCAACCATCTCTGGATCATCCTGCCCATCATCGCGGGGTTCGCGGTCGGCATCCCGCTGGCCCTGGTGCCGCTCACCGCGGTGCCCCAGCGGACCGCGCTGTCGCACGCCTTCGGCGGCCTGGCCGCCGGCCTGGTCGGGACGGCCAAGTACTACCTCTGGTTCGCCGAGGGGCCCGAGAACCTGACTGCCTTCCGGATGACCGCCATCATCACCGAGATCATCCTGGGCTTCCTCACCTTCACCGGCAGCCTCATGGCGGCCGGCAAGCTGCAGGAAGTGAAGTGGGTGCCCCAGCGCCCGGTGACCTACCCCGGGCAGAACATCATCAACCTCGGCCTGCTGCTGATCGCCGTGGGGCTCGGCATCGCCCTGATCCGGAACCCCACCGCCGCGTGGGCGCCCCAGCTCTTCCCGGTGATCATCGTGATGGCCCTGGTGTTCGGCGTGCTGCTGATCATCCCGATCGGCGGCGCCGACATGCCCACGGTCATCGCCATCCTCAACGCCTACGCCGGCCTGGCCGCGGTGGCGATGGGCTTCGTGCTGGACAACAAGCTGCTGATCACTGCCGGCGCCCTGGACGGCTCCAGCGGCCTGATCCTCGCCATCATCATGTGCAAGGCGATGAACCGGTCGTTCACCAACGTCCTGTTCGGCGCCTTCGGCCAGGTGCAGCAGGCCAAGGCCGGCGGCGAGGAGAAGGTGTACAAGCCGGAGACCCCGGAGGGCGCCGCCCAGGTGATGGAGCAGGCCAACCTGGTGGTGATCGTCCCCGGCTACGGCATGGCGGTGGCCCAGGCCCAGCACAAGGTCCGCGAGCTGTACGACCAGCTCAAGAAGCGGGGCGTGAGCGTGAAGTTCGCCATCCACCCGGTAGCCGGCCGGATGCCCGGCCACATGAACGTGCTCCTCGCCGAGGCCGACATCCCGTACACCGACCTGGTCGAGATGGACGAGATCAACCCCGACATGCCCCAGTGCGACGTCTGCCTCGTGGTGGGCGCCAACGACGTGGTCAATCCCGCCGCCCGCTACGAGAAGACCAGCCCCATCTTCGGCATGCCGATCATTGACGCCGACCGGGCCCGCACCGTCTTCGCCATCAAGCGCAGCAAGAACCCGGGCTTCGCCGGCATTGACAACGAACTCTACTTCTCCGAGAAGACCTGGATGCTGTTCGGCGATGCCAAGGGCGTCATCGGCGAGCTGGTCAAGCAGCTGGCAGGCGAGGGCGG
>CAZCVG010000164.1:0-5853 GCA_964501735.1 uncultured Gemmatimonadaceae bacterium | reverse complement strand
GGGACCTCTACAACGGCCGGATCGTGCGGGTGGCCAACAGCTTCGTGTTCAAGGAGCCGGTGTTCAACTACTCCGGCGACTTTCCCTTCCTCTGGGACGAGATCAAGGTCCCGGTCCGCTTCGGCAGCGACCGCCAGCTGGCCCGGGAGATCCTCGAGCAGGCAGCCGCCCTGGTGGTGGCCTCCTATGCCGACACCGCCGCCATCGCCTGGCGGGACATGGTCAAGCGCTACATGATCGAGGACGCCAGCGTCACCCCGGCGATCACCCTCGTGATCAACGACAACTGGATGGAATACACCCTGCGCTACGTGGTGGACTACCGGCGCCGGCGGCTCACCAAGGACGCCCTCTTCAACCGCATCATGGACCTGGTGGACGCCTCCGGCGGGAAGGTCCAGCTGGCCTCGGCCACCTTCGAACTGGTCGCCGCGCCGCCCATCCGGGTGGCGCCGCCGGCACCTGGCGCCCGGTGAGGCGGGGCCGCCGGTGAACCGCCTGGGCGAGTGGGCCGGGTCGGTCCTGGGGGTCAGCCCCCAGACCGCGCTCCAGATCCTCGCCACGCTGGGCCTGGTCCTCGGACTGGGACTGCTGCGCTGGATGGTCCTGCGGGTGCTCAACCGCCGGCTGGTGGACGCCCGGGACCGTTACCGCTGGCGCAGCGGCACGACCTACGGCGCCGTCCTCGTCGGGGTGGTGGTGGCCACCCGGATCTGGCTGGTGGATTTCAGCGGATTCGCCACCTATCTCGGCCTGCTCTCCGCCGGCGTGGCCATCGCCCTCAAGGACCCGCTCACCAACCTGGCCGCCTGGCTGTTCATCCTGTGGCGCCGCCCCTTCGAGATCGGGGACCGGGTGCAGGTGGGGCCGCATTCGGGGGACGTGGTGGACATCCGGCTGTTCCAGTTCGCCCTGCTGGAAATCGGGAACTGGGTCCACGCCGACCAGACCACGGGCCGCCTCATCTACGTCCCCAACGCCCTGCTGTTCACCTCGCCGCTGGCCAACTACACCCGGGGGTTCCAGTCCATCTGGACCGAACTGCCGGTGCTGGTGACCTTCGAGAGCGACTGGAAAAAGGCGCTGGCCCTGCTGGAGGAGATCGCCGCCCGCCACGGCGGCTCGGCCGCCAGCCAGGCCGGCGCCGAGCTGGCAGCGGCGGCTCGGCGCTACGCCCTGCCCCGGAGCGCCACCGACCCGTCGGTCTTTGTCACCGTGGAAGCCAGCGGCGTCCTGCTCACCCTGCGCACCCCCTGTGCCCCGCGGGCCCGGCGGCAGGTGGCCGACGCCATCTGGCGCGACATCCTGGCCGCCTTCGACCAGTGCCCCGACGTGGACTTCGCCTATCCCACCACCCGCTTCTACGCCCACGACACCGAGGGCAAGCCAGCCATGCGGCCGCCGCCAGCGTCCTGACCCGGCGGCGGCCCCCATGAAAAAACGGGCGGGCGGTCCATGACTGGACCGCCCGCCCGTCCTGCTGGACCCGACGCCTTAGACCGACAGGGTCGTTCCCACCAGGTCATAGTTGGTCACCTTGGGGGTGCCGTCAATCACCGGGCTCAGCTTCTTGAGCACCTCCGGATAGATCGTGGTGTTGTACTTGTCCACGCTGCCCTGGTCCTGCCAGACGCTCAGCGCCTCGACGTGCGAGCCGTTGACCATGGCCAGCTCGTGCTTGAAGCCGGGCTGCTGCTTCATCAGGGGCAGCACCTCGTTGGTGAGCACCTTGTTGAACTCGGCGGACTTCCCGGCCTTGATGTCGAAGGCAACGTTGCGGATGCGGTTCATGGGGCATTTCCGATCTTCCTCGCGAAGAGCTCCACCAGCGCCGGGCCGCGAGCGAGGCTGATCGCGGAAGGACCGGGGGCGCACCGCGCCGAAGCGCGCGGGACCACTCTGATGGAACGGAGGGACAGGGCCGGGCGGAAACCTGCGGGCCCGGCCGAATACACCACCAGCGGCCGATCCTCCGGCCACCACCGTGTTGCATTGATATGAAAGTAATTGGTAACCTCATGACTGTCAACCCCTTACACGCCAGTGCCGAAGGACGTCCCCGGGCGCCCCGACGGCCTGCCCGCCGGGTCCGCCGACGCCTCAGGGAGCGGGGTTAGGTATAATTGCGGGCGCCATTCGTGATTCATCCGAGGGAGAGACCATGCAGCAGCCAGTGGCCGGCGTCCGCGCGCGGCCTTTTCTTGCGCCCGGCCGGGCCGGGTCGTGACCGCCGCACCAATGCCGGACGCCGCCCAGGCCGCCGCCGGGCGGGAGGTGGAGCGGCGGCGCACCTTTGCCATCATCAGCCACCCCGATGCTGGCAAGACCACCCTCACCGAGAAGCTCCTGCTCTACGGCGGGGCCATCCACCTCGCCGGCGCGGTCAAGGCCCGGCGGGGCGGCCGGCAGGTCACCTCCGACTGGATGGAGCTGGAGCGGGAGCGCGGCATCTCGGTCACCTCCAGCGTGATGGCCTTCGACTACGCCGGCCACCGGGTGAACCTGCTCGACACCCCGGGCCACGAGGACTTCTCGGAGGACACCTTCCGCACCCTGGTGGCGGCCGACAGCGCCATCATGCTGCTCGACAACCGCAAGGGCGTCGAGGCCCGCACCCGGCAGCTGTTCGAGGTCTGCAAGCGGCGCCGGATGCCGATCGTGACCTTCGTGAACAAGTGCGACCGGGTGGGCGCCGATCCCCTCACCCTCCTGGGCGATGTCGAGCGCGAGCTGGGCATCCTCTGCAGCCCGGCCACCTGGCCGGTCCAGGCCGACAGCGGCTTCGCCGGGGTGGCCGACCGCCGCACCGGCCTGGTCACCCTCTTCACCGGGTCGGGCGACCACGGCGCCTCCCGCGCCGCCACCCAGTCCCTCGCCCTGGACGATCCCATCCTGCTCGAGCGGGTCGGGGCCGCTGGCCTGGCCCGGCTCCGCGAGGAGCTGGAGCTCCTGGCCGGTGCGGGCCACCCCTTCGACCGGGAGCTGTTCCTGGCCGGCGAACTCTCCCCGGTATACTTCGGGAGCGCCCTCACCAACTTCGGCGTCGAAGGGCTGCTGGAGGACTTCCTGGCCCTGGCGCCGCCGCCGGTGGCCCGCGAGTCCACCGCCGGGATCATCCCGCCCACCGCGCCGGGCTTCACCGGCTTCGTCTTCAAAATCCAGGCGAACATGGACCCCCGGCACCGCGACCGGATCGCCTTTGTGCGGGTCTGCTCCGGGCGCTTCGAGGCCGGCATGGACGTCCTGCACCCGCGCTCCGGCCGCACCCTCCGGCTCGCCAGCAGCCAGCAGTTCCTGGCCCGGGAGCGCACCAGCGTGGAGGAGGCGTGGGCGGGTGACGTGATCGGGGTGGTGGACCGGGGCGCGCTCCGCATCGGCGACACCCTCTCGGCGGCCGGGGCGCTCGAGTACCAGGGGGTGCCCCGGTTTCCGCCCGAGCACTTCGCCACCGTGGTGCCGGCCGACCCGCTCCGGCGCAAGCAGCTCGACGCCGGGCTCCGCGAGCTCTCCGAGGAGGGCGCCGCCCAGGTGTTCTATGCCGACGGGGAGACCGGGCCGGCGCCGATCGTGGGCGCGGTGGGCCGGCTGCAGTTCGACGTCATGCTGTTCCGGCTGGAGCACGAGTACGGGGCGCCCTGCCGCTTCGTGCCCATCAGCTACCGCTATCCCCGCTGGATCACCGGGCCGGCCGAGGCGATCGAGCGCGCCGCCACCTCCGCGGGACGGCTCCGGCTGTTCGACAGCCACGGCCAGCCGGTGCTGCTGTTCGAGAACGACTGGGCCATGCGCTGGGCCCTGGAGAACGAGACGGCGCTCGCGTTTCATGAGGTGGCGCCGTAGGAGGGACAGCGGACAGGCGGACAGGCGGACTGGCGAACCGTCCGCCCGTCCGACCGCCTGACCGCCTGACCGCCCCGACAGCCCCGACAGCCCGACCGTCTTACCGTCCTCAGTCCCTTACCGCCTTCGCCTCGATCCGGAACTCCACCTTGTCCGCCACCTTGACCGCGCCCGCCGGCCCGCCCTTGTACGGCCGGATGCCGAAGTCGGTCTGCTTGAGGTCGAACCGGCTTTTCGCCACCAGGGTATCCCCCCGGAACTCCACCGTCACCGGCACCGTGATCTCCCGGGTCACCCCGTGCATGGTGAACTCGGCGGTGACCCGGTAACCCTGGTCCCTGGGCGTCACCGAGCGCGAGACCAGGAACATCTCGGGATACTCCGCCGTGTGCAGCACCTCGGTCCGCATGGCGGCGGTGACCTTGCGGATCTCGGCGGTGTCGGGCGGGGTGAGCACCTCGAGCCCGTCGGTGAGGATCCGGATGGTGATGGTCGTGGCTTCGGGACGGTCGGCCTGGTAGTGCACCTCGCCGTCGAAGGCGCTGGCCCGGATGATGTGATCATGGCCGACGAAGCCGAGCAGCCCGGACTTGCCGGTCTTCACCTCGAGGCGGCTCTCCGCCACCAGGCGGTAGGTACCTGACTCCCCCTGTTTCGCCGGCGACTGCGACACCAGCATTGAGGGCGCGAGAGCGAGGAGCAGGAGCGGGGCGCGGGAGCGGCAGAACCACATGCGGAAGAACTCCGGTCGGGGTCGGGGACTGGGCGCGTGGGGCCGCGCTCACGTGAAAGTAGACGCACCGGCGCGCCGCCACACCACGGCCGGCCCGGCCCTGCCGGCGGCGCCTCCCCCTCAACGACCCGGGCGGCTGGACGGTTCCGCGGCCTGGGCTGGCGCGGGCCCGGGCACGGGTGGCGCCGAAGCGTTCCTTCGGATAGACTCGCCCCCACATGGTGGCGCGATGCCAGGGAGGCGGAGCACCACGTGTGCGCGACCTGAGGCCTCGCCCCGCGCGCGTCAACCCTGGAGGGCTCTTGCAATGCCGGAGTCTCCACCGCACATGGCGCCCACCTCCGCGGCCCTGGTGGGTGGGATGCTCGTCCTGCCCTTCCTCGCGGCCAACGCCATCGTCAGCCACAGGGTCGAGCCGTTCTTCTCGGTCATCCGGCCGGGGTCTCAGGCGGGTCCATTCGAGTACCTGCTCCTGGCGACGGTCCTCGGGTGCCTTCCGGCCGGCGCGATCATCGCAGCCCGGCCGCTCCTGCGCCAGGGCGTGGATGGCCGACGGCGGCTCTATCTCCTGAACGGCCTGGTGGCCGCGGCCATGCTCGCCCTCTTCCTGTTCCTGGTCATCGGGCTCGGAGCCGAGCTGTACCGCTGCGAGGTGCTGCGCATCGCGAACTGCGACTAGCAGAACGCCGATCAGCAGGGCCCCCGGGCCGCCCCTGGCGGCGCTGCCGGGGAGTCTCGCCATCTCCATTCGGCCGCCAAGCGCCGCCCCGGGAGCCACGCCGGCCGGGACCAGGGTCAGCCTGCCACGCGACGGGCAGCGAAGAGTTCTCGCCTAGGATCCCCACCGCATCCATCCAGATCCTCGGCGCGGCCAAAACTGGTGATACGTCATGGCAGCCTTCTTTCTCTTGGCGGAGACTTGAAGTCTACCAGTATCCACCAGGTCACCTTTTCCTTGGGGCACAGTGTTGCACTCAGTATATGAATGCACCGTTTCGGCGTCATGCTGGACTGCTGGTGCCCCTACCCTGACCATACGCTGAGCGGTCCAACCCGCGTGTGGAGCTGTCAAAGCGCGGCCCGGCCTGTAGCTCACAAAGGAGTTCACCAGCCGCGCTCTGCAGCTCCCACCCAAGCCGCTGGCCGGACCGCGTCTGGCCAACGGCTCGGATGTTTCTGGCGTAGGCCGGGGCAGCGCGGTAGCATTGAGCTGCCCAGGATGGCGGGGGAGGGCCCCAGGACCTGGGGACCCTTCCGATACCGCTGGTCGGCCCAGCCGT
>CAZCVG010000163.1:0-5916 GCA_964501735.1 uncultured Gemmatimonadaceae bacterium | reverse complement strand
CTCAAGACCCTGCCCGACGTCCCGCTCCGGCTGGCGGGCACCGGCCATCCCCGCCTGATGGAGATCCGGGGGGAGGTGTACCTGCCCCGCGCAGCGTTCGAGCGGCTCAACCGGGAGCGGGAGGCGGCGGGAGAACTGCTCTACGCCAACCCCCGGAACACCGCCGCCGGCAGCCTCAAGCTGCTCGACCCCCGCATCACCCGGCGGCGGCGGCTCCGGATGTACGCGTTCCACGTGGAGGTGATCGAAGGGACCCTTCCGGTGGAGACCCAGCACGAGGTGCTGGACCGGCTGGCTGCGTGGGGGTTCCCGGTGGAACCCCACCGGCGGCGCCACCCCGACCTGGCCTCGGTGCACGCGGAGGCCGAGCGCCTGCAGGGCCGGCTCAAGCAGCTGCCCTTCGATGCCGACGGGGTGGTGGTGAAGATTGACCGGCTGGCGCTGCACCGGGAACTCGGCTCGGTCAGCGAGCGCGAGCCCCGCTGGGCCATCGCCCGGAAGTTTGCCAGCGAGGTGGTGGTCACCCGGCTGAAGGAGATCCGGATCAACGTCGGGCGGACCGGCGCGCTCAACCCGTACGCGGTGCTGGACCCGGTGGAGGTGGGCGGGGTCACCGTGTCCAACGCCACGCTCCACAACGAGGACCTGATCGCCGAGAAGGACATCCGGGTGGGCGACTGGGTGGAGATCATCCGCGCCGGGGAGGTGATTCCGCGGGTGGTGGGTCCGCTCCGCGACCGGCGCGACGGAAGCGAGCAGCCGTTCGTGATGCCGGAGCGGTGTCCCGCCTGCGGCACCGCGGTGGAGCGGCCGGCCGATGAAGCCATGCGCTACTGTCCCAACGGCTCCTGCCCCGGGAGGGTGCTGGAGGGGATCGTGCACTTCGCCTCGCGCGAGGCGATGGATATCCGTGGCCTGGGCTACGAGCGGGTCAAGCAGCTGCTGGCCGCGGAGCTGATCCACGACGTGGCCGACCTGTACGAGCTCACCGTGGACCAGCTCACCGGGCTGGAGCGGTTCGCGGAACAGTCGGCCACCCAGCTGGTCCAGGCCATCGCCGCGTCCCGGGCGCGGCCGCTGTCGCTGCTCCTGTTCGGCCTGGGCATCCGGCACGTGGGCAAGACTATCGCGCAGCTGCTGGCCCGCGCCTTCGGCACCATGCACGGCCTGGCGGAAGCCGACGCCGGAGCCATCGAGGCGGTGCCGGGCGTGGGCCCGACGATCGCGGAGGCGGTGGCGAGCTTCTTTTCCAACCCGGTCAACCGGACCCTGATCGCGCGGCTGGAGCGGCTGGGCCTGGGCACTTCGGAACCGAACGCCGCCCCGGCCGGGAGCGGGACGCTCGCCGGGAAGAGCTTCGTCCTCACCGGGACGCTGCCCACCCTGTCGCGGCAGGAAGCCACGGCGCTGATCGAGCGGGCCGGCGGCCGGGTGACCGGCAGCGTCAGCAAGAAGACCGACGCGGTCGTGGCCGGCGCCGACGCGGGCAGCAAGCTCGACAAGGCCCGCAACCTCGGGATCGAGATCATTGATGAGGCCGAGCTGCTGCGGCGGGCCGGCTGACGGCCGCCCGCTTGCTCTGTCTCCCATCTCCCCCTAACCTTCCAGCCACCCTTCATCGAGCAGCCTGCCATGGCCTCCGTCGCCCCCTCCACTCCTGCCCGCTGCCTGGTCCTGGGCTGGCAGAGCATCCGCCAGCTGCGCCAGGTGCTGGAGCGCGACGCCGGGGGACAGGCTGCCGGCTGGCTGCAGGAGGCGGGATTCGCCGGGGGCGAGGCCCTGTTCGACGCCTACACGGAGTGGCTGGGGGACCGGTACCAGGTGGGGCGCCCCGCCTCGCTGGACGTGCGCCACCTGGGGGAGACGCTCTCGGGGTTCTTCCGGGAATCTGGCTGGGGGGCCCTCAGCGTCAGCCCGCTGGCGCCGGCGGTCATCGCGCTGGATTCCTCCGACTGGTGGGAATCCGATCCCGCCGCCGGCGCCACCTACCCCTCTTGCCACCTGTCGAGCGGCCTGCTGGCGGAGTTCCTCACCCGGGTCTCCGGCACTCCGCTGGGGGTCATGGAGGTGGAATGCCGGTCGCGGGGGGACGCCGCCTGCCGCTTCCTGGCGGGATCCCCGGAGACCCTGCAGATCGTCTACGGCCGGATCGCCGAGGGGGCGGGCTACCTCGACGCGGTGACCAGCTGAGTCATGTGCGCCTACAACGTCCGCCAGAACAAGAGCCTGGACCACGAGCCGGCCAAGGGGGCGGCCCGACTGGCCAACACGCTGCGTGAGGTGGGCGCCTGGGCGGTGGGACTGGCGGTGATGTACGCGGTCTACTGGCTGGTCAAGCGGGTGCTGTTCTAAGACCTCTCCTAGAACACCGAGACACCGTCAATCACCACCGGCGGCGCGGCGCGGGCGCCGAGCCAGACCTGGTCGCGGCCCACCGCCACGACCCGGGCCAGCAGGTCGTGGGCGTTGCCGGCCACGGTCAGCTCGGGGAGGAGCCCGGTGATCTCCCCCCCGCTCACCCGCCAGGCCAGCGACGCGGCCTGCGCGAAGGTCCCCCCGGCGGCGTTGGTGGCGAAGGGCCCCCGCAAGCCCTCCAGCACGATGCCGTCCTCCACCAGAGCCAGCAGATCCTCCCAGCCGGTCTCCCCCGGTTCCAGCACGACATTGGTGCAGGCCGGCTGCGGCTTGCCGAAGGTGGTGCGCCGGCCGTGACCGGTCGGCTGGGCGCCTACCCGCCCGGCGGTCTCCAGGTCGTACATCAGCCCCTCGACCACGCCACGGTTCACGAGATTCAGCGGCCGGCTGGCGACGCCTTCATCGTCCAGCGGGCGGGAGCCGGGCCGGCCGGCCACGAGGGGATCGTCGCGCAGGGTGATGAGGTCGCTGAAAGCGGCGCTGCCGCGGCGCCTGGCCAGCGGGGAATTGCCCTGCAGGACCGCCTTCCCGGTCAGCGCCTGCTCCACCGGCGCCAGGAGCACCGGGAGCGCCGCGGGGAGGAACGCGATGCGGAGCCGTCCGGCCACCGGCTCGGCGGCCCGCTCCGACCAGGCCAGCCGGCGGCGCAGGTCCGCGATGAGCCGTTCCACCTCCGGCAGCGCCGGGAGATCGGCGCCGCTGATCCGGCTCCGCACCACGACCCGCCGCCCGTCCTGGACCCGGCTGGCCTCGATGGCGAGGGTGACCAGCGACAGGTCGTAGCCGGCGTTGAGCCCCTGGGTGTTGGCCACCCGCACCGCGGCGAGGGATCGCTCCACCAGGAGGTCGAGGTCCAGCTTCTCGCCGGCCAGCCGGTCGCGAGCCAGCTGCCCCAGCTGGATCAGGTCGGCCACGGTGGCGGCGGCGGCGCGGGGGACGTGGGTGAGCACGGCCGGGAGACGGGTAAGCCGGGGCAGTGCGAGCTGGCTGAGTTCCCCCTCCCGGGCGGAGGCGAGGGCCCGGCCGAGCAGCTCCTCCGGATCATCACCGGCGCTCCCTGCCACGCCGGCCCGGCCGTCGGCCACCACCCGGAGGTTGACCCCCTGGCGGGCGGTGGTGGTCGCCCCGGCGAGGCGGCCGGCGGCGAAGCGCAGGGTGGTGGTCTCGTCCACCTTCTGCACGATGTCGGCATCGGTGGCGCGCCGGGCGGCCAGGTCGAGGAGGGGGGCGATCATGCCGGGTCCCCGCCGATGGCGAGCCGGTCGAACCGCAGGTGCGGGGCGCCCTCCGCCACGGGGAGGTGGGCGAGGCCGTCCCGGCTGCAGGCGCTGGCCAGCTGGCTCCAGTGGAAGTCGCCGGCCACGCCGTCCACCCGCTGCAAGGTCTCGCGCACCTCACCGGCGAGGGTGACCGGCTTGACCAGCTCGGCGAGGTGCCCGTCACGGATCACCTGACCCCAGGCCGAGGTCAGGGAGAAGCGGCCCAAGGCGGCGTGCCCGGCAATGGCGTCGGCCAGGTAGATCCCGAAGGGGATGCCGCGAATCAGCTCCTCGAGGGTGCCCTTGCCGTTGGAGACATAGACGTTGGTGAGCCGGGCGGACGGCGCGGTGGCCACGCCGGTGGTGCGGGCGTTGCCGGTGGCGGGCACGCCGGCGCGGGCGGCGGTCTCGCGGGTATGCAGCCGGCCCACCACCGCCCCGTGCTGGACCAGCAGGGTGTTCTGGGTGGGGGCGCCTTCGTCGTCGAACGGCCGGGCCCCGGCGAGGCCGGAGGCGCTGCCGTCGTCGCCCACGGTGAGCAGGTCGGACGCCACCCGCTGGCCGACCTGCAGGGAGGCATCGGCCTCTCGGGTGGTCCGCCCCGCCTCACACAGGTGCCCGATGGCCTGGTGCACGAGGGCGCCGGCCGCGCGCGGGTCCAGCACCACGGGGTAGCTGCCGGCCCGGACCCGCGGGGCGGCGAGGAGCGCGACGGCCCGCCGCGCCGCGGCCCGGAAGGGGTAGTCGGCCGCCAGCACCGAGTGCCAGCCGCCGGGTACGGCCCACGACTCGAAGGCCCGCTCGACGAAGTTCTCCTCGCGGGCCATCACCCCGGCGGCGACCCGCACCGAGGGGCGGAGGTCGTGCAGCTGGACGCCTTCGGAGGTGGCCACCCAGCGCTCGGTGACCGTGTCGCGATAGCCGGCCCACGACTCCGCGATGCGCCGGTCGGTGGCCAGCATCTCCTGGTTGAGCTGGTCGAGGAAGCGGCGCTTCTCCGCCAGCGAGATGCCCCGGACATCGCCGTCGAGATCGGCGGTGTGGTCGGCATCCTGGATGGGAATGTCGGCCAGGCGGACCGGGGTCTCGACCGCCACGGCGAGGGACAGCTCGTGGGCCCGCGCCACCGCGGCGCGCAGGCCGGCGAGTCCCTGGAAGCCGGCCACGCCCCATCCCCGGCCCCGGTTGAGGCAGCGCACCACGCCGCCCTCCTCCACAGCGGTGGTGGCGCCCTCCAGCCGGCTGCCACGGAACCCGATCGCGGTGCGCCAGGACCGCTCCAGGCGGATGTCGGTGTAGTCGGCCCGGGCGGACCGGAGGGCGTCGTGCAGGCGGTTCTTCATCGCTGGCCGGGTGACGGGCCGCTCAGCCGTTACCCTTGAGCCACTGGACGTAATCGGGCCGGGTAACCAGCTCGCCGTCGGCGATGATCTCCCGGTCCCAGGGAAGAATGATGAGCTTGTCGGTCTCGAAGGCGTGGAAGTCGGGCTGGTAGGGCCCGGTGCGGAAGGAGACCGCGGTGCGCACCTCGGCGGGTTTGAGCACCCGGACTTCGTTCAGGGCCAGCTTGAGGGTGGAGCCGGTGTCGCAGGTTTCGTCCACCAGCAGCACCCGGCGGCCGCGGATGGTGCCCGGCGGGCCGGTGACCAGGATGGGATCGCCGCCGGCGTCCTGCCGGGTGACCGCCATCGAGGCGAACTCCAGCTGGAGGATGGAGGCCACCACGACCCCGGGAATCACGCCGGCCTTGGCGATGCCCAGCACCACCTCGGGCTGGTACGCGCGGGCCACCTTGAGCGCGAGGGCGCGGCACAACTCGCCGAAGAACGGCCAGTCGATTTCGAGAATGCCGCGCGGGGCGGGAGATGAAGGGCGTTTCATGGTGTGGAGCCTGTGGCTGTCAGCTGTCGGCTGCCAGCATGGATGGACAGTGGGTCTGCGGGGGACATTGCCCGGTGGCCGGGCGGCTGGTCCGGGGCCCGCCTACCCCGGTGGCTGGCAGCCGACAGCTGGCAGCGGAACCGGTCCTAACCTACCGGGCCACCGGGTCGGCATCAACTGGGCGCGCGACGTTGCGGCCCCCTCCGGCCGGGGGTATCTTGCGATTCATTCCCTCCCGATTCGAGAAGGATGTTGTTCCCCGATGAGTCTCTGGCGGCGGTTGTTCGGCGGCGGCAAGTCCGAGACCCTCAAGCCGCAACGGCTCGACTACCTCAATGAAGCGCTCGCACTGGAGCGCCAG
>CAZCVG010000162.1:0-5971 GCA_964501735.1 uncultured Gemmatimonadaceae bacterium | reverse complement strand
ACCTTGCTGGCGTAGCGGGTGAGGTAGTCGGCCTCCTCCACCGCGGCGTCGCCGCCGCCCACCACCGCGATGACCTGGTTGCGGAAGAAGGCGCCGTCGCACACCGCGCAGTAGGACACCCCGAACCCGGCGTACTCGGCCTCGCCCGGCACCTCCAGCTTGGTGGGCGTGCCGCCCGCCGTCAGGATCACGGTGGGCGCGTGGTAGACCTCGCCATTGATGGTGATGACGTCAAAGGTGCCGTCGGGCCGCCGCTGGATTCCCTCGACGGTGGTCTGGTGGATCTCGGCGCCGAACTTCCGGGCATGGGCGGTCATCCGCTCCGCCAGCTCCCGGCCCAGGATGGACTCGAAGCCGGGATAGTCCTCGATCTTCTCGGTGTTGAGCAGCTCGCCGCCGGGCACCTTGCTCTCCAGGATGACCGATTTGAGCATGCCCCGGCCGGCGTACATCCCGGCGCAGAGGCCGGCGGGGCCGCCGCCGACGATGATGGTGTCGTATTCGAGTTCAGCAGGAGCGGTCATGGATCGTCCGGACGGAAGTCGGGGGCCGGGGCGGGTGGCGCCGTCAGCCAGAATATACGCAGGGCTGGTGCCCTCGGGTCACCCCGCCCCCAGGTGGAGCAGATTGGCCGCCCCGTGGCAGGAGGAGATGGTCCCCACCAGTAGCGCCACCTCCCCCGGCCGGTTCCCCTGGCGGGCCAGCTCGGCGTCCCCGGCCAGGACTTCATCCCGGCTGAACATGCCCACGCCGAAGACCTGGTGCTCGCACTGGAAGACCACCGGCCCGGCGGCGCCGAGCCGGCTGGCCCACTGGGTCATGGCCTCCCGCATCTCCCAGGTGCGCGGAGCGCGAGTCACCGGGCAGAGCAGCGGTTCGATGCAGTGGGTGGGACAGAGCCAGTCGGCGAAGGAGATGTACCGGGTGCCGTCCGGCGCCGCGGTGTCGTACGGCGTCCCGGGCCCGGTGGCGAGCGGCCGCACCTCCACGTCCCGGCCGGGCCAGCGGCGCCGGGCCCGCCGGAGCAGCCAGTGGAACATCAGGTGGGGCATCAGCGGCGAGGGGACGA
This sequence comes from uncultured Gemmatimonadaceae bacterium, assembly GCA_964501735.1. Classification (GTDB taxonomy): domain Bacteria; phylum Gemmatimonadota; class Gemmatimonadetes; order Gemmatimonadales; family GWC2-71-9; genus JADJOM01. The sequence continues at coordinate 4,902 of CAZCVG010000162.1, read as the reverse complement.
TGGTGTCAGGCGATTGGGCGATCGGGCGATCGGGCGATTCGGCGCGCCCGGGGTCGGGGAGCAGCCAGGTGTCGAAGAAGGCATCCCAGTCCGCCTCCACCAGCCGGTGATCGTCGCCGGGGGGAATCTCCCCGGTGTACCGGCAGCCGGGGTCGCGGTCCACCACCAGCAGGCGGTGGAAGGCGGCCTTGCCCCTGGCCTTCGCTTCAAGCAGCTGGCGCACGTAAAAAGTGCCGTAGCAGCCGCCGCCCACGATGACGACCTCGCCGAAGCGGCGACTGGTCATCGGATCCTCCGGCCCCCGTCCACCACGATGGTTTCCCCGGTCACGTAGTCGCCCCGTTCCAGCAGGTAGAGGATGGCGCCGGTCACATCGTCGGGGGATCCGAGCCGCCTGAGCGGCGTGGTGCGGGCCAGGTGCTCCCGGGCGCTGGCGTCCCATTCCTCCGGCGGCAGCACCGCGCCCGGCGCCACGGCGTTCACGGTGATGTCCGGCGCCAGGGCCCGGGCCAGGGTCTCCGTCAGCATCACCACGCCGGCCTTGCTGACGCAGTGGGCCAGGTAGCCGGGCCACGGCTCGAGGCCGCCGAGGTCGGCCAGGTTGACGATCTTGCCGCCGGCCCGGCGGAGAAACGGCGCGGCCCCCTGGGCGGTGAAGAACCCGGCCCGGAGGTTCACCGCCATGACGTCGTCCCAGAGCGCGGGGGTGGTCTCCTCCACGGTGGCGCGGGTCATGATCCCGGCGGAGTTGATGAGCACGTCGAGCTGGCCGAAGTCCCGGGCCACCTCCTCGGGCAGCGCCCGGGCGGCCTGGGGATCGCGGAGGTCGGCGGCGAAGGTGGCCGCCCGCACGCCCAGTTCGGTGGCGGCGTGGGCGGTGACCTCGGCCTCGCGCTTCGAGCGGTGATAGTGGATGGCGACGTGCATGCCCCGGCCGGCGAGCGCGAGGGCGATCGCGCGGCCGAGGCGGTGTCCCGCGCCCGTGATGAGGGCGACGCGGGCGGCGAGGTCCATTCAGCTCACGCCGTTGGTCACGGGGAGGATGTGGCCGGAAATGCCGGAGCTGGCATCGCCGGCCAGGAACAGCACGGCGTCAATGAGCTGCTGCATCTCCACGTAGTGGGCGCCGGTGCCGGCCGAGGCCATGTTCTCCGGGGTGCGGACCATGCCGGGGGCGATGGCGTTGACCCGGATGCCGCGGGGCCACAGCTCGACCGCGAGGCTCTGGGTGAGGGCGGCCACGCCCGCCTTGGCGGCGCTGTAGACCGCCATCTGCCCGGCCGGCCGGAAGTAGGCCACCGAGGCGAAGTTCACCACCGCGCCGCCGGTCTTGGCCAGCGGCTCCACCGCCGCCTGCGACATGAGAAACGCGGTCTTGAGATTGATGGCGATCTCACGGTCGAAACCGTCGGGTCCGGTGGCGCCCACCGGGCCGTAGGTGGTCAGGCCGCCGGCCACGTTCACCACCGCGTCCAGCCGGCCGAAGTGCTTCACCGCCGTCTCCACCGCGAGCGCGGCCACATCGGGCTCGGTGAGGTCCCCCGCCGCCGGCCGGGCCTCGATGCCCGCCTCGGCAAATTCCTTGACCCGCTCGGCCACGGCCACCGCGTTGCGGTCCACCGCGACGATGCGCGCCCCCGCCTGGCCGAAGGCCAGGGCGACCGCGTGCCCGATCTGCCCCGCCCGGCCCACGCCGGAGAGCAGCACTGTCTTCTTCTTGAAATCCCACTTCGTGGCCATGGCTCAATCCGGGTTGAGGGCGAAAACCGGCGAGAAAGCGACAGGCTGACCGGCGCAGCTCGTGCTCCGCTCCCTGCTCAAGTGCCGGCGGGGCCGCGAGGTTCCCGGCGCGCCTCTTCCAGCGCGAGCAGCCACTCCTCGGGCACCTCCTGGCCGCCGAGGTGGCCGTTGGGGGAGAACCCCGGCTCGTCGTCGTGCCAGTCGGAGCCGCCGCTTCGGAGCAGGCCCAGCGCCGCCGCCAGCTCGGTGAGCCGGGCCCTCGTGTCGGGATCGTGGCTCGGGTGCCGGGTCTCCACCGCGTCGAGCCCTTCCTTGCGGAGCTGGGTCAGGTTGGCGCGGGTGCCGCGGTCCTTGAGGTGCGCGGCCGACACGACCCCGCCGCAGGCGTGCACCAGCGCGGCCACCGCGCGGAAGGCCGGCAGCCGCTTCTCCACGAAGCCCGGCCGTCCCCAGCCGATGTAGCGGTCGAAGGCCTCCTGGATGGTGGCCACCTGCCCCCGGCGGAGCAGCGCCCGCGCCACGTGGGGCCGCCCGATGGCGCCGCCGTCGGCCTCGGCCAGGATGTCATCGCCGTCCACCGCCAAGCCCAGGGCCTGGAGTCGTTCCGCCATCTCGGCACCGCGCCGAGCCCGGTCCGCCCGGGTGCGGGCCAGGAACTCCTCCAGCGGCCGGTGTCCCACCGGGAGGAAGTAGCCCAGCAGGTGCATCTCCCCCCACGGCGCCTGCACCGAGAACTCGCAGCCGCTCACCACCCGGATGCCGAGGCGCGCCCCGGCGTCCATGGCCCGGGGGAGACCCTCCAGGGTGTCGTGATCGGTCAGCGCGAGCGCGGCGAGACCGGCGGCGTGGGCCCGGGCGACGACTTCCTCGGGCTGAAAGGCGCCATCGGAAGCGGTGGAGTGCACGTGCAGGTCCACCATCCGCCCGGCCGGGGCAGGGGCGGTCAGCGGCGGTATCCCGTCTCCGGGGCGGTCCACGACGGCTGGGAGCGCCGGAACAGCTCCAGCAGCGCCTGCTCGGACAGCTCGGCCAGGGAGAGTTCCCAGCTCCGGGCGCCGAGCGGGGTGTACCGGGCGATCCGGACGGTGTCGCCGCCGGGGCCGGCCTGGCGGAACTCGACCCCGAACTCGTCCCGGGTGTACTGGGTTACCCGGCCGGTCGGGCCCACCTCCCAGCGCTGCCCGTCCACGTTGATGGTGCGTTGCATGAGCGATTCCTGCCTGGCGCCACCGGGGCGCCTCATGGTTGACGATCTGGCCCGCCGACCGGCCCGGTCAGGGCTCCTCGACGTCGGTCGGTTCGGGCGCCGGCACCTCTTCCCAGAGGTCGGTGGCGCCGGGGGCGTACTCGGCGATCTGCAGCAGCCGCCGCTCCAGCTTGAGCTCGAGGTCGGTGCGGGAGGCGCGCGAGCGGTGCGACATCTCGGTCCGGCTCTCGCTGAACTCCAGGAACTGCTCGGTGTCGGTGGCGCTCTGGAAGACCCAGAGGTGCTGGCCCCGGCCGGCGCCGAGCGCGGCCAGCTGGTGGATCACCCGCTGGTACTCCTCCTGGTGCCGGGGCGGCACCGTCACCCGCGCCACGGTGAGCAGCCGGCTCACGTCAGGCGGCCTCGTCCGGGAACTGCTCCAGCGACTGCTTCACGTCGGCCAGGAAGCGGTCGGCGTCGGCGCCGTCCACCACCCGGTGGTCGAAGGACATGGTCAGCATGCCCTTGAGCCGCGGGGCGATGGTATCGGTGCCGTCGGGCAGGGTCACCACCGCGGGGCGCTTCTCGATGGTGCCCACGCCGAGGATGGCCACCTGGGGCTGGTTGATCACCGGCAGCCCGGCGTACGAGCCGAAGACCCCGGGGTTGGTGATGGTAAAGGTGCCGCGCTGCACCTCGTCGGGGCTCAGCTTCTTGGCCCGGGCCCGCTCGCCGAGGTCGTTGATGGCCCGGGCGATCCCCATCAGCGACAGCTCGTCGGCGTGGCGGATGACCGGCACGATCAGCCCCCAGTCGAGCGCCACCGCGATGCCCAGGTTGATGTCCCGGCGGTAGATGGTGGCTTCGCTGCTCACCGCCGCGTTGAGGCCCGGGTGGGTCCGCAGCCCGGAGGCGATGGCCTTGGCGATGAAGGCCAGGTAGGTGAGGTTCACCCCGCGCTCGGCGAATTCCTTCTTGCGCGCCGCCCGGATCCGGGCGATCCGGGTGTAGTCAATCTCGAACAGGGTCTGGACGTGGGCCGACACCCGCCGGGACATGACCATGTGCTCAGCGGTGAGCTTGCGGATGCGGGACCACGGCTCGACCCGGTCCCCCGGCCAGGGCTCGGCCCCGGGCGCCGCATGGGTACCCGCGCCGGGCGCGGGGGCGGTGGCCGGAGCGCGCGGGGCGGCGGGCGCGGCCGGCGCGGCACCCCGTCCGCCCGCCGCGATGAAGCCCAGGATGTCGTCACGGGTCACCCGGCCGGCGTGACCGGTGCCGGCCACGGCGCTGATATCCACCCCGTGCTCGGCCGCGATCTTCCGGACCAGCGGGGTGGACCGCCGCCGCAGCCGCTCCTCGGCGGTCTCGGTGGGCGATTGGGGGATTGGGCGATTGGGCGATTCGGCTGGCGGGGCCGGCCGGGCGGCAAACTCCGCAGTCCGTGTAGGGGCAGGAGCGGGAGCCGGAGCCGGCTTGGGGGCTGCAGGGGCGGCGGCGGGGGCGGGCGCCGGAGCGGACGCCGGAGCGCTGGCCACGGCCGCGCCCTTTTCGGTCTCGATCCGCGCCACGACCGTGTTCACCGCCACCGTCTGGCCCTGCTGCACCAGGATCTCCGCCAGCACGCCGGCGTTGGGTGAGGGGATCTCCGCGTCCACCTTGTCGGTGGAGATCTCGAAGATCGGCTCGTCGCGCTTGACCTCGTCGCCGAGATTCTTGATCCACTTGGAGAGGGTCCCCTCGGCGATGGACTCGCCCATCTGGGGCATGATGACGTCAATACGGGCCATATGCTGGGTTCCTTGGTAGTTCGGACCTACGGTTTTAGGGCGACTCGGCGCCACGATCTCAAGGGTACCATCCGCGACGAACGCCAGCCTTGCGCCCGAGTCGCCGAGCCGCCGAGTCGCTGAGTCGCCGCGCCGCCTCAGTACCCCGCCATCCACCTGCACGCCCGTACCAGGTCATCCCCCTGG
>CAZCVG010000161.1:0-5988 GCA_964501735.1 uncultured Gemmatimonadaceae bacterium | reverse complement strand
ACCGGGATCGGCCGCATGTAGGGCCCCATGAGCCCGCTCACGAAGGCCATCGGCAGGATCGCCGCGATCACGGTGAAGGTGGCCAGGATCGTCGGGTTGCCGACCTCATCCACCCCCGCCACGGCCAGCTCGGCTGGCGGCGCGCCGCCCAGCTGGAGGTGCCGGTAGATGTTTTCCACCACCACGATCGCGTCATCCACCAGGATGCCGATCGAGAAGATCAGGGCGAAGAGCGTGATCCGGTTGAGGGTGTACCCCAGGGCATAGTAGGCGAACAGCGTCAGGGCGAGCGTCACCGGCACCGCGACCAGCACGACCACCGCCTCCCGCCAGCCCAGGAACAGCCAGATGAGCAGCGTCACCGAGAGCGTGGCGATGGCCAGGTGGAGAATCAGCTCGCTGGCCTTCTCGCTGGCAGTCTCGCCGTAGTTGCGGGTCTCGGTGACATCAACCGACGCCGGAAGCAGCCGGCCGCGCGCCTCCTCCACCCGGGCCAGCACCGCGTGGGCCACGACCGTCGCGTTGGCGCCCTGCCGCTTGGCCACGCTGATGGTCACGGCGCTCTGGCCGGCACTGTCCCGGTGGGCGTGTACCACGTAGGTCTCCCGCTCGCCGAAATCCTCCCGGACCTCGGCCACGTCCCGCAGGTGGATCGGCGTGCCGCCGCGGGCCGCCACCACGATGGACGCCACCTCGCCTGCGCTCCGGAGCGCGGCTCCCGCCTTCACGGTGTAGGAGCGATTGCCGGCGCTGAATTCGCCGGAAGCTACCCGCGCGTTGGCACCCCGGAGCGCCAGTGCGACCTCCCCCGGGCTGACCCCGGCCGCCGTCAGGCGGGCGGGGTCGAGGTCCACCCGGACCTGGCGGGGGGCGCCCCCGATGACCGCCGTCGCCGCCACGTTGGCCACCGTGCGGATCTCGTCCTCCAGCTGTACCGCCATGCGGCGGAGCTCGTTGGAGCCGTACTCCATCGAGGAAAGCGTGAGCGTGAGGATGGGGACGTCGTCAATCGAGTGCGGCTGAACCAGCGGCGGGAGCGCCCCCGCCGGCAGCTGGTCCATTCCCGCCATCAGCTTGGCATGCACCCGGGTCACGCTCCGTTCCTGGTCTTCTCCAACGCGGAACCGGACCGTCACCAGCGTGAACCCCTCCCCCGCCATGGAGTAGACATGGTCCACGGCCGGGATCTCCCACATCCGCCGCTCCAGCGGACGGGTGAGCAGCTGCTCGACCTCGGCCGGCTCGGCGCCCGGGAGGGCCGCGATGACGTCAATCATCGGCACCGAGATCTGGGGCTCCTCCTCGCGGGGCGTGGCCAGCACGCCCAGCAGGCCCACCGCCAGCGAGGCCAGCGTGACCAGCGGGGTGAGCTTGGAGTGCAGGAAGCGCTGCGCCAGGCGGCCGGCCGGACCCATGTCAGTCGTCCCCCAGGAGGATCACGTCTCCCGGCACGAGGCCGGAGAGCACCTCGACCAGCGCGGGCGATGCCCCGCCGTCGGCATCCTGACCGGCGACCTTCACAAACCTGAGCTCCGCCCCAGCCGGGGTCTGGATCCGCACTCCCGTCAGGTCACCCTCGCGGTGAAGGGCTGCGGCCGGCAGGAGGATGGTGCGCCGCTCCCCCTGCGGCACCCGGAGCGTGGCGGCCCCTCCGGCGGGGAACTCACCCGCCGGATTCGCGACCACCGCATTGATGGTATAGACCGCCCCGGCTCCGGCGGGGAACACCCCCTCGATCGTGGCGTGCGCCGGTCGGCCCTCGATGATTGCCTCGAGGACCTGCCCGCGCCTGAGCCCTCGCGCGGCCGAGGGAGGCGCCGTGACGCCGAGACGCAGGCGGTCATCCTGCTGGACCTCCACTACCGGCACTCCCGGGGCCACGAAGGCGCCGGGGTCCACATGGCGCCGGGTGACCAGCCCCGGGAACGGGGCCCGGATCTCCGCATAGTCACCCACCGCCTCCACCTCGGCGCCCGCAGCCCGGGCCGCGTTGAGGCCGGCCTCGGCACGGGCCAGGCCGGTCTCGACCTGGTCCAGCTGATACCGGGTGGCCGCGCTGTCGGCGTAGAGGGCCCGGAACCGGGCAGCCTGGGTCAGCGCGTCCTCATGGACCGCTTCCGCCGCCCGGATCGAGGCGGCCACCTGCACCCGCTTGGCCTCCACGTCCCGCGCATCCACCTCGGCCAGGAGGGCGCCTCGCGCCACCCGATCCCCCTCGCGTACCAGCACCCGGGTCACGCTGCCCATCAGCTTGGTGGAGAGCACCGCGCGCTCCACCGGCATGGCCAGGCCCGAGGCCTCGAAGCTCGACTGGACCACCGTGTCCCGCACCACCAGCGTGCGCGCCGCGGCGGCCTGGGTCGGCGCCTGCGCCGGCCGGTCCCCCGCGCCGCACGCCATTGCGCCTGCCATGAGTGCTGCTGTCATCGCCACTCGCATCATCAGTCTCCCGTGTGAACCGCCTGCCCGGCGAGTCGCCGGCCAGCCGGCTACTCGCCGTCAAGCAAGACGCCGAGGTCCAGTCCCATAGCCGTGCGCCGTTCCGCCGCAGCCACCAGCGCGTCATAGCGGGCCGCGGCCTGCTGCAGTCCCGTCATCGTCTCAGCCGCCGCCGCATCGAACAGGTCGGTGACCGTGGCCAGGCCGCCCGCGTACTTCCGGCTCACGATCCGGTGCGCCTCCCGCGCCTGCTCCACCGATCGCCCGGCGATCTCCAGCCGAAGCAGCGCCACCGCCAGGCCGTCGGTGGCCTGCGCCCGCTCGAGGTCGGCCTGGGCCCGGGCCGCCTCGGCGCCGGCCCGCGCGGTCTCGGCCCGTCCCGACGCCGAGCGCAACTCGGCCAGCTCCGATCCCCCGGCAAACGGCGACCAGGAGAGCATCACGCCCAGCGTCCACGAGCTCTGGCCGGCCAGCGGGGCGTCGGGACTGTTCCAGTCCAGCCGGCCGAACCCGTTCACCCGGGGCAGGTAGAGCGAGCGCGCCCGCCGGCGATCCGCCTCCGCCGCGGCGCTCGCGTACTCCGCGGCCCGGACATCGGAGCGCGGCTCGCCCAGACCGGCATCCTCCTCCACCCGTGCGGCGATGGCCACGACCCGCCCGGCCGGGGGCAGGGAGTCCGGGAGCCGGAACGCGGTGTCGGACGGATTCCCCATGAGCAGGGCGAGCTGGCGACGGGCCAGCGCCTGCTGGTGCCGGGCCGCCGCGAGCTGGGCCTCGATCTCCCCAGCCTTCACCGAGGCCAGGAGCGCATCCGACCGGGTGGCCATCCCCTGCTCCACCAGCGCCTCCGCCTGACGAACGTGAGCGCTGGCGGCCTGATGGGCGGCCAGCAGGGTGCGGACCTGTTCCGCCGCCACCACCGCGCCCCAGTAGCCGCGCAGGACCTCCACGGCAGAACGGGCCCGGGTCCACTGCTCGCTGGCCTCGGCCGCCGCCAGCGCGCTCCGGGCCGCGGACCGTCCCAGCCAGGCATCGGCGTTGAAGAGCGGCTGCTCCACCACGACACCGGTGTTCAGGTTGCCGATCGCCTCCGGGTCGTTGAGCAGCGACGGGGCGAAGGCGGCCGGCGTCACCGCCCGCTGCCGGAGCAGGAAGCCGAAGGCGTTGAGGGGATCGGTGGTCCGGATGTACCCGGTCTCCACCCGCACGGTGGGCAGGATGCCGCGATACGGCGCCAGGGCCTGGCCAGCCTGCGCCTGGCGCTGGCCGGCGGCCATCCGGTTCTGGTAGCCCGCCTGCTCCGCTCGCCGGAGCGCCTCCCGCGGGCCGAGCGGCTCCTGGGCGCCGGCCCCGGTTGCCAGGGGCAACAGGGCGGCAAGGATCAGGAGCAACCTGGTTGTCATCGGGGACTCCTCCGACGCGGGGCTGGGTGCTTGCGTATCTGTGCATGACTATATAGTTATATACGGTCAACGTCAAGCGGGGCCGGCGGCGGGTCGGCCGTCTCCATGGCCCCGTGCGACGGCCACTCAACCTGAAGATGACCACCTGCGCCAGCGATCGAGCTCACTTCATGTCAGCTAAACCGTTGTCTCCCCAGCAGTTACGCGCCATCGCCGAGCGCTTCAAGGCCCTCGCCGAACCCTCCCGGCTGGAGATCCTCCAGGCCCTGCGGACCCGGGAACGAACCGTCTCCGAGATCCTCGAGGCCACCGGGCTGGGGCAGGCCAACGTCTCCAAGCACCTGCAGCTCCTCTATGCCGGGGGGTTCGTAGACCGGAGGAAGGAAGGTGTCAGCACGGTCTACCGCCTGGCCGACGGGGACGTGCTGCGGCTCTGCGAGCTGATGTGCGGGCGCCTCGAGAAGGAGGCGGCCAGCCGGCGCAGGGTCTTCTCCTGACGGCCGGTGAGAGCGGGCCCCCGGGTTCCGCGTTGGTCGTGAGTCGGACCGGTGCCGGGTGGGTTGCGGGCCCGCCCGCCGCCCCCGACATTACGATCACTCCCCGCCAGCCAGGAGCCGCCGGATGCCGGTCACAGTCTCGCCCCGGGTGGATGAACTGATCCGCCGCCTCGATGCCGCGGTTGCCAGCAACGACGATGAGGTCCGCTGCCGCGGCGTCAAGCAGGTCCTGACCGAAATCACCCACGACGGCGAGGAGTTCCTCGATCCCGCCTTCCTCCAGCCGGCGCCGGATCGCTACGCCCGGCGGCTGCTGCACCGCGACCCGCAGGGCCGCTACACCGTCCTCGTGATGGTCTGGGACAAGGGCCAGGGCACCGCCCTGCATGACCACGGCGGCATGTGGTGTGTCGAGTGTGTCTACCGCGGCAAGATCGGCGTGACGTCCTACTCCATCCGCGGCGGGGACCCGGAAACCGGCGTGGTCCAGTTTGCCCGGGAACTCGAGGTCTTCGCCGGTCCGGGAGAGGCGGGAGCGCTGATTCCCCCGTTCGAGTACCACGTCCTGACCAACGTCCTCGACACCCCGGCCGTGACCATCCACGTGTACGGGGGTGAACTCACCTCCTGCCACGTCTTCGAGCCGGTGGATGGCGGCTGGCGCCGCCGGTTCAAGTCGCTCAGCTATACCGAGTGACGCCCCCGCGGGCCGGCGCGCTCCTTCCCGGCCTTCTCCTCTCCATGGCGCTGGCCACCGCGGCGTTCGGCCTGGCCGGACTGCCGCTGGTGGCCGACACGCTGCACCTCAGCGCCCTGCTCCTGGTGATCCTCCTCGGCATGGTCGTGGCCTCCGTCGTCACGCTTCCGGCGACGGTGGGCCCGGGCGTGGCCCTGGCGCAGCGCCCCATCCTCCGCTGGGCGGTGGCGGGGCTCGGCTTCCGGCTCAGCCTCCGGGAAATCGTCGCCATCGGCGGCGCCGGGCTGGCGGTGGTGGTGGTCTCCACCCTCGCCACCCTGGCATTCGGCTGGTGGGTGGCCCGGCGCCTCGGGGTGGCCGAGAAGTTAGGCATCCTGCTGGGCGTGGGCAGCGCGATCTGCGGTGCCTCGGCGGTCGTCGCCGCCGACAGCGTGGTCCATGCCGAGAAGCGCGACTCGGCCATCGCGCTGGGCACCATCACCCTGCTCGGCACCATCGGGATCGTCCTGTATCCGGTGATCGGGCGGCTGCTCGGCCTGAGCGAGATGGTCTACGGGGTGTGGGACGGCGCCAGCCTCCACGAGATGGCGCAGGTCGTGGCCGCCGGGTTCGGCATGAGCGACGAGGCCGCCCGGGTGGCCACCGTCGTGAAGCTGGCCAGGATCTGCCTGCTGGCGCCGGTGGTGTTCTACCTCGCCTGGTCACTCCGTAAGCGGCACCTGGCGGAGGGCAAGGCGCACGTGGCCCCGGTGCCCTGGTTCCTGGTGATGTTCGTGGTCTTCGCGGCGGTGAACTCCTCCGGCCTTCTCAACCCGGCCACCGTGGACCTGATTCGCAAGGCGGACCTCTGGCTGCTCTGCGTCGGGATGGCCGGGGTGGGCCTGCAGACCGGATTCCACGACATCCGGGCCGCCGGCCCTGCCCCCCTGCTCGCCGGGTTGCTGCAGTGGGT
>CAZCVG010000160.1:0-6056 GCA_964501735.1 uncultured Gemmatimonadaceae bacterium | reverse complement strand
GGACGGGCGGACGGGCGGACGGGCGGACGGGCGGACGGGCGGACGGGCGGACCGCTGAGCCTAACGCATGGAGCGGTACAATCGCCAGGTGAGCCGACTGGCTGTCTCACGCACGCCGTTGACTTGATTCCAGGTTGCCTCGTCCAAGATCGCAACATCTCGGGCAAGCATCAACCTGTAGGCCACCTCGGAGAGCGAGCCCAGTGAGATATCCAGGTACCGACGGAACTCGGATTTACCCCGCTTCGTCGATCCTTCTGCGATGTTGGAGGCCGCAGAGACAGCGGCATTCCGTACCTGCGCGGTCAAACCATACCGCTCGGCCTTGGGCCACCCTCGAGTCAGGGCGTACACCTCCAGCGCCAGCTGGTGACATGCGCGCCAGGCCGCGAACCGCTCGAATGGGAGCATGCCGGCAATCTGGTCGGCGACCGTCTACCCATCATCAACCGACCGCCCGACCGCCCGACCGCCTGACCGCCTGATGCCCGACCGTCCTACCGTCTTACCGTCTTTCCGTCCGCCCGCCCCCGAGGCCCCATGAACCCGGACACCCTCTCCCAGGACCCCAACACCCTCGCGCCGCACTACTCGCGGTTCCGGGTGGCGGAGCGGCTCCTGCTCACCGGCCATTCCCACCAGGCGTGGCCCGACGTGGGGTTCGAGGCCCAGGCGGAGTCGTGGCTCGACGCGGCCCGCTACGTGGACGACAAGTGGGAGCACGCCTTCGCCCGGGCGGAGCGGGTGAAGCGGGGATTCGCCGCGCTGCTGGGGGAGCCGGGGGCGGCGATCGCCCTGGCGGGGAATACCCACGAGCTGGTGGTGCGGCTCCTCTCGGCGCTGCCGCTCGGCGACCGGCCCCGGCTGGTGACGACCGACGGGGAGTTCCACACCATCCGGCGCCAGCTCGACCGGCTGTCGGAGGAGGGGGTGGAGGTCGTGCGGGTGCCGGAATCCCCGGTGGAGACAGTGGCGGCCCGGGTGGCGAAGGAGGTGAACGGCCGCACTGCACTGGTGCTGCTGTCGGTGGTGTTCTTCGACTCCGGCCGGATCGCGCGGAGTCTCGGCGAGGTGGCGGCCGCCTGCCGGCTGCATGGGGCTCGGCTCCTGGTGGATGCCTATCATGCGCTCGACGTGGTGCCGTTCTCGATTGCGGCGGAGGACCTGAGCGACGCGTTCGTGGTGGGCGGTGGCTACAAGTACTGCCAGCTGGGGGAGGGGAACTGCTTCCTCCGCATTCCACCGGACTGCGATCTCCGGCCGGTGATCACCGGCTGGTTCAGCGAGTTCACCGCCCTGACGTCGCGAGAGCGCGAGGGCCGCACCGCCTACGGCGCCGGCGGCGAGCGGTTCGCCGGGGCCACCTACGACCCGGCCAGCCACTACCGGGCGGCGCGGGTATTCGACTTCTTCGTGGAACAGGGCCTCACCCCGGCACTGCTCCGCGAGGTGAGCCAGCACCAGATCGGGGTGCTGGCCGCGGCGTTCGACGGACTGGAACTCGACCCCGGGGTCATTGACCGGGACCGCGGTGCGCCCCTCACGGAGGTGGGCGGGTTCCTGGCGCTCCGGGCGCCTGACGCGGGGCGGCTGGCCACGCAACTCCATGGCCGCGGGGTGCTGGTGGATGCCCGGGGCGACGTGCTCCGGTTCGGCCCGGCGCCGTACCTGTCGGACCGGCAGCTCCACGACGCAATGGGCCTGCTGGGAGAGGTGGTGCGGGCCGGGAGCTGAGGGACTGGCCTGACGCCACGCCCGCCAGGCGCCGCTCCCGCACCGGTCGCTGTCCAAGGTTTGCGCCCGCGCTCCCGCGCGGGCGCATGCATCGTCGTAGATTGCCGCTGTGTCCCGCCCAACGTGGTTCATCGGGCCGTGGGAGCTGTCGGCTGCCACCGCCCACCTCCCGCCCTCCCCCGCCGACGGCCGGGTGCTCCTGATCGAGAGCACCGGGAAAGGCTCGGCCCTGCCCTACCACCGGTGGAAGCTGGTGCTGGTGCTGTCGGCGCTCCGGCACCTTGCGGCGGAGCTGCGCGAGGGGGGATACGAGGTGGACCACCGGGTGGCGCCGAGCTACGCCGAGGGCATCCGGGCCCACATCGCCGAGTTCGGCCCGAGTGAGGTGCTGGTGCAGGAGCCGGCCGAATGGGGGGTCGGGCAGAGCCTCGCGGCTCTGGTGCGGGAGCTTCCGGGCCGGGTGCGGATCCTTCCGGACCGCCGGTTCCTCACCAGCCGGCCAGAGTTCGCGGGCTGGGCGAAGGACCGGAAGCTGTTCCGGATGGAGGATTTCTACCGCTGGCAGCGCAAGCGGCTGGGCATCCTCATGCGGAAGGACGGGCAGCCCGAGGGCGGGAAGTGGAACTTGGACCGGGAGAATCGCGAGACCGCCAAGGCCTTGAAGAAACATGGCCTGCCCTCGGCGCCCAGGTCCTTCCCGCCCGACGAGATCACCGCCAAGGTGATGCGGATGGTAGGTGGCGCGGGCCAGGCGCCGCCCGGCGGGATGGATTTCACCGCGCACTGGGGATCGGTCGAGGGCTTCGACCTGCCGGCGACCCGGGCGCAGGCTCTGGCCGCGCTGGAGGACTTCGTGACCCACCGGCTGGCGAGCTTCGGGCCGTTCGAGGACGCGATGCTCCGGGGCGAAACCTACCTCTATCACTCCAGGCTGAGCGCCGCGATGAACGTGGGGCTGCTGCACCCGCGGGAGATCATCGAGGCGGCGCTGGCGGCATGGTCCGGCAGGCGCCGGGACCGGCCGGTGCCGCTGTCCTCGCTCGAGGGCTTCGTGCGGCAGGTCATCGGCTGGCGGGAGTACGTCAACGGCATCTACTGGCTGCGGATGCCGGAGTACCGGCGGGAGAACTACTTTGGCTTCGAGCGCCCGCTGCCGCAGCTCTACTGGGAGCCGGAACGCACCGACCTCGCCTGCCTGGCCGACTCGGTGCGGATGGTCCGGGACACCGCGTACGCGCACCACATTCACCGGCTGATGGTGCTCAGCAACTTCGCCAACCTGGCCGGGGTGCACCCGCTCAGGCTGAGCGAGTGGTTCTGGGCCGGGTTCGCCGACGCCATGGAATGGGTGGAGCTGCCCAATGTGGTGGGCATGGCCACGTTCGCCGACGGCGGACTGCTGGCGAGCAAGCCGTACGTCTCGAGCGCGGCCTACATCAACCGGATGAGCGACTACTGCGGCGGATGCCGCTACAATCCCAAGGCGCGGACCGGGCCGGAGGCGTGCCCGTTCAACTACCTGTACTGGACCTTCCTGGACGACATCCGGCGCAGGAAACTCGACGTGGGCCAGCGGATGGCCCTGGTGCTCAAGGGCGTCGCCCAGCTCAAGCCCGCCGAGCTCAAGGCCATGCACGCGGAGCGGGAGCGGTTCCTGGCCGGGCTGGAGCGGGATCGGACCGGCTGGACCTTCGACCACGATGGGGGCTGAGCCGGGGGCGGCGGCTCAGTTGCCGAGGAACTCCCCCACCGGCGCCAGCCGCTCGACGTGGTCGCACAGGATCTTGAGCGCGGCGAGCAGCGGGACGGCCAGGAAGGCGCCGGCCACGCCCCAGATCCAGTACCAGAAGAGCAGCCCGGCGAAGAGCGCCACCGGGTTGAGGGTGAGGCGGCGGGCCAGCAGCATCGGGCTCAGGAGGTTGGACTGCACCAGGTTGATGCCGGCGTAGGCGGCCGGCACCAGCATGGCCCGGCCCAGGTCGGGGAAGGTGACCAGGGCCACGACGGTGAGGATGACCAGCATCGCCATGGCGCCGAGGTAGGGGAGAAACTCGAGCAGGGCGGCGGCCACGCCCCAGAGGAGCGGGTTGGGCATCCCCAGGCCCCACATCGCGAGGGCCACGAAGACCCCGAGGCCCAGGTTGAGCAGGAAGAGCGAGCCGAGATAGGCGGAGATCGAGGCCTCGGTCTCCCTGGCGATGGCTACCGCTTTCTTCTTGTCGCCGAGTGCCGGGAGCACGCGGATGAGCTTGAGGAGGAAGAGGTCGCCGGAGGCGAGCAGGAAGTAGAGCAGCAGGAGGGTCTCGGCAATGCCTACCACGAGCAGCGTGGTCTGGCCGAAGAGTTGCTCGCTCAGCCGGGGCCCCCGGATCACCACCTCCTGGGGCCCGCCCGTGCCGGGCGAGGTGGCGTCGTGCACCTGCTCGGCGGCGCGGTTCACCTGCTCCACCGGGCGGAGCACCGCCCGCAGGCGCCGGCCCGCCTGCTCGAGGGTCTTGGGAGCCCGGCCAAGCCACTCCTGCACCGGCGTGGAGAGGCGGATGCCGCCGGCCACCAGGAGGGCCAGCAGCCCGACCAGCACCACCAGGGCCGCGAAGGGCGGGGTGAGCCGGAACCGGCCCAGCCAGCGGACCACCGGGTTGAACAGGAACTTGAGGATCACCGCCAGCACGATCGGCAGGAACACCTGCTTGCCGAGGTAGAGCACGGCGAAGACCGCAGTGAGCGCCAGGATGACGATGCCGGTGGTCTTGAGGTCGAGCTCGAGCTGGGGCCGGAAGGCGAACGCCTCCACCGGCGGCGGAGTCCGGGGCGGCGGCGCCGGCGGCTCGGCTGATGCGGGCGGAACCGGCTCGTCGGCCGGGGACGGAGGCATCGGCGGGGTCATGGTCAGCTCCGTGAGGTCACTGCCGGGGATGCACCCGGGACGCAGGCAATAGTAGCAGTCACGAACAGGGACGGCCATTCTCGTCCGCAGGAAGGCTCACGCATATGCCAACCACCGCGCCGCTCACCGACCACCGGCTGCACCTGCCGGCGGACACCCGCCCGGTCCCGGGCCGGGAGTTTGTGCTGTACTGGATGCAGACGACCCACCGGGCCCACGACAACTTCGGGCTCAACTTTGCTATCGAGCAGGCCGACGCCCTCGGTCTTCCGGTGCTGGTGTACCACGGCCTCCGGCACGACTACCCCTGGGCCAGCGACCGCTTCCACACCTGGATCCTCCAGTCGGTCGGGGACATCGCCGCCGGGCTCGAGGCCCGGGGGATCCAGTACGCCTTCTGGCTGAGCCGGAGCCGGGGCGCGTTCACCGAGTGGCCGGCCGGCCGGCGGGAGGATGGCACGGAGAAGGAGGGCCCGGACGACATGCCCCTCGTGCCGCTGGCCGAGCGGGCGGCGCTGGTGGTGACGGACTACTTCCCGACGTTCCTCGTGCCGCGGCAGGTCCGCGGACTGCGGCGGAGGACCGCCACCCCGGTGATCGCGGTGGACTCCGCCACGCTGGTGCCGATGGCGTACCACACCAAGGAGCAGAGCACCGCCCGCGGCATGCGCACGGTGCTGATGGGTGCCCTGGAGCACTTCCTCTGGCCGGTGGCCAACCCGGCGCCCAGGGTCCGGCGGCGGGTGGAGCTGCCTGAAAGCGCCGGCTGGGTTGACCCCACCCGGCTCTCCGCCCGCGCGCCGGGCGGGGCAAAGAAGATCGCCGGGCTGGTGGCTGAATGCGACGTGGACCATGCGGTGCCGCCCTCGCCGATGTTCCACGGGGGCACCACGGCGGGGCGGGCCCGCCTGGCGACGTTCCTGGCGCGGGGGCTGCCGAGGTACGAGAAGGACCGGAACGACCCCAACGAGCCCGAGGCGGTGAGCCGGCTCTCGCCCTGGCTCCACTTCGGCAACCTGTCCATCCACGAGGTGCTGCTGGCGGCGCGCGAGGCCGGGCCGGCGGACCAGTACGCCAGGTTCCTGGACGAGGCGCTGGTCTGGCGGGAGGTGGCCCACAATTTCTGCCACTTCAACCCCAAGCACCGCACCGTCGCGGGGATTCCGGAGTGGGCGCGGGCCCAGCTCGCCGCCCACGAGAACGACCCCCGCCCCGCCCTCTACAGCCTGGAGGAGCTGGAGCAGGGCCGCACCGGTGAGGCGCTGTGGAATGCGGCCCAGCGCTCCTACCTGCGGGACGGCTGGATGCACAACTACATGCGGATGCTGTGGGGGAAGTCGGTCCTGATGTGGACCCGGAACGCCGCCGAGTGCCTGGCGGTGCTGGAGCACCTCAACAACAAGTACAGCCTGGACGGGCGGGATCCCAACAGCTA
>CAZCVG010000159.1:0-6065 GCA_964501735.1 uncultured Gemmatimonadaceae bacterium | reverse complement strand
GGCTACTGGCAGAACCTGGAGAAGACCCAGTGGGGGTTCCGGGGCGAGTGGTACGTCTCGGGCGACCTGGTCCGCCGCGATGCCGACGGCTACTACACCTACTGCGGCCGGGCCGACGAGCTGCTCAAGGTTTCCGGCAAGTGGCTCTCGGCCACCGAGGTGGAGGGCTGCCTGCTGCTCCACCCGGCCGTTTCCCACGTGGCCGTGGTCGGGGTGGCCGACGCCAGCGGCCTGGTCAAGCCCCACGCCTACGTCATCCCCCGCGAGCGCCGGGAAGGGCTGGCGGAGGAACTCAAGGCCTTCGTGATGGCGCGGCTGGAGCCCTACAAGCACCCGCGGGAAGTGATCTTCGTGGACACCCTGCCTACTACCCACCTTGGGAAAGTGGATCGCGGCAAGCTCCGGGGGTGACGGGCGGTCGGGCGGTCGGATCGGACGGTCAAAGACAGGACGGTCAGACGGTCAGACGGTCGGACGGTCAACACCACGAAGGGTGGGGTCCTTGCGGCTCCCACCCTTCCGTGTTCCCTACTGTCCGCCTGTCCGCCTGTCCGCCTGTCCGCCTGTCCGCCTGTCCGCCTGTCCGCCCTCACTCCCCCCCCGCCCTCCGCCCAATCTCCCGCAGCATCCCCGCGAACACCCACTGGTGCAGCGGCCACAGCGCGTACCAGTAGAGCTGGCCCAGCACTCCGACCGGATCGAAGATGGCGGTCTGGTGGATCACGCTCGAGGTGCCGCGGTCCTCCACCTCGAACTGCAGCCACGCCCGGCCCGGCAGCTTCATCTCGGCCGCCAGCCGGAGCAGCCGATCAGGCTCCACCGCCTCGACCCGCCAGAAGTCGAGCGTGTCCCCGGGGAAGAGCTGGTCGGGGTCCCGCCGGCCGCGACGGAGCCCCGGCCCGCCGACCGCCAGGTCCAGCAGGCCCCGGACCCGCCACAGCAGGTTGGCCGCGTACCATCCGCGCTCGCCACCGATCTGCCGGATCGGGGCGAAGGCCCGGCCGGCGGGCACGGGGACCTCGATGTGCCGCCCATCCACGAGGCGCGACCCGAAGCGCACCCCGCCCCAGCTCTTCTCCCGCCCGGCCATCGACCGCGCGCCCGACCACCGGGTCGCGGCGAAGGCGCGGTCCTCGTTAGCCAGGGCCCGGGCCATCGCGTCGCGCATGCCGAGGGGACGCGCCGGGAAATCGCGGAGGGCGCGGTCGTCCCGGACCACGGTCTCGTTCTTGAGCCCGTCCACCATCGCCCGGCCCACCCGGGCATAGACCGGCGTCACCAGCCCGAGCCACAGGCTCGAGAGCCTCGGCGAGAGCACCGGCACCGCGATGAGCCAGCGGCGGAGCCCGCGCTGCCGGGCGTACTCCCGCATCAGCTCACCGTAGGACACCACGTCAGGGCCGCCGATCTCGTAGACGGCGCTCTCCTCCCCCGGCAGGTCCAGCGCGCCAGCGAGGTAGGCGATCACGTCCTCGATGCCGATAGGCTGGGTGGGTGTGGCCACCCAGCGCGGCGTGATCATCACCGGGAGCGTCTCCACCAGGGCGCGGATCATCTCGAACGAGGCGCTGCCCGAGCCGATCACGATCGCCGCCCGGAACTCGATGGTGGGAACCCCCGATTCCCGCAGGATCCGCCCCACCTCCTGCCGGCTGTCGAGGTGTGAAGAAAGCTCTTCGCCACCGCCCAGCCCGCCGAGATAGATGATCCGGCGCACCCCCGCCGCCCGGGCCGCCTGGGCAAAGTTCCGCGCCCCGGCGCGGTCCGCCTCCTCGAACGATTCGGCGGACTCCATCGAGTGCACCAGGTAGAACGCGGTGTCCACCCCGGCCAGCGCCCCGGCGAGGGACGCGGGGTCCATGACGTCGCCCCGGACCACCTCCGTGGTTCCCGCCACACGCGGGCGGAGATACTCGGGGCGGCGGGCCATGCAGCGCAGCGGTGCGCCCCTGGCCTCCAGCGCCTCCAGTAACCGGCCGCCGACATACCCGGTGGCGCCGGTGAGGAGGGTCAGGCCGCCGGTCACGGACTGCCCGCGATCCGGTGCAGGGCCTCCCGCAGCTCGCTGAGGTCGGTGACCAGCTCTCCCCGCGCCGCATCCACCGATTCCTGGTAGGCCTCCGCCGACGCCCCGCCCACCAGCAGCGCCACTCCGGCCGGCAGCTGCCGGCCCAGCGCCTCGAGTTCACTTCCCAGGGTGGGATTGTCGTCGGGGTGAATCACGCTGAGCGCCACCGCCCTCGCGCCGGTGCGGAGCGCTGCCGCCCCGATTTCCGCGCCCGGGAGGTTGGCCCCCAGGTAGACCACCCGCCACCCTTCCGACGCCGCGGCCGCCGCCGCCAGCAGGGCTCCCCCCTCATGCATCTGCCCCGCCGGGGTCGCCACCACCAGCGTGGGGGCCGAGCCCCGGGTCTCGGCGGACTCGCGCACCCAGCCCAGCACCTCGCGCACCACCGCCGTGGCCAGGTGCTCCTGCGCGATCCCCATCCGGCCGGCATGCCACCGCTCCCCCACCTCGTGCAGCACCGGGGCCGCCACCTGCTCGAGGAACCTCGGCACCCCCAGGGCCATCACCGCCCGCGCCAGTTCCCGCCGCAAGGTGGTGCCATCCAGGCCTTCGATAGCCGAAAGGGCGGCGGCCCGCCACGGCGCCGCCGCGCCGCCGGACGACGATTCGGCCACCGGCGCCACCTCGGCCGCACTCAGCCGGCTCAGCTCGACCACCGGAAGCTGGGCAAGCTGGCTGATGGATCCCCCCGCCGCAGTCAGGGAGCGGAGCAGGGAAAGCCGCTCGATGTCGGCATCGGAATAGAGCCGCTGGCCCCCCTCGGTCCGGGTCGGGGTCACCACCCCGTAGCGGCGCTCCCAGGCACGGAGCACATGGCTGGACAGGCCGGTTCGCTGGGCCACCACCCGGACCGGATGGCGGGGCTGTTCTGAGGAAAGAGAAGTGTCTGACATGGGCCGAAAATACCACATTGTCTAAGTCTCGTCAAGCTAATTACCTAGACTGACCCTTGACATTAAGCGCATTACGTCATACTTTGCTAGACACAAGTTGGACAACAAAAACACTTAATCGGAGCTCACGCTCATGAAGAAGCTCGACGTCCTGGCTGCCATCCTCCTCGTGGTGGGCGGCCTCAACTGGGGTAGCATCGCGGTGGGCGGGCCGGACCTGGTCGCCACCCTGTTCGGCAGTGGCGCTGGCCTGAGCCGCGCGGTCTATGGCCTCGTTGGTCTGAGCGCCATCTGGCAGGCCCTGCAGTGGCAGGCCATCCAGCGGCGCTGGCTCGCCGCGCCCCGCGCCGCCGTGGCTGCATTGGTGGTGGGGCTGTTCGCGGCCGGGTCGCTGCAGGCCCAGTCCGCTCCCGCCGCTGCGCCGGCTCCCGGCACCATCGTGGAGACCGCCGTGGCCGCGGGCCAGTTCAAGACCCTCGCCACTGCGCTGCAGTCGGCGGACCTGATCGCCACCCTTTCCGGCGAGGGCCCGTTCACGGTCTTCGCGCCGACCGATGCCGCCTTCGGCAAGCTGCCCGAGGGCACTGTGGCCGGCCTCCTGAAGGACAAGGCCAAGCTCACCTCGATCCTGACCTACCACGTGGTCGCCGGGAAGCTCACCGCCAAGGACCTCAAGGCCCGGGCGGACAAGGATGGCTACGTGACCCTGAAGACCGTCCAGGGTTCCACCCTGCGGATCCACTTCGCGGGCCAGGCGGTGCACGTGGGCGAAAAGTTCGCCAACGTCGCCGCGGCCGATGTGATGGCCAGCAACGGCATCATCCACGTCGTGGACGCGGTGCTGCTGCCTTCGATGTAGTTGAGGGAAGCTCCGGAACGGACCGGTGCCGGGCAACCGTCACCGGTCGCCGCCCGGAGATGTGGACCACTGACATGAACAGGGACCGGCGATGGCCGGCGCCCCCAACCTGTGACGATTGCTGGGAGGACCGAACACCATGATGAACCTGAACCGCTACGGTATGGCCGCGCTGGCCGCGACCGCCCTCCTGATGGGATGCGATAGCGACGACAAGAGCAACGGGCCCAACGCCACCGCCCAGGTACGGGTGGTCCACGGCTCGCCGGACGCGCCGGCGGTGGATGTGCTGGTGGACGGCGCCGAGGTGCTGGCCGACGTGGCCTACCAGCAGTTCTCGGGCTACCTCGACGTGCCGGCGGGAACCCGGAACATCCGGGTGAACGCCGCCAACACCACCACCAGCGTCATCAACGCCGATGCCATGGTGGCCGCCAACGGCGCCTACACCGTGATCGCCCTCAACCTGCTCAACGCCATCGAGCCGCTGGTGCTGGAGGACGACCTGACTGCCCCCGCTGCCGGCAACATCAAGCTCCGGCTGGTCCACGGCGCGCCCAACGTGGCCGAGGTGGACATCTACATCACCGCGCCGGGCGCCGATATCAACGCCGCCACCCCGGCCCTCACCGCCGTGCCATTCAAGGCCGAGAGCGGCTACCTCGAGGTCCCGGCCGGCGACTACCAGGTGCGCATCACCCCAACCGGCACCAAGACCGTGGCCATTGACACCGGTGCCCTCACCCTGGCCTCGGGCCAGATCCGCACCGCCATCGCGGTCGAGGCGGCGGGCGGCGGCACACCGCTGTCGGCGCTGCTGCTGGCGGACGCCAACTGAGTGCCGAGCGGGTCGCGGAGGGTCCGCGATCCCGGCACTCGTGATGGATAGGGCAGGCGGCGGTGCGTGCACCGCCGCCGGCTCATTTCAAGGGAGGCTCTGCATGAAGGAGGCTGTGCTGGTCCTGGGAGGAACCGGAGGAATCGGGGAGGTGCTGGTGCGCCGGCTGGCGGCGCGCGGGGCGCGCGTCGGCATTGCCGCCCGCACCAGCGGTCCGGTGGATGCCCTGGCCGCGGAGACCGGTGCCACCGGCTTCGTGCTGGATGCCCGCCAGCCCGATGTAGTGCTCAGCGTGGCCCGCGCCTTCGCCGCCGGGCCGGGCGGCATCACCGGGATGGTCAACTGTGTGGGCTCGCTGCTCCTCAAGCCCGCCCACCAGACCACTCCCGCGGAGTGGGACGAGGTGATGGCCCAGAATCTCCGCACCGCCTTCGCCACCGTGGCCGCCGCCGCCGAGACCATGACCGGCGGCGGCAGCGTGGTGCTGCTCTCTTCGGCGGCCGCCCGGGTGGGGCTCGCCAACCATGAGGCGATCGCCGCCGCCAAGGCCGGCATCATCGGCCTGGCCCAGTCGGCCGCCGCCACCTACGCCCCGCGCGGTATCCGGGTAAACGTGGTGGCGCCCGGGCTGGTTCGCACTCCGCTCACCGGCTTCCTCACCAGCGCCGAGGCCGTACTCAAGTCTTCGGCCGCGATGCACCCGCTTGGCCGTATCGGCGAGCCGGCCGACGTGGCCCAGGCCATTGCCTGGCTGCTCTCCCCGGAGGCCGCCTGGATCACCGGGCAGGTCATTGGCGTTGATGGGGGGCTGGGCACCGTACGGGCCCGCCGTTGATCACTACCAGAAAGGAATCCGACATGGCTACGACCCTGCGTCCCACCCGCCGTCCGGCCGATCTGGCCGGTCTGCTCCAGACCCTCAGCGCCACCGGCCGGTTCCGGCTCTTCATTGCGGCCGTCGCCGCTGCCGGCCTCAGCCACGAGCTGGCCCGTGGCGGCCTGACCGTCTTCGCGCCGAGCGACTGGGCCTTCGAGCGGCTCCCCGCCGAGGCGGTGCGCGACCTCTTCAGCAGCCGGGAGCGGCTCCGCGCCGTGCTCGAGGGGCACATCGTCGCCGGTGAATACCCCGAGCGGGACCTCATTCCCTTCACCCGCCTGGCCACCGCCGCCGGCACCGAGCTGCAGCTCTCGGTGGGTCACTCCGACCGCGACATCCTGGTGGAGGGACTGGCCATCGTCACCACCGACATCCTCACCGCCGAGGGGGTGGTGCATGAGCTGGATGGGGTGATCGGGGTGTGAGGCGCCGAGAGCGTTACTCCCCTTCCTGCCCCCGCAGCTCGTTGAGCCGGCGCTTCACCGTGGCCACCACCGGCTGCAGCTCGGCGTCGGCGTCCTTCCACTGCT
>CAZCVG010000158.1:0-6140 GCA_964501735.1 uncultured Gemmatimonadaceae bacterium | reverse complement strand
TGTTCGGGTGCGGTCATTACTTCTTGGCCACCTTCTTCTTGCCCGCGATGGCCCGGCGCGGGCCCTTCTTGGTGCGGGCGTTGGTATGGGTACGCTGGCCCCGAACCGGCAGCCCGCGGCGATGACGCACGCCCCGGTAGCTGCCGATGTCCATGAGCCGCTTGATGTTCATGGCGATCTCGGTGCGCAGCGCCCCTTCCACCCGGAGCGAGCGCTCGATGAACTGCCGGAGCCGCGCCACTTCGCTGTCGCCCAGGTCACGGACCCGGGTGGCGGGGCTGATGCCGGTTTCCGAGAGGATCCGGCCGCTGGTGGGCCGGCCGATGCCGTAGATGTACGTGAGTGCGATCTCGACTCGCTTCTCCCGCGGGAGATCCACGCCTGCGATACGCGCCATCGGTTACCCCTGCCGCTGCTTGTGCTTGGGATTGCGCTTGCAAATGATCCGGAGCGTGCCCTGCCGCCGGACCACCTTGCAGTATTCGCAGATGGGCTTGATGCTGGAACGAACCTTCACGGACCTCTCCGGGAACCGGGGTTTGAAGAGAGCATGGGAATGTATCCGAGGCATCTGCACAATGCAAGGGAGGCGCTGGACTTACGAGGGCTGGCCGCCCCGGCGGGCGGTCACCCGGCGGCGGCGAGGATCTCCCGGAACGCGGCCCCGGGGTCCGGAGCCTGGAGGATGGGCCGGCCCACCACCAGATGGGTCGCCCCGGCGGCGGCGGCCTCGGCCGGACCGGCGGTGCGGGCCTGGTCGCCGGCGGCATCGCCGGGGCGCCGGATTCCGGGCACCACGATCCACGACCCCGGCCGGGCCGCCCGCCGCACCGTGACCACTTCCTGGGGGGAGCAGACCACCCCGCGGAGCCCGGCCCGGAGGGCCGTTCCCGCCAGCCGGCCCACCTCCTCCGGGAGCGCCACCTCCGGACGCCCGGTCGCGGCGGCGTAACCCGCGGCCGAGTGGGAGGTCAGCACCGTCACCCCGACCAGTCCCAGGTCCGGCCCGGCGGCGGCCGCCGCCTCCGCCATCATCGCTTCCCCGCCGAGGGTGTGGACCGTGGCCATGGCCACGCCGAGGTCCCGCGCCTGCCGCACCGCGCCGGCCACGGTGTTGGGGATGTCGTGCCACTTGAGGTCGAGGAACACCGACAACCCCCGGCCGGCCAGCTCGCGCACCAGCGCCGGGCCTTCCTCGGCAAAGAGGATGGAGCCCACCTTCACCCAGCGGGCCTCAGGCAGGCGGTCCACCAGCCGGCGGGCCTCGGCCCCGGGGAGGTCCAGCGCGACGATGACCTCAGCCACCGTGACGCTCCAGGTCCCGCACCACCCGCTCGGGAATCCGGGGGTCGGCGAGGGCCGCGGTGCCGATGCCCACCAGGGCCGCACCGGCGCGGAGATACTGGCGGGCATCGTCAGCCGAGCGGATGCCGCCTACGCCGATGACCGGCATCCCCCCGCTCCGCTCCATGATCCGGCGCACGGCCAGCACCCCCACGGGGAGGAGCGCCGGCCCGCTCACGCCACCGTTCCCGTTGCCCAGCCGGGGCGTCCCCGCCCCATCGGCGAGGTAGCCCGGCAGGGTGTTCACCACGCTGACGCCGGCGGCGCCTGCGTCGCGGGCCACCAGGGCCATCGCCGCGATGTCAGGCAGGGCCGGCGAGAGCTTGGCCACCAGCGGCTTCCGGGTCCGCTGGCCGCACAGCCGGAGCACCTCGGCGACGGTGGCCGGGTCGGAGCCGAACTCCACGCCGCCGGCGTGGGTGTTGGGGCAGGACAGGTTGATCTCGAAGGCGGTGATGGCGTCGAACTGGTCCAGGCCGGCCACCACCTCGGCAAAGTCCCCGGCGGTGAAGCCGACCACGTTCACCAGGACCCGGGGCCGTGTGACGTTGGCCGCCAGCCAGGGCAGCTCGGCCGAGCGCACGCTGGCCAGCCCCGGGTTGGCCAGCCCCACCGAGTTGAGCATGCCGTGGCTGAATTCCGCGACCCGGGGCGCCCGGTTCCCCGCCCGGGGCTCCACCGACACCGCCTTGGTGACCAGCCCGCCCAGCCGCTCGAGGTCAATGACACCCGCGACCTCGCGGCCGAACCCCGCAGTGCCCGCGGCCAGCAATACCGGATTCTGGAAGGTGGCGCCGAAGACGGTCCGGGCCAGGTCGCCGGCCACTAGCGGTCCACCGGGTCGCGGGGCCGGGCGGGCTGGGCCTGGCCGGGAGGAGGGGCGGGGCGAGGCGCCACCGGCCGCCGGCCGTCGGGGCGGAATCCCTGGGCGAAGCGGCGGAGCGAGTCCTCCAGGGCGGTGTACTCGGGGGTGTCCCCGCCCCGGGCCAGGACCAGGTAGGGGCTCCCGGAGTAGCGCGACTCCAGCAGCTCCTTGAGCGAGTCCTGGTGCGCCGGCTCCAGGAGGATCAGGGCCAGGAGCGCCTTCGGGGCATAGGGGGACTCGGGCCAGTCCGCGACCACCCGGCGGAACTGCGCCGTGGCGAAGGCCGTGGCCCGCAGGGAGTCGCGGGCCTGTTCCGCCGCGATGAACAGCCGG
The DNA here is from genome assembly GCA_964501735.1 of uncultured Gemmatimonadaceae bacterium. Taxonomy (GTDB): domain Bacteria; phylum Gemmatimonadota; class Gemmatimonadetes; order Gemmatimonadales; family GWC2-71-9; genus JADJOM01. The sequence goes on along the minus strand of CAZCVG010000158.1, from coordinate 3,598 downwards.
AGGTCTCCCCCCGGCATCCCGGCCGGGGCCGAGTCGGCGGCCAGCGCCACCCGCTGGGCCAGACCGGCCAGCAGCGACACCTCCCCCGAGAGCGGGCCGGCCACTTCGGTCAGGTCGGAGAGTTCCTGGCCCTGCCGCTCCAGCTGTTCCACGTCTTCCACCAGGCGGACCCTCGCCATGGCGGCGCGGATGCTGACTTCATGGTAGTGCGACGTTCCCTGCACCAGGGCGCCCGCCTCGGCGAAGCGGCGCCCGCCCCGGGCCGAATCGCGGGGGAGCCAGTACTCGCCGTCGCGGACCAGCAGCCGGGCCCGGAACAGCGCCGGGAAGAGCGAGTCGCCGGCCAGGCGCCCGGTGATGGTGGCGGCGGGCTCGGGATCGTGGCGGCGCATCCAGGTGAGCAGCGAATCCCACGGGGCCAGCGAGTCGCGCGCGGCCAGCAGGCTGTCGGCGGTGGCCACGGCCTCTGTCAGGCGGCCGGCGCCGGCCAGCGCGGCGGCCCGTTCTCCCCGCGCCCGCGGGTGCTCGGAGGCCGCCAGGCGGGCGTAGCCCTCGGCGTGGGCACCGGAGAGGCTGAGCGTGCGGCCCTCGGAATAGAGGGCGAAGGCCCGGTGGGCGGGGTCGCGGCTCTGGGCCAGCCGGGCATAGGCCGCCAGGGCGGCGAGGGGGTCGCCGAGGCGGACCCGGCAGGAACCGGCCAGCAGCGCCGCCCGGTCGGCGAACTCGGCCGAGCGGCCGGTCCGCATCACCCGCTCCAGCGGGCCGATGGCGGTGGCGCAGTCCCCCAGCCGGGCCAGCGCCGTGCCCCGCAGGAGCGAGGCCTCCTCGGCGTACTTGCTGTCGGGATGCTTGACCAGCAGCGATTCGGCCTTGAGCGAGACCTGGCCCCAGAGTCCGTTGGCGTCGAAGGTGCGGCCCTCGCGGTCGGCCCGCTCGGCCTGGCCGGCCAGCCGCTTGGTGTTGTACATCCCGTTGTAGTACACGCACGACGGGAGCGTCACCAGCAGGACCGCCCACCAGGCCCGCCTCACCGGCCGCCTCCCGCGGGCGCGCCGCCGATCTTGCGTTCGTACTCCAGCAGGTAGGCCACGATCGCGTCCGCCAGGGCGGTGGCCAGCGCCTGCTGCGACTTGCGGTTGGCCATCAGGCGGGAATCGGCCGGGTTGGTGCCGAAGCCGAGTTCCACCAGGATCGCCGGCCGGCGGGCGGTGTTGAGCACCGCCAGCTGCCGGTTCTGCTTGACGCCCCGGTCGGTGCCGGTGTGGACCCGGGCGATGTTCTCCTGCACCAGCTCCGCCGCCCGGGCCGACTCGCGCAGGTACTCGTTGAACTGGAGGTTGCGGAGGATGAAGTCGAGGTCGCCCTCGGCGGGGAGCGTGGCGGTCTCGTACTGGAGGGCCTCGTTCTCCATCCGGGCGATGCGGTCCGCGTCCTCGGTGTTCTCGTCACCGATGATGATGGTGTGGAAGCCGCTCACCTCGGTGAACCGCCGCCGGGCGTTGGCCGGCAGCGCGTCCACGTGCAGGCTCACGAAGAGGGCGCACTCGTTGGTGCAGTAGGCGGCGCGGTCCAGGATGCTGATCAGGGTGTCGGTGGTCCGGGTCATCACCACCTTGACCCCCCGCCGGCGCAGCTCGTCACGGAGCAGCACGCCGACCTGCAGGGTGATGTGCTTCTCGTTCACCCCGCGCGGCAGGTACAGCCCGAGGTTGCCCGGGTCCTTGCCGCCGTGCCCGGGGTCCACCGCCACCACATGGCCGGGGAGGAGCCCGTTGGGAAGCCGGGCCACCGGGGCGGCCTGCGGCGCGGGCCGGCCGGCCTCACGGAAGCGGGCCCGGGCCGGATCCCAGGCGTAGCGCTCGGCCAGGAGGCCGGGCAGGACCTCGGTCACGAACTGCAGGGGCAGGAAGAGCGAATCGCCGACGGTGATGGGATACCCGGCGAGGGGCTGCAGGCGGTCGTTGACCGCGAGGACCGCCGCCCCGGGGAGAAACCGGAAGGTCTGCCGGGCGATGACCACCTCGACCCAGGCCTCCCGCGCCGTGCGGGTGCCGCCCAGCAGGCGGAGCAGCGCGTCGGCCGAGAGCAGGGGCCCGGCCCGGCGGTCGGCCCGCACCGGCAGGCGCTGGGCGCCACGGGGAGTCTCGACCAGCACCGAGGGAATGACCGCCGCGGGCGGCTGGGCCGGCGGCGGCGGGGCCTCCAGCAGCGCGAGGGCGAGGAGCGCCGGGCCGATCATTCCCGCCCCCGCGAGGCCAGCGCCCGGGCCACGTCCCGCTCGGCGTCCTTCTTCCGCATGTCCTCTCGGCGATCGTGGCGCTTCTTGCCGCGGCCGAGGGCCAGCGTCACCTTGGCGACGCCCCGGCGGAAGTACAGCTCCAGCGGAATCAGGGTGAGGCCTTTCTGTTCCACCGCGCCGATCAGGCGCTCGATCTCCCGCCGGTGGAGCAGCAGCTTTCGGGTGCGCACCGGGTCATGGTTGTAGCGATTGCCCTGCTCGTAAGGTGTGATGTTCACCCCTTCGAGGAACACCTCGCCGTTGGCCACGCGGGCGAAGCCCTCCTTGACCGACGCCTTGCCGGTGCGGAGCGACTTCACCTCGGTGCCGGTCAGCACCACACCCGCCTCCCACGTCTCGAGGATGTGGTAGTCGTACGTCGCCTTGGGGTTTCTGGCAACCGAGATCTTGCCGCCCTCGTCTGGGGCGGCCCGGGCGGCGGGACTCATGGTAACCCCAAGATAGACAGGGGGTTGGGAGCCGCCAAGTCGGCCGGGGGCCGAAAACGGCGAGGGGCCACCTTCCCTATGGGAAGACGGCCCCGAAGCCAGCGCGCCTGGCCTGAACAGCGTTGAGTGCCGAAGGGGGGACTCGAACCCCCACGGGCTTGCGCCCACTGCGCCCTGAACGCAGCGCGTCTACCAGTTCCACCACTTCGGCGTGGGGCGCAAAAGTACCGGATCGGGAGTGGCGGAGTCAACTGGGATCGGGGTGAAGGGGCGGACAGGCGGACAGGCGGACGAGGCCGACAGGCACAAAAGGCGGACGAGGCGGACGAGGCGGACAGGCACAGAGGGCGGACAGGCGGACGAGGCGGACAGGGCGGTCCGGTAGAGAGTGCCGAGCGGTCGAGTGGAACCGCCCGACCGCCCGACCGCCTGACCGCCTGACCGCCCCGACCGTCCTACCGCCCCGACCGCCCCGACCGCCCGACGCCGCCCTCAGTACCTCACCATCCCCGGCTCGATCTCCTCCGCCCAGCCGTCGATCCCGCCGGCCAGGCTCCGGGCGTGCCCGAATCCCGCTGCCCGCAGGAATTCCACCGCCGCCAGCGAGCGGGTCCCGTGATGGCAAAGCACTACCATGTCTCCCCGCGGATCGAGTTCCGAGAGCCGGGCCGGGAGTTCGCGGAAGGGAATGAGGTGCGACCCGGGCAGGTGGACGATCTCCCACTCCTGGGGTTCCCGCACGTCCACCAGCATGGGCGGGCGCCCGGCGTCCTGGGCGGCGCGGAGTTCCCGGGCGGAGATCTCCGGCCCGGTGGCCGGGGCGCCGACGCCGCAGAACGCCTCGTAGTCAATCAGCGCGGTCACCGTGGGA
>CAZCVG010000157.1:0-6174 GCA_964501735.1 uncultured Gemmatimonadaceae bacterium | reverse complement strand
GCGGCCGACATCACCGAGTTCACCGTGACCGGGGTGGGGGACAAGTTCCGCAACCTGGGCGGCCAGAAGATCTCCGACCTCAATCCCGCCGGCCCGCCGGGCCGCCAGTTCTCCGAGAGCGCCTGGGGAATCATGCCCTCGGCCAAGGCGCTGATCTTCCTGCAGAATCACGACACCCAGCGCACCTGCGGGCTGGGTTACCAGGATGGTGACCGCTTCCGGCTGGCCAACGTGTGGATGCTGGCCCAGCCCTACGGCTTCCCGTCGGTGCTTTCGGGCTATGCCTTCAATTGCCCCTCCGGCACTTCCATGGGCCCCACCTCCGATGCCAGCGGCTGGACCCTGCCGGTCAGCTGCGCCGCCAGCCTGGAGACCGCCGCGGTGGGGGACTGGGTCTGCGAGCACCGCGACCCCGCGATCCTCAGCATGGTCGGGTTCCGGAAGGTCGTGGCCGGCACCCCCACCACCGTGTGGTGGGACGATGGCGCCGATGGCATCGCCTTCTCGCGCGGAGCGCTGGGCTTCGTGGCCATCAACGGCAACTCCAGCCAGCTCCAGCAGGACCTCCAGACCAGCCTCCCCGCCGGCACCTACTGCGACCGGCTGACCGGCGGGCGAGTGGGCGGCGCCTGCGCCGGGACGTCACTGAGCGTGGACCCGGCGGGGATGGTGCAGGTGGACCTGGCCCCGAGGTCCGCGGTGGCGGTGGACACCGCCACGAAGCTGTAGCGCCCCGGGCCCCCTCCCTACGAAAGACCAGGATCATGCCAATCCTTCTCCGCGGCGCGGCCGCCCTGCTTGCGCTCGCCACGGCCGGCCTGCCGGCCGCGGCCCAGGACCTTGCGCCCGACACCTCCTGGGTGACGCGGAGCGTGCTGTACGAGGTCTTCACCAGCCACTTCTCCCCCTCGGGAGATTTCCGCGGCGTCATGGAAGGTCTGGACCGCATCCAGGCCGCCGGGGCCACGACGGTGTGGCTGATGCCGATCCACCCGATCGGCGTGGCGGGCCGGAAGGGCACGCTGGGCTCTCCCTACGCGTCCCGGGACTATCGCGGGATCAACCCGGCTTTCGGCACGGCGGACGATTTCCGCGCCCTGGTCGCCGCGGTCCACGCCCGCGGCATGAAGCTCATCCTCGACTGGGTGCCCAACCACACCGCCCCCGACCACCCCTGGATCACCCAGCACCCCGACTGGTACTTCCGCGACGCCAGCGGCGCGGCCATGGTGCCGCGTGACGGCGACGGCAACCTCACCGACTGGACCGACGTGCGGCAGCTCGACTACTCCAATCCGGCGCTCCGGCGGGAGATGATCGCCACCATGCGCTGGTGGATCGAGGAGTTCGGGATTGACGGCTACCGGGTGGACGTGGCCGGCTTCGTGCCATACGACTTCTGGAGCGAGGCGCTGCCCCGGCTCCGCGCCGCCACCACAAGGCCCATTCTGCTGCTGGCCGAATGGGGGGACATGGCCCTCCACCGCCAGGGATTCGACCTCACCTACGGCTGGGATTCCTACAAGCGGCTCAAGGCCGCGTGGGAAGGCGGCCCGGCATCCGAGTATATCCGGGCCGAGGTGAGGGAACTGGCGGAGATGCCGAAAGGGGGGATGCGGCTCCGGTTCACCACCAACCACGACGAGACCGCCTGGGACCGGCCGCCGGTGGAGATCTTCGGTGCGGGGGCGGGCGCCCGGGCCGCCTTTGTGGCGACGGTGCTCCTGCCGGGTCGGCCGCTGCTCTACAACGGGCAGGAGGTCGAGGCCCCGGCCAAGGTCCCGCTATTCGAGCCGGTGCCGGTGGCCTGGGACCAGCCCCACGCCGCCGAGGCGCGGGCGTTCTACTCCAGGGTGCTGGAGATCGCCCGCACCGAGCCGGGCATCCTCACCGGCGACTTCGCCGAGGTGACCACCGACGCGCCGTCGGACCTCATCGCCTTCCGGCGGGGGAACCTGGTGGTGCTGGTGAACCCGCGGGCCCGGCCGGTGAGCGCCACGGTGACCGGCGCGGGCATCGCAGACAGCGAGGACCTGCTGGGGGGCGGCCGCCAGCCCAACAACCGCGTCACCCTGGCGCCCCACGGGGCGATGATCCTCCGGCAGGGGGGGCGTTGAGCCGTTCCGCGGCGGAGGTGCCCTCCGTGCCGCCCGGGCTCAGTTCCGGATGGTCGCGGTGCTGTTGAAGAGCCGGGGTGTGACCACAAGGTCCACCACGGAACCGGGATGGAGGAGCAGGGGCTCGGACCGAAACGGCCGGGCGTTGGTCTTTGGCAGCACGACGATCTCGGCTGAACCGTTGATTGTCAGGTTCAGGGGGATTTCGAAGCTCGCCTCCATACCGGGGTGGACGGTGCCCAGGCGGAGGATGGTGCCGTTTCCCGCCACGTCGATCTCCACCGGGAGGGCGTGGAGGTTCTTGACTTCGACCCTGGCGGGTGGACCGACCGGCACCACCTGGTCCGGGTCGGGGCGGCCACCGCAGGCGGACAAGCTGAGGAGGAGCGGAAGGAACAGCAGGCTCCGGCGATGCACTTCAGCCTCCTTTCACCGGCCTCAGGCGGCCGGCTTGTCCTGGGCCGACCGGCCCCGGCGGGCCAGCCAGAGCATGGCGAGCCCGAAGGCCACCAGCACCAGGCCCCACCAGAGATTCACGTTGATGCCGAGGGACTTGGCGTAGATCGTCCGGTCGGAGACCAGCCCGAACAGCACCAGCAGGGCGCCGAAGGCGGTGAACATCAGCCCCATGGGGAGTCGCAGGTCGAGGTTCATGGCCGGGTCACCAGAAGATGATGTTGAGCACGAGGGTGAGCCCCAGCACGGCCAGCCCGAGGGTGGCGGGGCGCTGGTACCAGGTCAGGCCGGCGTCGGTCTGGCGCGGGGTGAGCGCGTAGACCAGCCCGGTGAGTTCCTCGTCCGACTTGCCACGCCGGGTGACGAGCGAGATGGCGATGGTCGCCACAAAGCAGGCGGTCCAGGCCACGATGGCGGTCCAGAAATTCTGGGCCATCTCGCTCGGGTAGGTGTGCAGCTGGGCCCCCAGGAACGCGCCCTTGAGGCCGGGCATGGCGTCGTGCGGCAGGGTGAGGCCGTGGTGGGCGGCCGCGGCCAGGGTTCCGCAGACCAGGCCGAAGAAGGCGCCGTGGCCGGTGGCCCGGCGCCAGAACATGCCCAGCAGGAAGGTCGCGAACAGGGGCGCATTGACGAACGCGAACACCAGCTGGAGCATGTCCATGATGTTGTTGAAACGGGTCGTGGCATACGCCGCGGCCACGCTGAGCGCGATGCCGAAGACCGTGGCGGCGTGGCCCACCCGCAGGTAATGCTGGTCTGACTGCTTTGGCCGGATGTACGACTGGTAGATGTCGTACGTCCACACGGTGTTGAACGCGGTGACGTTGCCGGCCATGCCGGACATGAAGGACGCCATGAGCGCCGTCAGGCCGAGGCCGAGGAGGCCCGAGGGCAGGTAGTGGGCCAGCAGCACCGGGATGGCCAGGTTGTAGTTGGGCGTGCCGTCGGCGCCCAGCGGGAGGAAGCCCCCGCTCGAGTGGTGCAGCGCGATGGCGATCATGCCGGGCAGGATCACCAGCGCCGGGAAGAGCATCTTGGGGATGGCGGCGAGCAGCGGGGTGCGCCGGGCGGCGGTCATGGACTCGGCCGCCATGGCCCGCTGGACCACCAGGAAGTCGGTGCACCAGTAGCCGAAGGAGAGCACGAACCCCAGGCCCATGGCCATGCCGAACCATTCCACCCCCATGGGGTTGGCGCTGGCCGAATCGAGGTGGCGCCAGGAGTGGGTCCAGGCCCCCGGCTCGTACCCGGCGCTGGTCGAGACCCCGGCCAGCTTGGCGGTGAGCCCGTCCCAGCCGCCCACGTCCTTGAGCCCCAGCAGCACCAGCGGCAGGAAGCCCAGGACGATGAGAAAGAACTGCAGCACCTCGTTGTAGATGGCCGAGGTGAGGCCGCCCAGGAAGATGTACACCAGGACGATCGCCGCTGAGAGCAGGACGCTGGTGTGGAAGTTCCAGCCCAGCACCAGCTCGAGCAGCTTGGCCAGGGCGTACATCGAGATGCCCGAGGAGAACACCGTCATCACCGCGAAGGTGATGGCGTTGAAGCCGCGGGTCTTCTCGTCGAACCGGAGCTTCAGGTACTCGGGCACCGACCGGGCCCGGGAGCCGTAGTAGAACGGCATCATGAAGATCCCGACGAACACCATCGCCGGAATGGCGCCGACCCAGTAGAAATGACTCGTCATCATCCCGTACTTGGCCCCCGACGCCGCCATCCCGATGACTTCCTGGGCGCCGAGGTTGGCGGACAGGAAGGCCAGGCCGGCGATCCAGGTCGGGATGGACCGTCCCGAGATGAAGAAGTCGTCCGAGTTGCGGACGTAGCGCCGCAGGGCCCAGCCGATGCCGAGCACGAAGGCGAAGTAGACGATCAGGATCGCATAGTCGATCGCGCCGAGCTGGATCTGGTGCACGGTCGGGATTCCTGGAGGGCGGTCTGTGGGTGGAGAGCGCTACGGGCCCGACCCGCCCCGGGCTGGCGCGGGCGGCGTGTCGAGGTGCGGTGCAGATATACGGCGCACCTGCCCTGCCGCGCAAGATCGGCTGGCGGAAGCCCGCCGGCGGGCGTACTTTTTTCGCAGGTCCTCACCACCCTGATGCAGGCGGCTGGCGGCAATCGTGCCTGGCCGCGCCCCGTCCCCAGACGCTCCGGAATTCCCATGTGCCGTCGCTCCGGCTTCCTCGTGGGCTGCCTCCTCGCCACTGCCTTCCTCCCCGGCGCCCTCGCCGCCCAGTCCCGGGTCGCCTCGCCCGATGGCCGGAACGAAGTCACCGTGGCGGTCCAGGACGGCCGGCTGACCTACACCCTGGCCCGCGACCGGCGGGCCCTGCTGCTGCCCTCGAGTCTCGGCTTCGAGTTCCGGGGGGCGCCGAGGCTCCGGGACGGGCTGCGGATCACCGACACCACCCGGCAGTCGCACGACGAGTGGTGGACCCAGCCCTGGGGCGAGGTGGCCCGGGTGCACGACCACCACAACGAACTGGCGGTGACGGTGGAGGAGACCGCCGGCCCGGGCCGCCGCTTCACCGTCCGGGTGCGGGCCTTCAACGACGGGGTGGCGTTCCGCTACGAGCTCCCCGCCCAGCCCGGGCTGGCGGCCTTCGAGATCAGCGACGAGCTGACCGAGTTCTCCCTGGTGGACAACCCGCGCGCCTGGTTCATCCCGTCGGACCGTCCCCGGATGGACCGCTCGGAGATGCTGTACTCGTCGGGCCCCGTGAGCTTGCTCCAGCGGGTGCAGACCCCCCTCACCATGGAGTCCCAGGACGGCCGCACCGTCATGGTGATCCATGAGGCCAACCTGGTGGACTACGCCCGGATGAACCTGCGGGGGTCCTGCATCGAGTGCCGGGTGCTGCAGGCCGACCTGGCCCCGATGGGGGATGGCGTGCTGGTGCGGGGCCAGACGCCGTTCGAGACGCCCTGGCGGACCATCCAGCTGGCCGACCGCGTCACCGACCTCGTCCCCTCGGTGCTGGGCCTCAACCTCAATCCCCCGAGCGCGCTCGCCAGCACCGACTGGATCCAGCCGATGAAGTACGTCGGCATCTGGTGGGGAATGCATATCGGCACCATGACGTGGAGCTCCGGCCCGAAGCACGGGGCGACCACGGCCAATACCATGCGGTACATCGATTTTGCCGCGGCCAACGGGCTGGGTGGGGTGCTGGTGGAGGGCTGGAACACCGGGTGGGACGGCGACTGGATTGCCAACCGCGACGCCTTCTCGTTCACCGAGGCGTATCCCGATTATGACCTGCCGGCGCTGGCCGCCTATGCCCGCGGCAAGGGCGTGCGGCTGATCGTGCACAACGAGACCTCGGGCGGGATCCAGAACTACGAGCGGCAGCTGGACAGCGCCTTCGCCCTGTACCAGTCGCTGGGCCTCGATGCGCTCAAGACCGGCTACGTCACCGACACCACCAGCGAGGGGCACTCGCACTGGTCCCAGTTCATGGTCCGGCACTACCGCCGGGTCATCGAGGCCGCCGCCCGGCACGGGATCATGCTGAACGTGCACGAGCCGATCCACGACACCGGCGAGCGGCGCACCTGGCCCAACATGATGAGCCGCGAGGGCGCCCGTGGGCAGGAGTAC
>CAZCVG010000156.1:0-6184 GCA_964501735.1 uncultured Gemmatimonadaceae bacterium | reverse complement strand
GCTCGCCGGGCTCATAACCCGGAGGTCGTGGGTTCAAATCCCACCCCCGCTATTGATGGTCGGACGGACAGACGGTCGGACTGGCAGAGAGACCGACGCACCCGGTGCCTCCCTGACCACCCGACCGTCTGTCCGTCTTGTCCGTCTCAGCCGGGCGGTTAGCTCAGTTGGTTAGAGCGCCACGTTGACATCGTGGAGGTCACAAGTTCGAGCCTTGTACCGCCCATCGGGCCCATAGCTCAATTGGATAGAGCATCTGACTACGGATCAGAAGGTTGGGGGTTCGAGTCCCTCTGGGCCCGTGCACACCACAGCTTGTTTCCCTCACCAGAGTCCGCTCTGGGCAGTAGACGGGGCGTAGCGCAGCCCGGTTAGCGCGCCTGCTTCGGGAGCAGGAGGTCCCGGGTTCAAATCCCGGCGCCCCGATGGAACCGGCATCGCCGGCGATCGTCCCCCAGGACGGTCGCCGGCGATTCGTTTTCGCCCCCGACGACTCCCCCGAGGTCAGCGCGGCGGGTGCTGGTGCTCCGCCCCGGGCGCCGATCCCGCCGGCGGCCCGTCCCCGGCTCCCGCCGCGGCTACTGGCGCAAACACGCCCTCGTCGAGATAGGCCACCTCCTTGGAGGACGACTCCGGCCAGTCGTCGAGGTCGCCGGGCGAGAAGATCCCGTTCAGGTGAGCCATCCCGTCCACTGGCCGGTCGCTGCCGTTGTCGTACGAGGCCACCAGGCGGTAGCGCCGGCCGGCGTGCAGCTTGATCCCGTCGCCCACGATGCCATAGAGCTGGATGGGCATGTGAGTGATCCGGCCGGACGAGTCCCGGGTGGTGGTGAGCGAGGCGATGACCCGGCCGGAGAGCGACTCCTCCAGCCGGAGGCCCGTGCCCCAGTCGTGCATGTGGCCGCTCAGCCCGAGCAGGCGGCCGTCCACCGGCATCACGAACTCCCGGCTGGCCGAGAACCGGCCAGGCGGCACGGTGAAGGAGTTGGGACGGCCGGCGGCGTCGGCCACGTCAATGGAGATGGGCAGGACGATGGTGGGTTCGGGCAGGAGGTTCTCGGGGGAGTACTTGATGCGGAGCGTCAGCTGCACCCCGCCGATGTCCACCGGGGTCTCGTTGTGCCACATGATGTCGATCTTCATCCGGCTGCCGGCCTCGATGGGCATGCCGATGGTGTTGGGCAGCATGATGTTCCTGGTCTCGCGGCCCACCGCCATGATCTTCTCCCGCAGCGGCAGCAGCAGCTGGCGCCGGGAGCGGTTGATGATCTGGAGGTGATGCAGCACCCGCTGGGAGACCCGCTTGCCCTCCGGATCCCGGAGCTGCATGGAGAAGCCCCGCCCGGTCCCCTCGACCGGCCAGTCGAAGGTCCACGACACTTCCTTCATCATGTCGCTGTGGCCGCCATGGTCGTGCCCCGCCATGGAGGGCAGATCGAAGGGGCCCGCCGTCAGGACCACCTCGTGGGCCGCCGAGTCCACCGTGACGCTGAACCGGGGCTCGTCCTGCGCCGCCAGCGGGGGAGCGATGGCCAGCAGCAGGCACAGCACGACGGGGGGCCGTGGACGGCGCATGGGGAACACTCGGTCTGGTCAGGGTGAACGACGGGGGCGACGGGACAGGAGTATAACGGGCCGCGCATTGTTCCGCGAAGCGGCGCGGGCTACGTTTCGCCCCTCGATATGCGACGAGTCATCCTGCTGCTGGTGGACGGGCTCCGCCCGGATGTGGCCGAGCGGGCGCTGGCCGCGGGCGACCTGCCCGCCCTCCAGGCCATGACCGGCGCCCGGGGCGTGGCCCGGGGCATCACGGTCTTTCCCTCCACCACCAGCGTCGCCTACCTCCCCTTCCTCACCGGCTGCACGCCGGGCACCGCCAACATCCCCTCGATCCGCTGGCTCGACCGGGCCCACTACGCCGGCCGCTGGTGGCGCGAGCGTGAGCTGGTGCGGAGCTACTGCGGCTACCAGGCCGGCCGGCTCGACGGGGACATTGCGCCCGGGGTGCCCTGCCTCTTCGAGCTGGTGCCCCAGAGCCTGGGGATCTTCACGCCCATCGCCCGGGGGCTCACGCCCCGGCGCGATCCGGCCAGCGGGGAGCGCAAGTTCTGGGGCGCCCTGGCCCATTATGCCGAGTGGCACCAGCCATCCGACACCGCGGTGACCCGTCACCTGCTTCGCGGCGTGGACGCGGGCTGGCGGTTCATCTTCGCCCAGTTCCCGGCGGTGGACGGCTACACCCACCAGAGCACGCCCGACGGCCCCAAGGTGCTGCGGGCCCTCCGCAAGGTGGACCAGACCGTGGCGGCGCTCCGGGCCCGGCTGGCCCGGCGCGGGGAACTCGAGGACACGCTGATCCTCCTGGTCAGCGACCACGGCGCCACCCCGGTGCACACCCACCTGGACCTGGCCGACTGGTTCCGCGCCCAGGGCGTGCCGACCATGTCCCATCCGGTCATCTGGGAGCGGCATCCCCAGGCCGCCGTGATGGTGGCGGGGAACGGTTCGGCCATGGTCTACGCCCGGCCGGGCGTCCCGCGCGCCGACCGGCTGTCCCTCGCGGCCCTGCGCCAGCCCGGCGCGTTCGGCGCCCGGCACGACGTCATTGCCGCCCTGACCGGGGAACCGGCGGTGGCGTTCGTGGCGGCGGAGGAACGCCCCGGCCAGGTGCGCGTGGCCGACCGGTCGGGCGAGGCGATGATCGAAGTGGCGGGAGACGACGGTGCGTGGGCCTGGGGCGATGACAACGGCGCCGAAGCGGCCATCGCCTACCGCCCCGTTTCGGGCGATCCCCTCGAACTGGGTGGCCCGATGACCGCCTCGCCGGCGGGCTGGCTGCAGGCCACCTGGGACGGCGCGTATCCCGATGCCTGCATGCAGCTGCTGGACCAGTTCCGGGCCGCACGCACCGGCGACCTCATCGTGGTGGCCCGCGAGGGGTACGACTTCCGCCGCCGCTTCGAGATCCCGGAGCACAAGTCGGGGCACGGCTCGCTGATCCGGGGGCACATGCAGGTGCCGGTGTGGAGCAGCATCGCGGCGCCCCGGACACCGATCCGCACCGTCGACCTGTTTCCCGCCATGCTCGAATGGCTCGGCGAACCGGTGCCGGCGGGCATTGACGGCCGGCGGACGTGGGGGGAGAGCGCGGCCGCAACGGTTGCGTAAAGCGGCCGGGCCAGCGATTTTCCCCTCCCCGTATCGAGGCGGCCGGCAGCAGCGACCACCCGAGGCGGGCCCCGCGCCCGTAGCTCAGCTGGATAGAGCGCTTGCCTCCGGAGCAAGAGGTCGGACGTTCGAATCGTCTCGGGCGCACTGTACACACCGATGCCCCGCCGTCAGGTCCTGACGCGCGGGGCATTCTGCTGGCGGGGCTCGGTGCCGCACGGGCGGAAGCGGGTAGCCGGCAATCCGTCACCGGCGCGCCACCCGCTTCGCCTGCCCGGCGGCCTGTCCTAGGGGATCGCGGCCCCCACCGGCATTCTCCCGATCGTGCCGGCGTCGGTGCCGAACCAGATGCTCCGGGTGGCCGGGTCGAAGGTCATGTGCCGGATCACGATCCCCCCGCTCTGGCTCACCGGCACCGGGGCCATGAACGAATCGCTCGCCGGGTCGAATCCCACCAGGCGGTTGGGCTGTGGCCCGGTCTCGGCCTGCCAGATCCGGCCCCGGTCGTCCACGGTCATGGCGTAGGGCGCCGACCGCGCGCCGCCCGGATTGGCCCACTCGGTGAACCGGCCGGTGACCGGGTCCAGCCGCACCAGCTTGCCCCGGGCGTAGTCACCGGCGTACACCTTGCCGCCGGAGAGCGCCAGCCGGCGGGGGCGTGCGCCAGGATCGGGGATCTCGTATTCCCGCAGCGCCATGGTCCCGGGATCAATGGTCCCCACCCGGTTGGCGCCGAACTCGACGAACCACGGCCGGTCGGTCTCGTCCACCACAATGCCGTAGGGACGGGAGCCCGGCTTGGGCATCCGCACGATGTGGATCTTCCCGGTGGCCGTCTCGAGCTTGCCCACGGCGTTGCCGGCCTGGACGCTGAACCAGATGTCCCCCCGTGAGTCGAAGATCAGGGTGTGCGGATCGCCGATGTCGCCATCGGGCATCGGGTAGGTGGTGATGCGCCCGTCCTTGGGGTCCAGCCGGCCGATGATCCCGTTGCGGTTGCCGGCGTACCACACGATGCCGTCCCGGCCGACGATGCAATTGTGGGGGAAGGTGCCGGGGTCGAGTTCGTACCGCCGGAAGATCCCGGTGGCCGGGTCGAGCACCGCGAGGTAGTTGCCGGTCTGGCCCACGAACCACACCCGGCCGTCGGGCGCGGCGAAGGGATCGCGGGGGCGAGTCCCCGACCAGGGGACCTCCCACTCGCTGATGGAGCCCGGGGATTGCTGGGCCCCGAGCCCGGGCGGCAGCAGCGCAAAAAGCGTGAGCAGGATGGCAGGACGGGTCATCGCGATCCTCCGTGGGCCGACCCCGTGGCGGGCGGGGGCCCAGGTTCATGGTCTGTTGTTGGGGTCCACCAACGCGACGGTTTCAGGTGGGCCCGCCCGCTGGGGCCCCCGCCCTACGGTCTGCCGAGGCTGCCGGATTCCCCGCAGGGACGGGCCAGGCACGCCTCGGACCCTGGAGAAGGTCACCCTGGCGCGGCTGGAGCAGTCGCTGGAGATATACCGCCTCCTGCTGCCCTACCTCAAGGAGTTCCCACCACCGGTCCAGGGCGTGTAGCATCGGCACATCCATGAAGAAATCCTGACACCCGGGCGCAGCTTGTCCGGGTGTTTGCTCGCGTGTCCCTTCACCGCCCCTTCACCGTCACTTCACGGCCACGTGCCAACACTATCGCACGGCAGGCTCCCCTCAGCAGTCCGTGGCGGGCGGCGCCTCCCAGGCGCCGCGGCAGTGGGCCACAAGGTTCCGTCTCGCGAACCGGAGGTTCCCCCCGATGTCGCTTCCCAATCCACCCCTGTGGCTGGCTGGCACCGCGCTCGACGAGCGCCTGGCCGAGCGCGGCGTGACCCGCCGCGAGTTCGTCGAGTACTGCAGCAGCCTGTGCGTCGTGCTCGGCGTCGGCAAGGATCTGGCGCCGAAGATGGCCGACGCCCTCCTGGCCACGGCCCGGCCCCCGGTCATCTGGCTGCAGCTGCAGGAATGCACGGGCTGCGTCGAGAGCGTACTCCGCACCGCCGAGCCGACCATCGGCGACCTGGTCCTCGACCTCATCTCGCTGGACTACCAGCACACCCTGATGGCCGGCGCCGGCCACGCCGTCGAGTCGGCGATGCAGGACTCCATCAAGGCCAACTACGGGAAGTACGTCCTGCTCGTCACCGGCTCGATCCCCACCAATGATGGCGGCATCTACTGCACCATCGGCGGCCGCACCGCGCAGGATATCGTCACCGAGGCGGCCAAGGGCGCGGCGGCGATCCTGGCGGTCGGCGCCTGTGCCCACTGGGGCAGCGTGCAGGCGGCGCGCCCCAACCCCACCGGGGCCGTCGGGGTGCGGGACATCATCAAGGACAAGCCGGTGCTCAACATCGCCGGCTGCCCGCCCATCGGGGATGTGGTCACGGCCACGGTGGTGCACTTCCTGACCTTCGGCAGCCTGCCGGCGTCGGACTCCGACGGGCGGCCGCTGTTCGCCTACGGCGCCCGCATCCACGACCAGTGCCCCCGGCGGGCCAACTTCGATGCCGGCCAGTTCGTGGCGAGCTTCGACGACGAGGGGGCGCGCAAGGGGTGGTGCCTCTACCAGGTGGGCTGCAAGGGGCCGGCGACGTTCTCGCCCTGCCCGATCTTCCAGTGGAACACCCGTACCAGCTGGCCGATCGGCGCGGGCCACCCCTGCATCGGCTGCACCGAAGCCGGGTTCTGGGACACCATGACGCCGTTCTACGGCCGGCTCCCCGACGTGGGCGGATTCGGCATCGAACAGCGGGTGGACATCTTCGGGGCCGCCCTGGCCATCGGGGCCACGGCCGGCGTGCTGGCCCACGCGGCCGCCACCGGGGTCCACCAGATGCGAGAGCGCAGGCGCCAGCTGCCGGTGGTGGAGACGCCGCCGAGCGATCCCGGCCAACCGAACGCGTAACCGGAGCGGACCACCATGGCTGCCACCAAGGTCGTCGTTGATCCCATCACCAGGATTGAAGGGCACCTCCGCATCGAGGTCCAGGCGGAC
>CAZCVG010000155.1:0-6194 GCA_964501735.1 uncultured Gemmatimonadaceae bacterium | reverse complement strand
GCGCGCAACTCGGGCTGGATCGGGTCCGAGGTCTCGAGCTGGTCCTGGTCGTGGGGCTGGTTTCGGGCGCCGGAGAGACCCACCACGCTGTGGGCGTCAATCAGCCCCGGCGTGGCGATCTTCCCGCTGACCACCTTCACCCCGCGCGCAATCCGGACCCGGGCGGCGGGGCCCACGGCCTCGATCTTCCCGTCCTTGCCAATCAGCACCACGCCGTTGGGGATCGGCGCGCCCGCCATGGTGTAGATGGTGTCTGCCCGGACCGCGAGCTGTGCGGCGATCGGGGCGGGAGCCAGGAGGGCGAGGACACCCGCGGCGAGCAGCGGGAGTCGCGGGTCGGTCATTCCACACCTCCCATCACCTCGTGATCATCGCCGTGGCCGGCTTCCATCGGCATCAGCCGGAAGGCGCCGGTGGCGAAGTTCCGGTCCTCGGGATTGGCCCGGTCGAAGACCCGCTGGCCCTCCACCCAGGTCTCCTCGACGTGGGTGTAGATGCTGAGGGGGTCGCCGGAGAGGAGCACGAAGTCGGCGTCCTTGCCCGGCTCGAGCGTGCCCACCCGGTCGGCCAGGTCCAGCATCTTAGCCCCGGCAATGGTCACCGCCTCGAGGGCCCGCTGCCGGGTCATGCCGGCCCGCACCCCCAGGGCCGCGGAGCGGAGGAAGAGCCGCGAGTCGGTGATGCCGTCGTCGGTGTGATAGGCCACCAGGACCCCGGCCGAGTCGAGCACCGCCCCGGTGCGGAGGCTCAGGTCCATCGCCTCCAGCTTGCCGCCGGGACTGTCAATGAGGATGATCGAGGCCGGCACGCCCGCCGCCGCGATCTCCCTGGCCACCTTCCATCCCTCGCTCACGTGATGGAGCACCACCCGGAACCCGAATTCCTGCTTGAGCCGGAGAACGGTGAGGATATCGTCGTAGCGGTGGGTGTGGTGATGCACCATCCGCCGCCCCTCGAGCGCCTCGACCAGGGTCTCCAGCTCCAGGTCCCGGTCGGGGCGCATGGTGCTGTCGCTCCGGGCCAGCTCCAGCTTCCGCCGGTACTCCACCGCCTTCACGAACTTGTCGCGCACCAGCGCGGCGGCCTTGCCCCGGGTGCCGGGCCACGGCGGCGCCCCGCGGGGGTTGGTGCCGTTGGCCATCTTGAGCCCGCCGCAGATCTCGGTCAGCGGGTCGTGGCAGTAGAGCAGCTCCTGCACCGTGCGGGCCTGGCGCAGCTTGAGATAGGCGGTCTGGCCGCTCATCAGGTGGCCCGACCCGGGCATGACGTTGACGGTGGTGATGCCGCCGCTCCGGGCCCGGCGGATGCTCTCGCCCCGCGCGTCGATGGCATCGAGGATGCGCACCTCACCCTGGATGGGGTCGGAGCGGTCGCCGCCATCACCGTCGCCGATATGGCTGTGGGTGTCCACCAGGCCGGGCATGAGCACCTTGCCCCGGACATCGCGGATCTCGGCGCCCGCCGGGATGGGGACCGCGCCGGCCCGCCCCACCGCGACGATGCGGCCGCCCTGCACCACCAGGACCCCGCCGGGAATCTCCGGCCCGCTGACCGGCAGGATCCGGGCGCCCTGGAAGGCGATGGCCCGCTCCTGGGAGGCCCCCGGCGCCGGGAGCAGGAGACAGAGACCCGCCAGGGTGGCAAGCATGCGTCGCATGAGGCGCTCCGTACCGTGACTCCACCGGGATGCGGCGGAGCGTGAACCGGCCGCCCGGGCCGGAGGGGAAGATACGAGCCTTATTGGGAATCCAGGGCTGCCCAAGATATCGCCTCAGGAGCCCAGCCGCTCGGCTTCGGCGGCGGCGGACTCCCAGGCGGTGTAGGCCACCTCGAGTTCGGCCTTGCAGCGGTCGAGTTCCGCGGCCAGCGCCGCCGCCCGGGCGGGACCGTCCGCCTCGGTGTAGAGACCTGGCGCGCCCAGCCGCTCGGTGAGGGTGGCCACCGTGGCCTCCAGCTGGTGCACCCGGGCCTCGGCCTGCTCCAGCGCCCGGCGGGCGCTCCGCTCGGCCGACTGCTGCACCCTGCCGGCCGAAGGCTTCGCCGCTTCCTTCTTCTCCTTCGCCTTCCGCTGGGCGGTGGCTTCCCGAGCCGCCGCTTCGGCGGCCCGGCGGCGCTCGGCCCGGGCCTGCTCCCACTCGCCGAAGCTGCCGTCGTAGTCGGTGATGTGGGCGTGCTCCAGGTACCAGACCCGGGTGCAGAGGTTCTCCAGCAGGGCCCGGTCATGGCTCACCAGCAGCACGGTGCCGTCGTAGTCGCCGATGGCGTCCTCGAGCGCCTCGATGGATTCCACGTCCAGGTGATTGGTCGGCTCATCGAAGATCAGGAAGTTGGCGTCGGCGAGCACCATCATCGCCAGGGCGACCCGGGCCTGCTCGCCGCCTGAGAGCGAGCCGGCGCGCCGGAGCACCGAGTCGCCCGAAAAATCGAACCGGCCCAGGTGGTCCTGCACCTGGCCCCGGGTCCACATGGGCCGGAGATCATGGATGATGTCGAAGAGCGACTTGTCCTTGGGCACCTGGCCCAGGTCCTGGCGGTAGACAGCCACCGTGGTGGCGTCGCCGATCCGGGTGCGGCCGGCGGCCGGCGGCCGCTCGCCCAGCATGGTGGCCAGCAGGGTGCTCTTCCCGGTCCCGTTGGGGCCGACCAGGCCGATCACGTCGCCCCGGCGCACCACCCCCTTGAAGCGGTCGAGCAGGACCCGGTCCTCGACCACCACGCGGAGGTCCTCGGCCACCAGCACCTGATCCCCGCTCCGGGCCACCGTGCGGAACCGGACCGCCATGGCGCCGTCCTCGCCGGGCGGGGGCGAGAGCCGGGGCAGCCGCGACAGGAGCCGCCGCCGGCCCTTGGCCTGCTTGGTCTTCTGCCCGGCGATGTTGCGGCGGATGAAGTCCTCCTGCTCCGCGATCATCTTCGCCTGCTTGCCGTACGCCCGTTCCTGCGACAGCCGCCGCTCGGCCCGCTGGGTCACGAACGCCGAGTAGCCACCGGTGTAGCTGAAGGCGGTGCCCGCTTCGAGGTGCAGCACCCGGTCGGCCACGGCGTCGAGGAAGGCGCGGTCGTGGCTCACCAGCAGCATCGCGGCGTCGAGCCCGCGCAGGTGGGCGGTGAGCCAGGCGGTGGTGTCGAGGTCGAGGTGGTTGGTCGGTTCGTCGAGGAGCAGCAGGTCGGCCGGGGCCACCAGCTGGCAGGCCAGCCCGAGCCGCCCGCGTTCGCCCCCGCTCAGGGTGGCGAGGGGCTGGAGATGGGCCTGGTCGGGGTCGAAGCCGAGCCCGTGGAGCACCGCCGAGACCCGGGCCCGAATCTCGTAGCCGCCCTCCCGGCTGAAGCGCTCGAGGTCCCGGTCGTACTTCGCCAGCTGGGCCGGCGTGGCGCGGTCGCCGGCGGCGCCGAGGGCGTGGCCCTGCAGCTCGAGCGAGCGCTCCAGCTCCAGCAGCTCGCTGAAGGGCGACGCGGCCGCCTCCCAGATGGTCCCGGCGCCGCCGAAGTCGCGGTGCTGGTCCAGCAGCGCCACCCGGAGGCCGGGAATCCGGCTCACCCCGCCCTGCTCGGGCACGTGGTCCCCGGTGATCACCCGGAAGAGCGAGGTCTTGCCGCTGCCGTTGCGGCCGATGACGCCCCAGCGCTCTCCCGCCGCCACGGCAAACGTCACGTCCCGGAGCAGGACGCTGGCGCCGTACTGGATGGTCACGCCGGACACCGAGACGATGGTCACGAAGCTCGCCGGGGAAAGGAGGCCGAGAAGCTAACGGGGCCGGCCGCCCGGCTGTAGGCTGGCCGGCGAGGTCAGGCGCGGGGCCGGAGCCGGCGGCTGGGCCGGTAGGGGAAGATGTCCACCACCTCTCCCTTGCGGGCCAGCTCCTGCATCCGGCGCCAGAAGTCCACCGTGAGCAGGTCGCCGTGGGCCTTGAGAAACGCCTGGCCCGCCACCCCGGGCAGGGTCAGGAAGGCGCGGAACTCCTCAGGGAAGATGTCGTGCTCGCCCACGGAGAACCACGGTTCGGCCGCGTACTCGTCCTCGTCGTGGCGGGCGGCGGGGATGCTGCGGAAGTTGCACTCGGTGAGCAGGCAGAGCTCGTCGTAGTCGTAGAAGATCACCCGGCCGTGCCGGGTGACGCCGAAGTTCTTGAGCAGCATGTCGCCGGTGAAGATGTTGGCCGCGGCCAGGTCCTTGATGGCCTGGCCGTAGTCCAGCACCGCATCCACGGCGCGGGCCTCGTTCACCTGGCGGAGATAGAGGTTGAGCGGGGTGACCATCCGCTCGGTGTACAGGTGCCGGAAGATCACCCGGTCGCCCTCCACCCGGACCGTGCCGCCGCACTCCGCCAGCACCTCCTCCAGCACCCCGGGCCCGAAGCGGTCGCGGGCGAACTCCAGGCCCTCGAACTCCTGGGCGTCGGCCAGCCGGCCCACGCGGTCACGGACGAAGACCAGGTGGTACTTCTCCATGACCTGGCGCCGGGTGGTCTGCTTGGGTGGGCCGAAGCGGTCGCGGATCAGCTTGAACACCACGTTGAGCGACGGCAGCGCGAAGACCACCATGACCAGCCCCTTGTCGCCCTCGGCGGTCTCGAACCGGGCATCGTGGTGGCGCATGTGGCGCACCAGGGCCCGCACCAGCTCGGTCTTGCCGTGCTTGTGGTAGCCCAGGGAGGTGTACAGCTCGTCCACCGGCTTTCGCGGCATGAGGGCGCGGAGGAACTCCACCAGGGCCCGGGGGCACTCCACCTCCACGTGGAAGTAGGAACGGGTGAAGGAGAACACCACGCTCACCTCATCCGAGGTGGTGAGCAGCGCATCCACCCGGATGCCATCCTGGTCGTGGACCAGCGGCAGCACCAGCGGCATGGCCACCCGGCCCGCCACCACGCGGCCCACCAGGTAGGCGCCCTTGTTGCGGTAGAACGGGGCGGGGAAGAGCTCGATGGCCTCGAGGGCCGGCCCCGCCGGCAGCCGGGCCAGCTCCTCGGCGACCTGTACGGCCAGGAGGGCGGCGTCGCGGTCCCGGCCGGGGTATTCGGCGGCGAAGGGCAGGTCCCCGAGCAGCTGCCGGAACAGGGCCTCGAGCCCCAGGCCGGTGTAGCGCCGGAGCCCGAGGCTGGGGGCCGGCCGGGGCAGGGCCGCGAAGTCGCCATCCCCGAAGTAGGCGGCGGCGCCGGGCGCGGTGCGGAGCACCGACTGCCTCACAATCGAGTTGAAGAACGTGAGGGCGAGCTCGGCATCGGGCCGGGGAGCGGCCAGGGCGCGGTAGGCCTCGCGCAGCCCGCTCCAGAACGCCGCGTCACCGGCCACCGTCCCGTGGGTCCGCCGCAGGTCCTGCACGCACCAGCCCACGAACTGCCGGTACAGCGTCAGCCGCTCGGCGGCATCCAGCTGCCCGCCCTGCCAGTCGCGCTGGACGAACCGGGCCTCGGCCCGCCGGGTGACCAGCCGGAACTGCGCCTGATGGGCGTCGAACACGCCGAGCATCATGGAGGCGGCGTCCGCCACGCCGGCGGGCGCGGCGGAATTGCGATGACGATCGCCGGGATCAGTGTGCTCGGGCATGATATATTGGATGGAGGCCGCTCGTGTGCCGGTCCACAATATCACCCCCCCACTCGCCCATGCCAGCGCCCGCACCCCAGTACGATTCCCTCGTTCCCCCGGCCCGCGGGGAGACGATCGCCATGGCAGGCGGCAAGCTGCAGGTCCCCGCCCGCCCGATCATCCCGTTCATCGAGGGAGACGGCACCGGCCCGGACATCTGGAAGGCGTCCCAGCACGTGTTCGACGGGGCGGTGAAGAAGGCCTACGGCGGCAAGCGGGAGATCGTCTGGTTCGAGGTGCTGGCCGGCGAGAAGAGCCGGGACCGGCTCGACAGCTGGCTGCCGGAGGACACCCTCCGGGCCATCGGGCACCACCTGGTGGCCATCAAGGGCCCGCTCACCACGCCGGTAGGCGGCGGGTTCCGCTCCCTCAACGTGGCCCTGCGCCAGAAGCTCGACCTCTACGCCTGCGTCCGCCCGGTGCGCTGGTTCACCGGCGTGCCCAGCCCGGTGAAGCAGCCGGAACTGGTGGACATGATCATCTACCGGGAGAACACCGAGGACATCTACGCCGGCATCGAGTACAAGGCCAGGACCGACCAGGCCGAGAGGCTCGTCCGCTTCCTGCAGCAGGAGATGGGCGCCAGCACCATCCGCTTCCCGGCC
>CAZCVG010000154.1:0-6213 GCA_964501735.1 uncultured Gemmatimonadaceae bacterium | reverse complement strand
CCCGGGAGGTCGCCAAGGCCAAGCTGCCGTACAACGTCAACGCCATCACCCTGGCGGCGGCGGAGGTCGCCCTGGGCCAGCCGGAGCGCTTTGCCCTGCGGGTGCGCGAGATTGTCGCCGAACGGGAACGGCTGGCGGCGCGGCTGGGGGCGCTGCCCGGGGTCGAGGTCTTCCCCAGCGCCGCCAACTTCGTGCTGCTCCGGTTCACCGTGATGCCGGCCGACCTGGTGTTCCGGCGGCTCATTGACGAGCACCAGATCCTCATCCGGGACGTGTCCCGGGGCGCGGGCCTGAGCCAGTGCCTCCGGGTGACCGTGGGCACCGCCGAGGACAATGCTGCGGTGGTGCACGCGCTCCGGGGCATCCTCGCGTGAGTGGCAGCTCCAGGAGCGCGCTGGTGGCCGCCTGCCTGATCGGGGTGGCCGCGGGGGTCGGCGCGTTCACGTTCTACTATGGGCGCGGTGCCTCGTATCTCGGCAGCGACCCCGCCGCTTGCGCCAACTGCCACGCGATGAGCATTCACTACGCGGCCTGGACCAAGGGCAGTCACCGGGCCGTGGCGGGATGCAACGACTGCCACGCGCCGCATGATTTCGTTGGGAAATACCTGACCAAGGCCCGCAACGGATTCTGGCACTCGGTGCGCTTCACCAGCGGCCAGTATCCCGATGTCATCCGGATCAATCAGGCCAACCGGGCCATCACCGAGGGTGCCTGTCGCAGCTGCCACGGTGACATCACCTCCACCATGGACCCGCTCACCCGGGCCGGCGACCACGACCCCCGCACCCCGTGCCTGCGCTGCCATGCCGATGTCGGGCACTGGGTGCGCTGAGTGCGCAGGAGACCATCCATGCCTCGCTTGACCCTTCGCTCCACCCGCGGCGCGGTCCGGCCCCTGGTCCTCGCCAGCCTCGTGGCGGCCGTCGGCGCGGTGGCCGGCGCCGCACTGCTCACCAGCATCTTCCAGCGGAAGCAGGAAGCCCGGAACCCGTTCTACCGGGTGGTGGAACTGACCGACACCACCACCGACCCGGCGGTCTGGGGCAAGAACTTCCCGCTGCAGTATGACGGGTATCTCCGCACGGTAGACCAGCTCCGCACCCGCTTCGGTGGCAGCGAGGCCGTCCCGAGGGCGCCGACCGACCGGGACCCCCGCGCCGTGGTAGCGCAGTCCCGGCTGGAGGAGGATCCGCGGCTCATGCGCATGTGGGCCGGCTACGCGTTCGCCAAGGATTTTCGGGAGGAGCGGGGCCACGCCTACATGCTGGAGGACCAGGTCTACACCGAGCGCCAGGTGGTGGCCGCGCAGCCCGGTACGTGCATCAACTGTCATGCCTCGACCTATGCCGCCTACGTGCGGCTGGGCTCCGGGGACATCATGGCGGGGTTCGACTCGCTGAACCACCGCCCGTACGCCCAGGCACGTCCGGAGGTCAGCCACCCGGTGAGCTGCGTGGACTGCCACGAGCCCGCGAGCATGCAGCTTCGGGTGACCCGGCCGGCGTTCCTGGTCGGCATTCGCGCCGCCAAGGCCGCGCAGGGGATTCCCGGATTCGATCCCAACACCATGGCCACTCGCCAGGAAATGCGCACCTACGTCTGCGGCCAGTGCCACGTGGAGTACTACTTCCAGGGCCCGGAAAAGCGGCTCACCTACCCCTGGACGCGGGGCCTGCTGGTGGATTCGATCCTGGCCTATTACGCCGACAACGGCCACAAGGACTGGACCCACGCCGCCACCGGGGCGCCGGTGCTCAAGGCCCAGCACCCGGAGTTCGAGATGTACAACCAGGGGACCCACGCCCGGGCCGGGGTGGCCTGCGCGGACTGTCACATGCCCTACCAGCGCGAGGGCGCTCTCAAGATCTCGGATCACCACGTCCGGAGCCCGCTGCTCAACATCAATCGGGCGTGCCAGACCTGCCACAAGGCCGACGAGGCCGAGCTGCGGGCCCGCGTGGAGACCATCCAGGGCCGTACCTATGAGCTGCGGAACCTGGCCCTCGACGCCCTGCTGCAGTTCGTCGGCGACCTCGAAGCCGCCCGCCGGGCCGACAGCATGGCCCCCGCCTTCCGTGCCGCCCTCCCATTCCAGCGCCGGGCGCAGTTCCTGGTGGATTTCGTCGAGGCCGAGAACTCGATGGGGTTCCACGCCCCGCAGGAGGCGGCGCGCATCCTTGCGCACGCCATCGAAGAGGTGCGGAAGGGGGAGCGGGCACTGGCCGGGCGGTGAGCGCCCGGTCCCCTCGCCGCCCGGTCGCCCGTCGCCTCCTCTCCGCTTAGCTTCCGGGCATGACCCGCACCGCAGAACTCTCCCGCAACACCCGGGAGACCCGGATCCGCCTGGCCCTCAGCCTGGACGGCTCGGGCCGCGCCACCGTCCGCACCGGGATCGGCTTCTTCGACCACATGCTCGAGGCCCTGGCCCGCCACGGGCTGCTGGACCTTGAGGTGGAATGCGCCGGGGACCTGAACGTGGACGGGCACCACACCGTGGAGGACGTGGGCATCGTCTTGGGACAGGCGCTGGCCCAGGCCCTGGGAGACCGGGCCGGCATCCGGCGCTACGCCGACGCCCTGGTGCCACTGGATGAGGCCCTGGTGCGGGCCGTGGTGGATGTCTCCGGCCGCCCGTTCCTCAGCTATCACGTGGAGTTCGCCAAGTGGCAGATGCTGGGGGACTACGACGTCCTGCTGACGCCGGAGTTCTTCCGCGCCGTGGTGCTCAATGCCGGGCTCACCGTCCACCTCGACCTGGTCCGCGGCGAGAATCCCCATCACATCGTCGAGGCCACCTTCAAGGCCTTCGCCCGGGCGCTGGAGCAGGCCACCCGGCTCGATCCCCGGGTCGTCGGGGTGCCGTCCACCAAGGGCGTGCTGTGATCGTGGTGGTGGACTACGGGGTCAACAACCTCCGGAGCGTGGTGCGCGCCCTGGCGGCCGGCGGCCACCCGGCGACGCTCTCCGCCGACCCGGCCGTGGTCAGCTCGGCGGACCACCTGCTGGTGCCCGGCGTCGGCAACTACGGCCAGGCGGCGAGAAACCTCGCCACCTCGGGCCTGGGCGACGCGGTGCGGGCCGTGGCCGCTGCCGGCCGCCCGGTGATGGGGATCTGCCTCGGCATGCAGCTCTTCTTCGCCCGGAGCGAGGAGGCCCCCGGCGCGGCCGGCCTGGGCATCCTCCCGGGCGAGGTCCGCCGCTTCCGCACCGGGCTGCCGGTGCCGCACGTCGGGTGGTCGGGGGTGACCCTCACCCCGGCCGGGGAACGACACCCGGTGCTGGCCGGGCTGTTCGGCGGGGCGATGCGGTTTTTCTACCACGTCCACAGCTTCCACCCCGCGGAACTCCCGCCCGGGGCCGCGCTGGCCACCGCCGACTACGACGGGCCCTTCCCCACGCTGGTGGGCCAGGACAACATCCTCGGCGCCCAGTTCCATCCCGAGAAGTCGCAGCAGGACGGGATCGCCCTGCTGGCTGGCTTCGCCGGGTGGCGGCCGTGACCAGCTTCCGGGTGGCGTTCGTGGACGTGTACCCGCTCAGGCGCGGTCCGGCGGGGCTGGAGACGCTGGTTCTCAGGCGGGCCGCCGGCGGCCGCTGTCCCGGCGCCTGGGAAGTCGTGCACGGCAGCATCGAGGGGGACGAGACCCCGGCGGCCGCGGCGATGCGTGAGCTGTCGGAGGAGACCGGGTTGCGCCCCGACCGGCTCTACAACCTGAGCCGGACCGAGTCATTCTACCGCCACGGTGCCGACGAGATCGGCTTCATCCCGGTCTTCGCGGCCTGGGTGAACGGTGAGCCGCGGCTGAGTGCCGAGCACGACCGCTGCGAGTGGCTGTCGCTGCCGGCCGCCCAGGGCCGGCTGGCCTGGCCTCGCGAACGGCGGGCGCTGGAGGATATCCAGGTCCTGCTGGCCCACGGGGACGCGGGGCCGCTGGAGGATGTGCTCCGGGTGGCCGACCCAATGTCGCGGTAGCGCCGAGCCAGCCACCCCCACCCCGGTCTGCCATGCTTGCTCGCCGCATCATTCCCTGCCTCGACGTGGCCCGCGGGCGCGTCGTGAAGGGGGTCCACTTCCAGTCGCTCCGCGACGCGGGGGACCCGGTGGAGCAGGCGCGGCGCTATGATGCCGAGGGGGCCGACGAGCTGGTGTTCCTGGACATCACGGCCAGCCACGAGGGGCACGACACCACGCTGGAGATGGTCTCGCGCGTGTCGGACGCCATCTTCATCCCGTTCACCGTGGGTGGCGGGATCCGCTCGGTGGAGGATGCCGGCGTGGCGCTCCGGGCCGGCGCGGACAAGGTCGCCGTGAACACCGCCGCCGTCCGCGACCCGGCCCTGGTCGGGCGGCTGGCCGGCAGCTTCGGGTCCCAGTGCGTCGTCGCCGCGGTGGACGTCCGCCGCGACACCCCGGCGGGCGGGACCACGCCGGCCTGGACGGTGTACGTGACCGGGGGCCGGGAGGCCACCGCGCTGAGCGGGGTCGAGTGGATCGCCGAGCTGGAGCAGCTCGGCGCCGGCGAGATCCTGCTCACGTCCATGGACCGCGACGGCACCCGCACGGGCTATGACCTCGACCTCCTGAGGGCGGTCTCGGCCCGGGTACGGATTCCGGTGATCGCCTCGGGCGGCGCCGGGTCGCTGGCCCACCTGGCGGAGGCTTTCGGCGCCGGCGCCCACGGGGTGCTGGCGGCCTCGATCTTTCACGACCAGGGATGCTCGCTGCCCGAGGCCCGGGCATTCCTGCGCAACCACGGCATACCGGTCCGGCCATGACACACGCGCTGGCGATGTTCCTGGGGATAGTGGCGGCGGCGGCGGGCGACTCCCCCGCGGCGGCGCAGGCCGCCTGCCTGCGGCTGGACCGGGCCGGCACCACCGTGAGCGGCGACGTGAAGATCTGCCCTGGCCGCTACCGGATCATGGACCGGTCCGAGCGCGGCATCATCGTGGTGACCGGCTCGGGCACCCGGGTGGACCTGACGGGGGTAACCCTGGAGAGCGGGGACTCGGTCCCCAGCCGGTTCGTCGGCATGGGGATCACCAGCCGGGGCGCGGACAGCATCTACATCCGGGGCGGGCGCATCCGGGGCTTCCGCTACGGCATCCTGCTCGAGGGCGGGAAGGGCCACCGGATCATCGGCATTGACCTCTCCGGCTCCCGGAACCAGCAACTGCAGAGCACCCCGGAGCGCTTCGACGAGGCCGACTGGCTCGACATCTTCCGGCCCGACACCTTCGAGACCTATGGAGGCGGCCTCTATCTGCGGCGCACCACCGGGGCCCAGGTGAGCGGGGTCATCGCCCGCGGCAGCCAGAACGGCATCGGGCTGTTCGAAAGCCGGGACGCGTGGCTGGCGGACAACGACGTCTCCCGCAACTCCGGCTGGGGCATCCACCTCTGGAAGTCCTCGCGCAACACCATCGTCCGGAACAATGCCTCCTACAGCGTGCGCTGCGAGAGCCCCCACTACCAGCGGGGCTGCGACAGCGCCGCCCTGCTGCTCCGCGAGCAGAGCGACTCCAACGTCATCACCGACAACAACCTCACCTGGTCGGGCGACGGCTTCTTCCTGAGCGGCCACCGGCCGCTGGTGGCGCCGTCCATCGGCAACCTGGTGTACCGCAACGACGCTTCCCATGCCTGGCACAACGCCTTCGAGGCCACCTTCAGCGCCTGGAACGTGTTCCTGGAGAATCACGCCGACAGCGCCGGCTACGGTTTCTGGCTGGGTTACTCGCGCGGGACGGTGGTGCGGGGCAACATCATCCTCGGCAGCAAGGTCGCGGCCATCGCCATCGAGCACGGGGGCGAGAGCGAGCTGGCGGAGAACGTCATCATCGGGGGCGCCACCGGGATCCACCTCTTCGTACGCGATCCCGACGGGGAGGCCTCGACCCTCTACCGGGTGGACGACAACACCATCGCCAAGGTGGACCGCGGCATCGTGCTGGAGCGGACCACCCGGGTCAGGCTGCGGGGCAACCTCCTGGACGGGGTCGGCGACGCCCTGATCGTGGACAGCGCCGGCGCCGACGCCGAGCTGTCCGGCAACGTGTTCCTCTCGGCCGAGCGCTGGCTGATTGACGCGGTGGAGCTGGACGCCGGGGGCAACTACTGGGGCCCCCGGGACGCGGCGGCCGTGGGCCGGCAGGTGCGGGGCCGGGTGACGCTCCAGCCCTTCCGCCAGGCCCGGGACGCCGGGTACT
>CAZCVG010000153.1:0-6238 GCA_964501735.1 uncultured Gemmatimonadaceae bacterium | reverse complement strand
CCGACCCCCTAGATTCCGGGTGCAGGCTGGACGTGATGATCGCGGGCCGGGCAACCGGTCCGAGGAAAGTCCGAGCTCCATCGGGTACACTGCCAGGTAACACCTGGGCGCCGGAAGGCGACGGACAGGGCCACAGAGAACAGACCGCCACGGGCGCAAGCCTGCGGCAAGGGTGAAACGGTGGGGTAAGAGCCCACCGCATCGCTGGTAACAGCGATGGCACGGTAACCCCCAGTGGGAGCAAGGCCAAATAGGCGGTGAGGGGTGTCCCACTCCGTTATCAACCGCGGGTAGGCTGCTCGAGGCGGCCGGCGACGGCCGTCCCAGACAGATGATCATCTGCAGGGTCAGGGCCTGCCCTGGCTCGGCAAACAGAACTCGGCTTACGGTCCGACCTGCAACTCACCCCCGGCCGGGGTCCAGGGATCTCCCTGGCACCCTGACCGGGGGTGAGTCACTCCACCCTCCCGGAGTTCCGGTCCCCGGACTAGCTTTGGGAGACATTGACGGCAGGAAGCCCGATGTCGCGTTCAACCAGCCCGCAGGATCGCAACAAGCCATACCCGGAAGCCTGGGAACAGGTGGCCGAGCTGCGGGTGTTCCGGACCAGCGCGCGAGACTGGGAGCGGCTGATCACCTGGCGCCAGGACATGCGCAAGCGCGGGTGGAAGCTGCTCAAGGTCACCAGCGACGAAGTGGAACTGGTCGCGGTGTTCGGGAAGACCAAGACGGACCTTCAGGCCTCGCCCTCCTGAATTCTCCCTATCCAGTACCGAAAGAGGATCGCATGACGGTTCGTCCCTGGGTTGCCCCGGCCCTGTGCCTGAGCGCCCTCGTGGCGTGGACCTGGTCCGCGCCGGCCGCTCCCCGCCACTACAAGCTCGAGGTCAAGACGGTAGTCACCCAGGACCTCACGGTCGTGGGCCAGGGGCTGCAGACCCAGGAGTTCCAGAACACCAGCTATGTCTCGGTGGACACCCGGGACAGCGCCGACGGCAAGGTCGCGATCATCGTGCTGGACTCGGTCATCGCGGGGGCGGGATCCCCGCTGAGCGCCGACGCGGCGAAGGGCCTGGCCGGCACCACCTGGCACGGGTTCGTGAAGGCCAACGGCCGCCTGACAGGCCTGGAGGTCCAGGGTGAGGCGTCCATGTCGCAGGTGGTGGAGAGCGGCCTGCAGCAGATCTTCCCTCCGATGAAGCCGGGTACGGGAGCCGGGCAGGCGTGGACGGACACCACCGACGCCGACAACGCCGGCCTGGCCATCCGGACGGTCACCAACTTCCAGACGGCGGCTGAGGACTACCAGGGGGCCAAGGTCATCCGGCTGGCGGGGGCGTCCAGCGCGTCGGTGTCGGGGCAGCAGGAGACTCCCCAGGGTTCGATCACGATCGACGGCACCGCCACCGGTTCGAGCCAGTTCTACGTGCGCGGCGACGGCGTCCTGCTCGGCAGCACGTTCACGTCCATGCAGGACCTGGCGATCACCGTCGCCCAGCTGCCGGAGCCGATCCCGGTGACGGTAAAGCTCGAGGGCTCCTCCAGCCTGCTCCCGTAACGATGCCGGCCGCCTGGCGCTGGGCCGGACTGCTGCTCGGTGCGGCCTGTGCCGGGGGAGGCTCTCCCCCGGCGCCCGCCCCCTCGCCGGGCCCCGGCCCGGTCCAGCGGCCGAACATTGACCCGGGCCGCACCGACGGGCCGGCGGAGGTGGTCATCCGCTATCCTGCCAGCGGGACCGGGGTAACCCGATATGCCCTGGAGCGGCGCGACTCGATCGCGGTGACCATGCCGAGCGGCGAGTCACAGCTGCAGATGAGTGCCGGAACCGCATACGCCACCCTCACCTGGACGGCCACCGACAGCGGTACGCGGTTCAGCGCCACGGTCGACTCCCTCGTCCCGGACCGGGATTTCCCGCTCCCCTTTGCCCAGGTGGACAGCGCCCAGCAGGCGCGCTGGACGTTCTTCCGGACGCCTGGCGGGCGGATCAGCCAGCTCACCGGGGGACCTGCCTCGCTCCGCGGAGACCAGATCCGGGACCAGCTGGTGCTGCTGTTCCCGCCGCTGCCTCTGGGTGGTGCGCGCCCCGGCCTCGCCTGGTCCGACTCCGCCGCCTTTCCGACCCGGGTCAGCGCGTTCGAGGCCACCGAGCAGGCGGCGGTGCGGGTGAACGCGGCCGCGCTGGCCGGGCCTCGGGGCTCCCTTGGCCTCACCGTTTTCCGCGACCGCAGCGCCAGCGGCACGGGCACCCAGTTCGGGCAGACCATCGCCGTCCGCGCCACCGGGGCCGACACCCTGGACGTGGTGCTGGGACTCGACGGCCGGGTGGCGGCCGTCACCGGAGTCCGGGTCACCGACCTGGTGGTGGACCTCCCCGCGATCGGCCAGGCTGTCCCGGTGCACCAGGTGTCGTTCCTCCGGGCCACGCTCCTCCCGTAGCCCCCTTCCCCCATGCGGCGGGTGCTCGCTCTCCTGGGCTTCCTCGCCGGCGGGTTCGTCCTCTGGCTGGTGGCGGTATGGCCACCGCCACTGTGGTATCGCACCCACTGGCCGCGAGAAACCGCGTTCATGGCGATGCGGAAGCCGCCCGACACCGGCACGGTGCAGTACCGGCCGGTGCCGCTCGATTCCATCGCGCCGGCGCTCGTGGAGGCGGTGATCATCGGGGAGGATGCCAACTTCTACCGGCATGGCGGGATTGACTACCTCTCCCTGGCCCATGCCCTCGGGTACCGCCGCCAGACGCTGGACCTGGGCGATTCCCGAGACCGCTCGGCCCTCCTGGCCGTGCTGCCCAGGGCCTGGGGCCAGCGGGACAAGCTGCGCGGGGCGAGCACCATCACCCAGCAGCTGGCCAAGAACCTGTACCTCTCCCCCTCCCGCAACCCGCTCCGCAAGGTGAAGGAGGCGGTGATCGCCTGGCGACTCGAGTGGGCCCTGGACAAGCGGCGCATCATGGAACTCTACCTGAACATCGTGGAGCTGGGAGACGGGATCTGGGGCGCCGAGGCGGCCAGCCAGGCCTATTTCGGCCGGAGTGCCGCGCGGCTCTCCACGGAGCAGGCCGCGGCCCTGGCCGGGACGCTGCCCTTTCCCCTCAGCTCCAACCCCGAGCGGAGACCGGGACGGATGCGCTGGCGGCAGAACCTGATCCTGCGGCGCATGCGGGGCGAGGCGGTGGAGGTGCCGAAGCTCGAAACCGAGGCGGGTCCGCCGGCTCCGGCCGACAGCGCGGAGGTTGGAGCTGATTCCCTGGCGCTGCCGGGGGATTCGGTCCCGGCGCCGGCCGACTCCCTGCCGGCGCCATTCGCCGAGCCGCCTGACAGCGAGGCGGGCCTGGGCCCGTTGACAGACACTGCGCCCGGGGCGGGGCCGGCGCCGTAGGCCCTCCCGCCGCTCTCACCGCTCCTCGGCGCACCCCTCGGAAGTGCGGGCCGGGCTTGCTCCTGCCGTTCATCCTCGCGCCGTGGGCCGCCACTTATCCCCGCTCCAGAGCCCACCAGCGACCGGGCGGCCCGGCTCGCTCCCGCATTTCTCAACGCCGGAAGCCGCCCCGGCGCCGTCAGCCGGTGCCGGCGGTGGCGCCCCGGGCGCGGGTGTTGACCAGCCGGGCGATCTCGTCGGCGCCCTGATTGAGCTTGTTGGCCATGAGAAGGACGGGTGGGAGGCCGTGCTCCGGGTCCAGCCGCCGCAGGGCCGCGACGGCCGGCGTGGCCCGGGCGATCCACTCCTCCGGATCCCGGACCTCGAGCCCGACCACCCAGAAGTGACCCAGCTGCAGGGCCTGGGCGCGGAGAATCTGGTCCCAGGGGATGGTGCCGTATCCCGTGAGGGCGTCGGTGACACCGCGGTCGTCCAGGATGAGGACCTCCTTGGGCCGTCCCCCCTGGCCGGTGCCCAGCAGCGCCAGGCCTGCGCCCACGAGCAGCAGCACCCAGCCCAGCCCCGAGACCTGGAATGCGACCAGCACGCCGCCGCCCAGCAGGCACCCGACGGCCGCGACCAGCAATCGCCCCGGGGCCACTGTGCGGCGGTGGAAGGCCACCCGGGTCATGGATTCAGAGGATCCGCTTGCCGAAGGCCGACTCGATCAGCTCCACGGCAAACTCCGCCGAGCGGTTGCGGTCGTCGAGGATGGGGTTGATCTCCACCATCTCCAGCGACGCCATGACTCCCGAGGCCGACAGCGATTCCATGACCAGGTGGGCCTCGCGGTAGTCCAGGCCGCCCTTCACGGGCGTGCCGACGCCCGGGGCCAGGCTGGGATCCACGGAATCGAGGTCGAAGCTCACGTGCACCAGGTCCGCCTCACGGGACACGCTGGCGACCGCCTTCTCCATGACGATGTGGATGCCGTGGCGGTCAATGTCCGCCATGGTGTAGACGTGGACCCCCAGCCGGCGCAGGTGGCTGCGCTCCCCCTCGTCCACGCTGCGGATGCCCACCAGGGCCACGTTGGCCGGGTCGAGCTTGGGCCCGGCGCCGCCGATCCCGCCCAGCGCGCCCGGACCGAGGCCCAGGAGGGCGGCGAGGGGCATGCCGTGGACGTTGCCGGAGGGGGAGGTGGCAGGAGTGTTGATGTCGCTGTGCGCGTCCACCCAGACCACGCCGACCTTGCGGCGGCGTTCCCGGGCGAAGGCCACCACGCCTGACACGGTGCCGGCGGCGATCGAGTGGTCCCCGCCGAGCACCAGCGGAAAGCGGCCCCGCTTGAGCACCCGATGCACCTTGTCGGCCACCAGCCGCCCGGCCTGGACGATCTCGGCGAGGTAGCGCGCTCGCGGGTCCCCGATCTTCAGCTGCTCGACGTTGCGGATATCGAGGTCGCCCTCGTCCACCACCTGGTGGCCCAGCTCCTCCAGCCGCGACTGCAGCCCGGCGATGCGGAGCGCCGACGGGCCCATATCCACGCCCCGCCGCCCGGCCCCGAGGTCCATGGGGACGCCGATGACGTGAATGGGCTTGCGGGGACGGGGGGGCATGGGGGCGGTTGGGCGGTTAGGCAGTTGGGCGGTTGGGCGGTTGGGCGGTTGGTGAGCGGCGGGCCGAATCTGGTACCCGGGATCCCACCGTGGACCCAAAGCAACCGCCCAACCGCCTAACCGTCCAACCGCCTAGTCCACCAGCCTCAGCGGCATGACCAGCGTGAGGTAGGCCGCGGGATCGTTCCAGCCCACCGGCTCGATGGTGGCGGCGCGCTCGGGGCCCTTGAAGGTCATGCGCACCTCGTCGGTGGGCATGTACTTGAGGATCTCGAGCAGGTAGGCGGCGTTGAAGCCGATCTCGAGGGTGTCGCCCTCGTAGTTGACGGCAAACTCCTCCTGGGCCTCGCCGAGGTCGGGCGTCTGCACCGAGAGCTTGCAGGAGGCGTTGCTGATCCCCATCCGGATGCGGTGGGTCTGGTCGCTGGCCACGATGCTCATGCGCCGGAGCGAGGCGGCCAGGGTGGCCCGGTCCGCCGTCATGGTCTTGTCGTTCTCCCGGGGGATGACCTGCTCGTAGTTGGGGTACGGCCCCTCGATGAGCCGGGTGAAGACCTGGGTGGTGGCCGACTTGAAGCCGAGGTGGTTATCGCTCCGGGCGATGTCCAGTTCGTCCCCGTCCTGGAACAGGCGGCGGATCTGCTCCAGCGCCTTGGGCGGGATGATCAGGTCCGCCTGGCCCTTGCCGATGCCGGCGGTGACCGGCACGTCCATCCGGGCCAGCCGGTGCCCGTTGGTGGCCACCATGCGCATCTTCTCGGGCCGGAGTTCCCAGAGCACACCGTTGAGGATGGGGCGGCTCTCCTCGGTGCTGGCGGCGAAGGCCACGTGCGACACCAGCTTCTGGACGTCCCCGGCGCGGGAGCGCCAGCCGCCCTCGAACTTGACCGCCGGGAAGGCGGGGAACTCCTCCCGGGGCAGGCCCAGCAGCTTGAACTTGGCCCGCCCGCACTCGATGGTGGCGCGCTGCTCGCCCGAGCTGGTGAGCCGGATGGCCGCACTGGGCAGCTCCTTGACGATGTCCGAGAGTTTCCTGGCCGGGAGGGTGATGGCGCCCTCCTGGTCCACCGACGCGGGGACGCTGGTGCTCACCGCGATGTCGAGATCGGTCCCGGAGAGGCGAAGTCCATCGCCCGTGGCCTCGAGCAGGACGTTCGAGAGCACCGGGAGAGTCGTCTTGGTGGGGATGGAGGCGCTGACGGCCTGCAAGCCCTCCTGGAACTGCTCCCGCGTGATGGTCAACTTCATCCGGTTCC
>CAZCVG010000152.1:0-6261 GCA_964501735.1 uncultured Gemmatimonadaceae bacterium | reverse complement strand
TTCCAGATCCGGGTGGCGGGCCTGAAGGACCAGCTGGCCGCGGGATACAGCGAGCGCTCACCCGACGGCCTCACGCCGGAGCAGCAGCTCCGGGCCATTGCCTCGACCGTTCGGGAGATGGTCCAGGAGCATGCCCGCTGCCTGCACGACGACGTGCTCCCGGCGCTGGCACGCCACGGCGTGGCGCTCCTGGACATGGCGGCCCTGGGCGCGGCCGAGCGCGAGCGGCTGGACCAGTACTTCCGGGACAACGTCTTCCCGGTCCTGACGCCGCTGGCGGTGGATCCCGCCCACCCCTTCCCCTACATCTCCAACCTCAGCATTTCGCTGGCGGTCCACCTGCGGGGCACCGACGGGGACGAGCGCTTTGCCAGGGTCAAGGTCCCCAAGATCCTGCCCCGCTGGGTGCCGGTGGAGGGGGGCGCCCGGTTCGTGCCGCTGGAGCAGGTGGTGCACGCCAACATCGAGTCCCTCTTCCCCGGGCTCGAGATCCTCGGCTGCTACGCCTTCCGGATCACCCGGAACACCGACTTCGAGGTGGACCACGACGAAGCCGAGGATCTGCTGAGCACCATCCAGGAAGAGGTGCGCAACCGCCGGTTCGGGGCGGTGGTCCGGCTGGAGATCTCGCCCCGGCTGCCCCAGTCCATCCGGGAGGTGCTGCTGGCGGAGTTCAACGCCATGCAGGCCGCCCTGGCGGCGCCGCTCGACCGGGACGATGTCTATGAGGTTCCCGGCCTGCTCGACTCGGCCGACCTCGTCGGTCTGGCGGCGGGCATCGACATGCCCGGGCTCAAGGATCCGCCCCACCACCCGGCCAACCCGCCGCGGCTGGCACCGGGCCGGAGCATCTTCGAGGTGATCCGCGAGGGCGACCTGCTGCTGCACCACCCGTACGAGAGCTTCTCGGCGTCGGTGGAGCGCTTTATCCAGGCCGCCGCCGATGACCCCGACGTGGTGGCCATCAAGCTCACGCTCTACCGCACCGGGGGCGACTCCAGCATCGCCCGGCTGCTGGCCCAGGCCGCCGAGCGGGGCAAGCAGGTGGCGGTGCTGATCGAGCTGAAGGCCCGGTTCGACGAGGAGAACAACATTCGCTGGGCCCAGCGGCTGGAGGACGTGGGGGTGCACGTGAGCTACGGCGTGGCCGGCCTCAAGACCCACGCCAAGGTGATGCTGGTGGTGCGCCGCGAAGGAGAAGCGATGCGGCGCTACCTCCACATCGGGACCGGCAACTATCACCCCGGCAACGCCCGGCTGTACACCGATTTCGGGCTGTTTACCTCAGACCCCGACCTCGGCGCCGACCTGACCGACCTGTTCAACGTGCTCACCGGCTTCGGGGCGCCGTCGCAGTACCGCAAGCTCATCGTGGCCCCCCGCGGCATGCGGGAGCGGTTCATCGCCATGATCCGGCGCGAGGCGGAGCGGGCGCGCGCCGGGGGGCCGGCGCGGATCGTGGCCAAGATGAACGCCCTGGTGGACCCGGCCATCATCCACGCGCTCTACGAGGCCTCGCAGGACGGGGTGCAGATTGACCTGATCGTCCGCGGCATCTGCTGCCTCAGGCCCGGGATTCCGGGCGTGAGCGAGCGCATCCGGGTGATCAGCATCCTGGGGCGGTTCCTCGAGCACTCGCGCGCGTTCTATTTCCTGAATGGCGGTGACGAGGAAGTGTATATCGGGTCGGCCGACTGGATGCCGAGGAACCTCGACCGGCGGATCGAGGCGGTGGTGCCGGTGGAGGATCCATCCCACCGGATGGCGGTGCGGGACCTGCTGTACCTCATGTGGCAGGACAACCGTCAGGCGTGGGAACTGGCCGCCGATGGCCGCTACACCCAGCGCCGGCCCACCGGCGACGATCCCGAGCTGGCTACCCACCGCATGCTGGTGGAGGCCCACCGGGATCCGGCCCGGGTGGCGACCGGCGAGTTTCCCATCCCCCGCTAGCCCTCGCCCGGCGGCCGCGCCGCCTCAGTACCCCATTCCGGCGGCGTCGGCGTACTGCTTGAGCATGGCCTCCTGCTCGGGCGTCAGCTCCTCCGGGATCTTCACCTGCACCTGCACCAGCTGATCGCCCCGCTTGTCCCCCTTGGGGATGCCCATGCCCTTGATCCGGAATTTCCGGCCCGGCTGGGTGCCCGGGGGCACCCGCAGCACCACCTTCTTGCCGTCGAGGGTGCGAACCCGGAGCCTGGTGCCGAACACCGCCTGGGCCAGGTTGAGCGGAACCTCGCCGATCACGTCGAGCCCGTCCCGTCGGAAGAACCGGTCCGGCTGGACCTGAAAGCTGACCAGCAGGTCGCCCACCGGCTCGCCGGGACCGCCTGCCTGCCCCTGGCCGCGCAGCCGCACCTTGGTACCGGTCTCGGTGCCCGGGGGCACGGCGATCAGCACCTCGTGCTCGGCCCGGACCTCGCCGGCGCCGCCGCACGCCGGGCACGGGCTCGAGGGCACCCGGCCCTTCCCGCGGCATCGCGGGCAGGGGCGGCTCACCGCGAATCCGCCCTGGCCGAAGGTCACCGATCCGCGGCCGTTGCACTCGCTGCAGGCCGAGATGGTCGCACCCGGCGCGGCGCCGCTGCCCTTGCAGGTGCCGCAGGTCTCGTTGATCGGGAGACGGACCGGCACCTTCCCTCCCAGCGCCGCCACCCGGAACGGGATCTCCACCACCGTCTCCAGCGCCTCGGGCGGGCCGGCCTCGCGGCGGCCCTTCCCGAAGATGGAGGAGAAGATGTCGCCCAGCCCGAACGAGCCGATATCCGAGAAGTCAAAACCCTGCTCGAAGCCTCCGGGGGCGCCCGTGCCCGGGCCGGGGCGGCCACCGGCCCCCGGGCCACGCCGCATGCCGCCCTCGAATGCGCCGAGACGGCGCATCTGGTCGTACTGCTTGCGCTTGTCGGCATCGGAGAGCACCGTGTGCGCCTCGGAAATCTCCTTGAAGCGCTCCGCCGCCTGAGTGTTGTTCGGATTGGCATCCGGGTGGTACTGCTTGGCCAGCCGGCGGTAGGCCTTCTTGATCTCCGCCGCTGAGGCGGAGTCGGGAACGCCGAGGACCTGGTAGAAGTCCCTCGCCACGGTCAGGCGTGTCCCTCGGAGGTGTAGACCTGGACCCGGGCGGGTCGGATCAGGGCGCCCTTGAAACGGTAGCCCACCTGGAAGGTGGCGGCCACGGTGTGATCCCGTGACGGCTCCGGCGGAGGAAGCACGGCGACCGCCTCCTGCAGCGCAGGATCGAACGGCTGGCCCACCGGGTCAATCCGCTCCAGCCCGGCGGCTTCCAGCTCCTTGCGGAGCTTCTTGTCGATCAGGGGGAGCGCCTGCTGCACCACCTCGGTGGCATCCACGTTGGCCCCCTCGGCAGCCAGCCGGTCGAGGTCGTCCAGGACATCCAGCAACCGCACTGCCAGGGCCGCTTGGGAGCGGTCGGCGAGTTCGATGCGCTCCTTGGCGGCCCGCTTGCGGAAATTGTCGTATTCCGCCGCCAGACGGAGGTGGCGGTCCTTGAGTTCCGCGACCTCCCCCTCCAGGCGCCGGATGGCCTCCGACTCCGGCTCCATGGGGAGCCCGGCCCTTGAGGCAGGCGCGTCACCGTCGGCTTGGGAGATCGCGTCGGCGGCCGGGACCGGGCCTACCGCCTCATCTCCAAGGTCTTTGTGGTCAAACACTTGCGATTTCTTCCCGTGACAGACGCCCAAAGATAATAGCAACGGCCATGCCCCGGGGAATGGCCAGATTGGCAGCATCTGCCCTCCCGCCGGGATGATCCACCCTAGGTGGCTGGGCTGGTGCTCCCGGTCAGGTGCCTGAGGAGGTAGGACAGGGCGAGCTGCGCCGTGCGGACCCGGATCTCCTCCCTCCCGCCGGGCAGCACGTGGCGATAGGAGAGGACCTCGCCAGCGACCGCGGTGGCGATGAACACCAGCCCGACCGGCTTCTCCGGCGTGCCACCGGACGGCCCGGCTATACCGGTGACCGCAATACCCGCTTCCGCGCCCAGGCGGGCGGTGATCCCGGATGCCATGGCGCGGGCCACGGCCTCGCTCACCGCGCCGTGTTCCTCGAGCAGCCCGGGACTTACACCCAGCTGGCCGACCTTCACGGCGTTGTCATACGCCACCACCCCGCCGAGATAGACGTCGGAACTGCCCGGGATCGCGGTCAGACGGGCTCCGACCAGGCCGCCGGTGCATGACTCGGCGGTGACAATGCGGCAGTGGCGTTCCCGGGCCCGCGCCAGGACCACCTCCGCCAGGTCGGTCTCTCCCTCGGCATAGATCCACTCACCCGCCCGCGCGTGGATTTCGGCCGCGGCGGCGATGAGGCGCTCCTCGGCCTGCTCTGCCGGCAGGCCCCAGGCGGTTAGGCGGAGGTCCACCCCGGTGGACGAGGGGAGGTAGGCCAGCGTCATCGGGGCGATCTCCGCCTCGATCGGGCCGATCCGCTCCGCCAGGGTGGATTCCGGCACCGATGTGGTGCGGAGGATCAGCGACCGGATCACCAGCCCTCCGCTCCGGCTGGCCAGCCGGGGCACGACCTCGTGCTTGAGCAGGCCGCGCATCTCGGACGGCACCCCCGGAAGCAGGATGGCCAGCCCGGCGGGCCCCTCGAGCCAGAGCCCCGGCGCGGTGCCGCGCCGGTTGGGCAGGACGGTGGCGCCCCTCGGCACCTCGGCCTGGGAGCGGTTGCTCTCGGCGGGCCGGCGGCCGAAGCGGGCGAAGCGCTCGATGAGCCCCTGCCAGATCTCCTCGTGGAACTCGAGCTCCATCCCGAACAGCCCGGCGACGACCTTCTTCGTCACGTCGTCGGCGGTGGGACCGAGGCCGCCGGTGGCCACCACGATGCTGCCCCGCGCCAGCGCGTCCCTCGTGGCCTCGCGGATGGCGGCCGGGTCGTCGGTCACCGAGGTGCGCCGGGTCACCGGCAGCCCGATCTCGGCCAGGGCCCGCCCGATCTCCGCGCTGTTGGTATCAATGGTGGCGCCGAGCAGCAGCTCGGTGCCGATGGTGAGCAGTTCGACGCTGGACATGGGGGCGGCGCGCCGGGGGATGGCGCTACCGGCTCCGGAAGATCGCCCGGTAGCGATACATGTAGCTCACGAAGGAATAGACCGTGAGCGCCGTGGCCAGGGCGAGGGTGACGGCCACGACGCCGCCGTGGAACTCGTTCCAGTAGTCGGCGTAGCGGCTGTGCTCCCAGCCCAGCGGCTTGCGGGCGTCGCGGAAGGTGAACCAGAGGAACGTGGCGCCGATGTAGATGTTCTGGAGGGTGGCCTTGAGCTTGCCGGCCCCGCCCGCGGGAATGACCACCCCGCGCCGCTGGGCCCACCACCGGAAGCCGGTCATGGCCACCTCCCGCCCGATGAGCAGGATGCAGACCCACAGCGGGATGCTGCCCCACACCGGGATGTCGTAGAGGTCGTGGCGGGTGCGGGAGATCCAGTAGATCGGGATGATGGTGGCGAAGAGCAGCAGCTTGTCGGCCAGCGGGTCGAGCAGCTTGCCGAGGTCGGTCACCAGGTTCCGGCTGCGGGCGAGGTACCCGTCCACCACGTCGGTGACGGCGGCGAACAGGAAGATCAGGAAGCAGATCAGCTTGGGCCAGTAGCCGTCAATGAACGGCAGGAGGGCGATGACCGGGGTCAGGCCGATGCGGACGAGGGTGAGGATGTTGGGGAGGTTCCACGTCGCGGCGCCCGCGGCGGGACCCACCGGGGGGCGCCCAGACATGGCCGGCCTTTCCCGCTCAGGACCCGAGTCCCTTGAGGACCAGCTTGGAGACCGCCTTCAGGGTATCGAAGACCCCTTCGCCCGACATGGCGACGGCCTCGAAATAGGGGGAACGCTCGATCCACTGGCCATCCACCTGCTCGATGAGGAACTCGCCCTCGTGATAGGGATCGGGGGTCACCCGCTGCTTGGCGGGGTCCTCCACCGGCCAGCCGGGGTTGAGGGCGGCCTGGAGTTCCTTGAGGGTGGCGGCGTTGGGCAGGTCCCGCTTGTTGTACTGCACCACGAAGGGAATGGTGGCCAGGTTGTAGCCGTGCTGGGCCATGTTGTCGTACAGGTTCTGCATGGCCTCGATGTTGGCTTCCATCCGCTCGATCTGGCTGTCCGCGACAAACACCACCCCGTCGACGCCCTTGAGGATCAGCTTGCGCGAGGCGTTGTAATAGACCTGCCCCGGCACGGTGTAGAGGTGGAAGCGGGTCTTGAAGCCCCGGATGGTGCCGAGGTCCACCGGCAGGAAGTCGAAGAA
>CAZCVG010000151.1:0-6292 GCA_964501735.1 uncultured Gemmatimonadaceae bacterium | reverse complement strand
CGATGGGCGGCGGGGGGTCGTTGAAGTGCCCGTACATGATGGCCATCATGGAGCCGCCGCTGAATGGCGGCCGCCCGGTGATCATCTCGTAAGCCACCACCCCCAGCGAGTACTGGTCCGAGGCCCCGGTCACGTCCTGGGCCATGCACTGTTCCGGGCTCATGTAGGTGGGCGTGCCCACCGTCATGCCCGTCATGGTGAGCCCCTCCGCCTGCGACACCTTGGCGATGCCGAAGTCAGTGATGACCGACCAGCCTTCATCGTCGATCATGATGTTGGCCGGCTTGATGTCGCGGTGGATGATCCCCCGCCGGTGGGCGTAGCCGAAGCCACCGCCGACCTGGTGCAGGATCATCTGGACCATAGGGATCGGCAGGGGGCCCAACTCCTTGACCACCGAGTCCAGCGGCCGCCCCGAGATGAACTTCATCACGAAGAACAGCAGGTGGTCGGTCTCGCGGACGGCGTAGACCGGGATGATGTTGGGATGGCTGAGCGAGGCGGCGGTGCGCGCCTCCCGCTTGAAGCGCTCGATCATCCCGTCGCCGTGGACCAGCGCGGGGGACATCACCTTGATGGCGACCTTGCGGTCCAGGGCGATTTCGTGGCCCAGGTACACGGCCGCCATGCCGCCCCGGCCCAGTTCGCCCAGGATCTCGTACTCCCCCAGTGTGGCCTCCCGGAGGAGCTCCTGCTGCTCCTGCCACATCGTGTCGCCGCCGGCCCGGGGCGGCTCCACCCGGATCTGCTCCGTGGCCAGCGAGGCCTGGGCGCCCGAGACGTCGTTGCCGCAGACGGCGCAGTAATGCGCCCCGGCATTCACCGAGTTGCCGCAGCGGCTGCAGAACGACGGGGCGATCGGCTGGGTCACGATCCGAAATCCTGTCGAGTCAAGGGTACGGGATGGCAGGCCCTAAGATAATACGAATTCGGCGGTTTGGCGTCTCAGCCGTGCTCGGGTCACATCTCCCCACCGAGCCCCACCGGCGATTCCCGCCACCCCGGCCTCCACCCGGGCGGCCCGGCTCCAGCCCGCCCGCCCATCGAGCCAGGCGGAGGCGGCACCCCTTCAAAGCAAGACCCGCGCCCCTCCCCGGCCCCACTGGGCGGCCCCGTCCCGGTCATGGCAGGCCGGGCATCTTGCTCCCCCACAGGCACTTCGGCGGAGGGGCGGAGTGGCCGCCGGGCCGGCCTCACAGCGCCCTGTCGCGTTCCGCCCAGCCCCCCCGGAATCGGCGACCCCGGCGCCGGCCCGGGGACGCCTCCCACGGGCGGCATTGATCGGGGTTCCTCCCCCCGGTAGCTTCGTCCCCGGGGCGTGGTGGCCGAGTGGTTTAAGGCAGCGGTCTTGAAAACCGCCGAGCCCGCAAGGGTTCCGTGAGTTCGAATCTCACCCACGCCGTCGGCTTGACGGGCACCGGCCTCCGCGCTACTGTAGGCGGCACAACTGATGAGTCCCGTGGTCATTTGCCGCCTATTGCAGCCACGTAAAACAAATGCTAAAACGCGACGCGCCCGGCGGCCCTCTTGTCCGCCGGGCTTCGTGTTTTCATCCGGGAACGCTCCCGGGTGAACGTCGCTGGCAGCCGACCAACGTCACGTTCACCCGATCTCAGGAGAGCGCCCAGTGTCAGACGCCCGCCACCACTCCCACACCCGGACGGTCCGCGCCGGCGTGGCCACCGACGGCCACCACGGCGCGGTGATCCCCCCGATTCACCTGTCGTCCACCTTCGCGTTCCGCGGCTTCCGGGACAAGCGGCCCTACGACTACACCCGCACCGCCAACCCGACCCGCGACCTCCTCGGCGCCGCCCTGGCCGACCTCGAGGGCGGCGCCGGCGCCGTCGTGACCTCCACCGGCCTCTCGGCGGTCCTCCTGGTCCTCCAGCTCCTCAAGCCGGGAGACCGCCTGGTGGCGCCGCACGACTGTTACGGCGGCACCCGCCGGTTGCTCGATTCCCTCGCCGGGCGAGGCCACTTCGACGTGAGCTACGTTGACCAGAGCGACGCCCGGCAGCTCCGCCAGGCGCTGGCCACCCCGGCCCGGATGCTGTGGGTCGAAACACCCAGCAACCCGCTCCTCAGGATCACCGATCTCGCCCTGGCGGCCGAGCTGGCCGGGAGCACGGGCGCCCTGCTGGTGGTGGACAACACTTTCCTCTCCCCCGCCCTGCAGCAGCCGATCGCCCTTGGCGCGGACCTCGTGGTCCATTCGACCACCAAGTACCTCAACGGCCACAGCGACGTGGTCGGCGGCGCCGTAGTGGCCCGGACCGGCGCCCTGGCGGAGGAACTGGCCTGGTGGGCCAATGTCATCGGGGTGACCGGCGCGCCGTTCGACAGTTACCTGACGCTCCGCGGGCTCCGGACGCTCCACGCCCGGATCAGGAACCACCTGGAAAACGCCGCCCAGGTGGCGGAGCTGCTGGCCCGCCACCCTGCCGTGGCCCGGGTCTACTACCCCGGGCTGGCGGACCATCCCGGCCACGCCCTGGCGGCCCACCAGCAGCGCGGCTTCGGAGCCATGATCAGCTTCGAGCTCGAAGGAGGCGAGGCAGCGATTCCGGCCTTCCTGGAGGGCCTCCGCTGCTTCACCCTGGCGGAGTCGCTGGGCGGGGTCGAGTCACTGGTGGCCCATCCCGCCACGATGACCCATGCCTCCATGACCGCCGAGCAGCAGGAGGCAGCCGGGATCACCGGCGGCCTGCTCCGGCTGTCGGTTGGGATCGAGGCCGCGGAGGATCTCCTCGCCGACCTGACCGCCGCACTCGACCGGTCGGCCGCGGAGCTCCTGGCTCAGCCGGCCTGACCGGGCTGGCCCGGCTCCACCCCAGGGGTACCCGAGACAGGGCGGCGCCTACAGCGGGTCCGCCCCCGGCTGGTCGGGTGGCGGGGCGGGCACCGCCTGGCAGTCCACG
This sequence comes from uncultured Gemmatimonadaceae bacterium, assembly GCA_964501735.1. GTDB lineage: Bacteria > Gemmatimonadota > Gemmatimonadetes > Gemmatimonadales > GWC2-71-9 > JADJOM01. The sequence continues at coordinate 3,371 of CAZCVG010000151.1, read as the reverse complement.
AACTCGCCGAAGCCCTGCTGATCCTTCAGGGTCCACTCCGCCCGGCTCACCTGCCGGCCATGGGTCGGCACCCGGGCCCGCCAGGTGAATTCATCCACCGCCCGCCAGCTCCACTCCCACGCCGTGACCACCGTGGCCCCGCCCTGATCGGTGAGGCGGATGCGCGAGCCGTCGGCCCGGTTGAGGGTCTTGCGTCCCTGCAGGTCCACGATGACGGCGTGGACCGTATCGGCGGCGATGGCGCAGGCGGTCAGCGCGGGGTTCAGGCGCCGGAGGGGGAAGTCCACCCGGCGGGGGCCGAGCAGCAGGGCGTTGAGCCGGTACTCCTCGTACAGCCCGAAGCGCACCCGCAGCACCAGTTCGCCCGCCGGGATGGTCACCCGGTAGCTGCCGTCCAGTCCGGTCTCCACGGCGGTATCGGCGAAGACCACGAAGACGCGGGCGATCGGGGCACCGGTGAGCGAATCGTAGACCCGCCCGTGGATCTCGACCCGCGACTGCTGGACGCCCCCGGGCGGGGCGGTCGGGGAGGCGCCGTAACAGGCGGCCAGGAAGGCGGCGGCGAACAGAAGGGATCCGCGCATGGCCGTACCCTCGGGATGAAGTGACTCCGCCAATATTGCCTCCGGTCCCGGAACCGGCCAGTTCCGGGCGGAAACCGGGCCGCGCCGCCCTTGTCCCACCATGGCGGCAAGACTAGAATCCCCCTCCGCTGGAGTCGTGGCCGAGTGGCTGAAGGCGGCGGTTTGCTAAACCGTTATAGGGTTGAAAAGCCCTATCCAGGGTTCGAATCCCTGCGACTCCGTACCTGGGCGGCGGGCGACGGCTGACGGGCAGCGTGCCCCTCACCATTTCCCGTCGCCCGTTCGCGTCCGTCCCATCGTTGCCCCGGCCCCGGCCCTGCCCCGCCCATGACCGTCCGCGTCCGCTTCGCCCCGTCGCCCACCGGCTATCTCCACGTCGGCGGCGCCCGCACCGCCCTGTTCAACTGGCTGTTTGCCCGGCATGCCGGCGGGACCCTGATCCTCCGGATCGAGGACACCGACAAGGAGCGGAGCACCGAGGCGCACACCCAGGTGATCCTCGATGGCCTGCGCTGGCTCGGCATCACCTGGGATGAGGGGCCGCTGTTCCAGGGGCAGTTCGGCGCGCGGCACAAGGCCGATGCTGAACGGCTGCTGGAGGCCGGCAAGGCGTACCGCTGCTTCTGCACCAAGGAGGAGCTGGACGCGGCCCGCGCCAGGATGGAAAAGACCAGCAGCGGGTTCCGGTACGACGGGCGCTGCGGCCGCCTCTCCCCGGCGGAGGTTGCCCGGAAGCAGGCCGAGGGGCTGCCGTTCAGCATCCGGCTGCGCATGCCGGACGAGGAGATCGCCTGGGACGATGCGGTCCACGAGCGCATCAGCTTCCAGGGCCACGACCTCGACGATTTCATCATCCTCCGCAGCGACGGCAGCCCGATCTACAACCTGGCCGTGGTGTCGGACGACATCGAGATGCGGATCACCCACGTGATCCGGGGGGACGACCACATCTCCAACACCCCGAAGCAGATCGCCCTGTACCGGGCGTTCGGGCGGCCGGCGCCGGTCTTCGCCCACGTGCCCATGATCCTGGGCCCCGACGGCAAGAAGCTCTCCAAGCGCCACGGCGCGACCGCCGTGGGCGACTACCAGAACCAGGGCATCCTGCCGCTGGCGATGCGGAACTTCCTCGCGCTGCTGGGCTGGTCCCCCGGGGGCGACCGGGAGATCCTCCCGGAAGCGGAGATGATCCGGCTGTTCTCGCTGGAGGGGGTGCAGCGCAGGGCGGCGGTGTTCGACGTGACCAAGCTCGAGTGGATGAACGGCCAGTATCTCTCCGCCGTGCCCACGGAGGACCTCGTGGCCCCGGTGGCCCGGCACCTGGCCGAGATGGGGGTGACGCCGGCGGCCGACATCGGACCCGCCATCACAGCGGTCAAGGCCCGGAGCCGCACCCTGCTCGACGTGGCCACCCAGGTGGCGGTGCGGCTCGACCGGACCCGGGTCGTGCGCGACGCCAAGGGCCAGGCGCTCGCCGCCAAGCTCGGCGAGAGCTTCCGGGCCAACCTCGCCGCGGCGGGCGCCGCCCTCGCGGCCCTGCCCGCCGCGGGCTGGACCCCGGCTGGCCTCGAGTCGGCAATCAAGGCCCTGGCCGAGCGGGAAGGCAAGAAGCTGGGCGACCTCATGCAGCCGGTCCGGGTGGCCCTGACCGGCGGCACGGTGTCGGAGCCGGTCAACGAGCTGCTGGCGGTGGTCGGGAGGGAGGAGAGCCTGGCGCGGATCGAGGCGGCGGCGAAGTGAGGCGGTTGGGCGATTGGGCGGTTGGGCGGTTGGGTGGGTGGACCCTCCTGCGGCGGAATCCCAGTCGGAACACGGTGGGAGTTCTGGCGTTCCTCGCTTCACTAACCGCCTTTCCGCCCAACCGCCTATCCGCCCAAGGGATTGTCCACGACCCCGCCCCGCTCCGGCTGGTCTTCACCGGCGACATCAACCTCGGCACCCGCACCCTGGACGAAGGACTCCCGCCTGACAGCGGCCGCGGGCTGTTCCGCGGCGTGGACTCCCTTCTCCGCGGCGACCTCGTCATCGGGAACTTCGAGGGAGTGCTCTCCGATTCCGGGGAATCGGACAAGTGCGCGCCGAAGTCCACCCGCTGCTACGCGTTCGCGACACCGACCTGGCTGGCTCAGCGCCTGCCGGAGGCAGGCTTCACCCACCTCAACCTCGCCAACAACCACGCCAACGACTACGGGCCCGGCGCCCGGCGGCACACCGAGGACACCTTCCGGGCCCTGGGCGTCGCGGTGTACGGCCCGCTGGGGCAGGTGGCCATCACGCCGGTGGTCCGCGACGGCGGCATGACCCTCGTGGGGGTGATCGGATTCGCCACCTATCCGCACTCCTACAGCCTGCTCGACATCCCCGGCAGCGCCGAGCTGGTGCGCGAGGTGCGGCCGCTGGTAGATGTCCTGGTGGTGACCTTTCACGGCGGCCGGGAGGGCGCGGCGGCCACCCGGGTGCCGGAGGGGCCGGAGTACCTGGGCCGGGAGCCGCGTGGCAGCCTCCGGCGCTGGGCCCGGGCGGTGATCGAGGCGGGCGCCGATGCTGTGGTCGGCCACGGGCCCCATGTGCTGCGGGGAGTGGAGTTCTACCGGGGGCGGCCGATCGCCTACTCGCTGGGCAACTTCCTCACCTACCGTGGCTTCAGCATGGACGGAGTGCTGGGCGTCACCACCCTGCTGGAACTCGACCTCAACGGCGACGGCAGCTTCCGGGGCGCCCGGCTGCCTCCCCTGGTGCAGCGCCCCGGCCTGGGGCCCGAGCCCGACCCCTCCCGCGCCGCGATCC
>CAZCVG010000150.1:0-6325 GCA_964501735.1 uncultured Gemmatimonadaceae bacterium | reverse complement strand
AGCTCACCACGGTGGGCAAGCGGGCCACGCTGTGGGCCCAGGACTTCGCGCTCGACATCGAGGAGCTGGTGCATCGCCTCGAGACGCTCCGCCTGCGCGGCTGCAAGGGGACCACGGGCACCCAGGCCAGCTTCCTGGAGCTGTTCAAGGGCGACCACGCGAAGGTGCGGCGGCTGGAGCAGCTCATCTCGGAGAAGCTCGGTCTGCCCCGGGTCTTTCCGGTGACCGGGCAGACGTACAGCCGCAAGGGGGACAGCGTCCTGCTGGACGCCCTCTCCGGGATCGGCCAGTCGGCCTCCAAGATGGCGAGCGACCTGCGGCTGCTGCAGCATGAGGGAGAACTGCTGGAGCCGTTCGAGCGCGACCAGGTCGGCTCCAGCGCCATGGCCTACAAGCGGAACCCCATGCGGGCGGAGCGGATCAGCGGACTGGCGCGGTTCCTGATCAGCCTGCAGGCCAACACCGCCCACACCGCCGCCACCCAGTGGCTGGAGCGGACCCTGGACGATTCCGCCAACCGCCGGCTCACCCTGCCGGAGGCGTTCCTGACCGCCGATGCGATCCTGCTGCTGGCGGGCAACATCGCGGGAGGCCTGGAGGTGCGCGAGCCGGTCATCCGGCGGCACGTGGATGAGCAGATGCCCTTCATGGCGACGGAGCGCTGGCTGATGCTCGGGGTGGAAGCGGGTGGAGACCGGCAGGCGCTGCACGAGGTGATCCGGCGCCACTCGCTGGCGACCGCCGAGGCGGTGAGCCGGGGCGAGCCCAACCGGCTGCTGGACCGGCTGGCCAGCGACAAGACCTTCGCGAAGATCCCCACCGGGCGGCTGCAGGGCGAGCTGGACCCGATGAAATACACCGGCCGGGCCCGCGAGCAGGTGGGGGAGTTCCTGGACGAATACCTGACGCCGCTGCTGGCGCGGGCGCGGCCGCTCGCGGCCGAGGCCGAGCCGGCGGAGATCGTCGTATGAGGCGCCCAGCCACCGGGGGCACGCGATGACCCTGCTCACCCACAGCACCCTGCCGCTGCCGCTGCTCCGCAAGGGCAAGGTGCGGGAAGTGTACGAGGTCGACCCCGGCCACCTGCTGCTGGTCGCCAGCGACCGGGTGAGCGCCTTCGATGTGGTGATGCGGGAAGCGATCCCCCGGAAGGGGGCCGTCCTCACCCAGATCAGCGCCTTCTGGTTCGAGAAGCTCGGTGCGGTGGTCCCCAGCCATTACATCACCGCGCGCACCGGGGAGATCCTGCGGCGGATCCCCGCGCTCGCCGCGCACCGGGACCAGCTCAACGGCCGGGCGATGCTGGTGCGCCGCACGGCGCCGGTGGCCTTCGAATGCGTCGTGCGGGGCTACCTCTCCGGCTCGGCGTGGAAGGAATACCGGGAGAGCGGCACCCTCGCGGGCGAGCCGCTGCCGCCGGGCCTGACGGAGAGTGCCCGGCTGGAGCCGCCGATCTTCTCGCCGGCCACCAAGGCCGAGTCCGGCCACGATATCAACGTCACCGTGAGCGCCATGGCCGCCGAGCTCGGGCGGGAGCAGACCGAGCGGCTGCGCGATCTGAGCTTCGCGGTGTACCAGGCGGGCCGGGATCACGCCGCCACCCGGGGGATCATCATCGCCGACACCAAGTTCGAGTTCGGGCACGATGCCCAGGGCCAGTTGCGGCTGATTGACGAGGTGCTCACCCCGGACTCGTCCCGGTTCTGGCCCGCCGACCGGTACCGGCCCGGCCGGGGCCAGCCCAGCTTCGACAAGCAGCCGCTGCGGGACTACCTCGCAGGGCTCCGGCGCGAGGGAGCGTGGAACGGCGAGGCACCGCCGCCCCCGCTGCCGGATCACGTGGTCGCGGCCACCAGCCAGCGCTACCTCGAGGCCTTCCGCCTGCTGACCGGCTTCGACCTGCCGGAGGACGCCTGATGCGCATCGCCCCGGAGGGCCGCCCGTTCATCCTCGGCGCCTGGCTGCTGGTGCCGGCGCTGTACCTGCTGTCGCCCTGGGCGGCGGCGGCCTGGCTGCCCGTTGCTGTCTGGGTGGTGGCGTTCTTCCGCGACCCGACGCGCACCGGGCCGCGGGGCGATCGCCTGGTCATCGCGCCGGCGGACGGGCTGGTGGTGAGCGTGGTCAACGTGGACGAGCCGGTCTACCTGCAGGGCCGCGCCACCCGGATCTCGATCTTCATGAACGTCTTCAACGTGCATGTGAACCGGTACCCAGCCACCGGCACCATCGGGTACCGGCACTACCACCAGGGCAGTTTCGGCCATGCCGCCAGCGAGAAGGCCAGCCTGGACAACGAGCAGAGCACCATCGGGCTGGAGGCGGCCCGCGGCCGGGTGCTGGTGCGGCAGATCGCGGGGCTGGTGGCCCGCCGGATCGTCACCGACCACCAGCCCGGCACCCGGGTGGAACAGGGGGAGCGGCTGGGGCTCATCCGGTTCGGCTCGCGGGTGGACGTGTTCGTGCCGGAGGGACTCAAGGTGCTGGTCCACGCCGGCGACCGGACCCGGGCGGGCCAGACCGTGGTGGCGGAATGGGCCTGAGCCCGCGCATCCGCCCTCCCGCCATGCGGCAGGTGGTGGTGGTCATCCCGAGCGCCTTCACGCTCGGGAACCTGTTCTTCGGGATGTGGGCCATCGTCAGCGCGGCCCGCGGCAACTTCACCTGGGCGGCATGGTTCATCGTGTTCGCCGGCGTGCTCGACATGCTCGACGGCCGGGTGGCCCGGCTCTCCGGCACCGGCACCCGCTTCGGCGCCGAGCTGGACAGCCTGGTGGACTGCGTGAGCTTCGGGGTGGCCCCTGCCCTGATCATGTTCTTCCTCGAGTTCCAGTCGGCCGGGAAGTTCGGCTGGGTGCTCTGCTTCCTTTACGTGGTGGGGGTGGCCGTCCGGCTGGCGCGGTACAACGTGCAGCACGGCACCGGCACGCCCGGCTGGTTCACCGGGATGCCGTCGCCCTCGGCGGGGATGATGCTGGCGGTCTACTATCCCTTCAGCCAGACCGACTGGTACCGGCGCTCGCTGGCCATCCTCGATTTCCAGCGCGAGGGCCTCACGATCCTGCTGGTGCTGCTGGCGCTCCTGATGGTGAGCACGGTCAAGTATCCCAGGTTCCCCGCCGTGGGGTTCCGGTCGGTGCGCGGCCTCCTGGGGCTGGCGCTCCACCTGGTGATCCTGGTCGGCGCGCTGTGGAAGCCCAGCTATTTTCTCTTTCCGCTGGGCCTGGGGTACCTGACCTTCGGGCTGGCCCGCCACGCGCTGCTCATCGCGCTGGAGCGCCGCGAGGGCGGGCTGGCGGCGGCGGAGGGAGACCCGGACCCGGTGGACCACACCGACCCCTAGGTGGGGCCGGCGGGCGCGGGGCGGCATGAACGTCAACGGCAGGAACGGGAGAAGATGAACAACTTCAAGGTGCACGTCCGGGTGGTGCCCCGCGCGGGGCTGCTGGATCCGCAGGGCCAGGCGGTGGAGCACGCCCTGGCCGCGCTGGGCTTCCGCCAGGCCAGCGGGGTCCGCGTGGGCAAGGCCATCGAGCTCCAGGTGCGGGCCGAGTCCGCGGAGGCGGCCCGGGCGGAGGCCCGGACCATGTGCGACAGGCTGCTGGCCAACCCGGTCACCGAGGACTACCTGGTGGAGGTCGAGCGCGGATGAAGCGGGTCGCGGTGGTCCGGTTCCCCGGCAGCAACTGTGACGACGACTCCCTGCAGAGCGCCCGGCGCGCCGGGACGGACGCCTACTATGTCTGGCACCGGGAAACCGACCTGCAGGGCGCCGACGCGGTGATCCTGCCCGGCGGCTTCAGCTACGGCGATTACCTCCGCTCCGGCGCGATCGCCCGGTTCAGCCCCGTCATGGCGGCGGTGCAGCGCTTCGCCCAGGCGGGCGGCCCGGTCCTGGGGATCTGCAACGGGTTCCAGATCCTGTGCGAGGCCGGGCTGCTCCCCGGCGCGCTGATGCGAAACAGCCGGCTCACCTTCGTGTCCCGCCCGGTGGCCCTCCGGGTGGAGCAGACCGACACCGCCTTCACCAGCCGCTACCGCCGGGGCGACCTGCTCCGGATGCCGGTGGCCCATGGCGAGGGCCGCTTCGCCGCCGACCCCGCCACGCTGGCCCGGCTGGAGGCCGAAGGGCGCGTGGTGGTGCGCTACGTGGGGCTGGACGGCGGCGCCCTGCCGGAAACCATCAACGGCTCGCTGGGGGAGATCGCCGGCATCGCCAGTGCCGAGGGCAATGTCGTGGGCCTGATGCCCCACCCCGACCGGGCGGCCGACCCGGCCCTGGGCAACACCGACGGCCTGAAGTTCTTCACCTCGGTGCTCGACTGGGCACCGGCAGGGACCGCCCACCGGTGACGCCGCCCGGGGGACCTCGCGAGCATCCTTCAACCTGAACTCACGACCATGACGACCGATAAGCCAAGCCGGAACGAGGACGAGTACTTCGCCAAGCTGGAGATGGAGCGCCTGGAGCGGAAGCGCCTGGAGCTGCAGAAGCGCAACCAGGACGCCGAGCGCCAGTCGCACCACATGCGCTGCCCCAAGTGCGGCGGGCACCTCGAGACCGTGGACTTCCACAAGATCCAGATTGACCGCTGCCAGGACTGCGCCGGGGTGTGGCTCGACGCCGGGGAGATCGAGGCGGTGGTGGACCTGGAGTCCCGCGGCTTCATGGGCCGCGCCCTGGGCGACTTCATGGGCAGCCTCCGGGGCAAGAAGAAGTAGACTGGCCGAGCAGGCACACCACCGACCACGGATCCCGCAGACCTTGCCGAAATCCACCGCTCCCGCGAAGCCCGGCCGTTCCGCCGCCACCCATGCCCAGCCCTTCCCCGGCGAGCGGGCGGTGACGCCGGCGGTCGTGAAAGAACACAACCTCAACGCCCTGGAGCACGAGCGCATCGTGGCGATGCTGGGGCGGGAACCGACCCTGACCGAGCTGGGCATCTTCAGCGCCCTCTGGTCGGAACACTGTTCCTACAAGCACTCCAAGCCGGTGCTGGGGAAGTTCCCCACCGCCGGGCCGGCGGTGATCCAGGGCCCGGGCGAGAACGCCGGCGTGCTCCGGCTGCCGCAGGGCTGGGCCGTGGCCTTCAAGATCGAGTCCCACAACCATCCCTCGGCGGTGGAACCCTACCAGGGGGCGGCCACCGGGGTGGGCGGCATCCTGCGCGACGTGTTCACCATGGGCGCCCGGCCCATCGCGGTGCTGAACAGCCTCCGCTTCGGCCCGCTCGACTCGCCCCGGAACCGCTATCTCTTCGCCGGGGTGGTAAAGGGCGTCGGCGACTACGGCAACTGCGTGGGCGTCCCCACCCTGGGGGGCGAGGTGGACTTCGCGCCGGGGTACACCGGTAATCCGCTGGTCAACGCGATGTGTGTCGGGCTGCTGCGGGAGGAGGACCTCACCCTGGCCAAGGCGCACGGCGTGGGCAACGTGCTGCTGGCGATGGGATCGAGCACGGGGCGGGACGGCATCCACGGCGCCAGCTTCGCGTCGGAGGATCTCTCGGAGAAGAGCGAGGCCCGCCGGCCGCAGGTGCAGGTGGGCGATCCGTTCACTGAAAAGCTTTTGCTCGAGGCCACGCTCGAGCTGATCGAGAAGCGGCTGGTCGTGGCCATCCAGGACATGGGCGCCGCCGGCCTGACCAGCTCCTCCGCCGAGATGGCGGCGCGCGGCGGGGTCGGGGTGGAGATCGAGACCGACCGGGTCCCGGTCCGCGAGGCCGGCATGACGCCCTACGAAATCATGCTGAGCGAGTCGCAGGAGCGGATGCTCATCGTGGCTGAGCCGGACCAGGTCGAGGCCATCCGCGCGGTGTGCCAGAAGTGGGAGCTGGACGCGGTCCCCGTCGGCCGGGTCACCCATGACGGCATGTACCGGATCCGGCACGACGGCCTCACCGTGGCCGAGATCCCGGGCCAGCGGCTGATCGACGATGTCCCGATCTATCGGCCCGAGGCCCGGGAAGGGGATACCGCCCGGGCCCGCCGCCTGGCCACGCCGCCGGCCCGCCGGCCCGAGATCGAGGCGGACCTGCTGGCGCTGCTGGACGAGCCGGCCATCGCGTCGAAGCGGTGGGTCTTCGAGCAGTACGACTCGACCGTGCAGGCCAACACCCTGCTGGGCCCGGGCGGTGATGCCGGCGTCCTCCGGGTGGACCACGCCGGTTTCGGGCTGGCCGTCACGGTGGACTGCAACAGCCGGCTGGTGGCGCTGGACCCCTACGAGGGGGGCAAGGCCACCGTGGCCGAGGCGGCCCGGAACATCGCCTGCACCGGAGCGGTGCCGCTCGGCATCACCGACTGCCTCAACTTCGGCAATCCCGAG
>CAZCVG010000149.1:0-6331 GCA_964501735.1 uncultured Gemmatimonadaceae bacterium | reverse complement strand
TCCGCCGGCGTGGTGACGACCACGGTGATCAGCCTCGCCGGAAACGCCCGGGCCAGCCAGGCCACCAGCACCGCCGGGCTGGATCCCGGCAGGCCGCCGAGCCGGAGCTGGCTTCCCTGGACCGGGAGCCGGGTATGCAGGTCGAACGCGATCGCCGTCCGGCCAAAGGCGTCGAGCAGCAGCGGCAGGCTCACGCGGCCCTGCGCCGGCCGCTGGCCAGCCCGACCTCGGCCAGGCCGAGGAGCAGGGCCAGCCAGAGCAGCGGTCCCTGGAGACTCGCCTGCCCCACGCCCGCAAACGCCGCCTCCGCGGCCGCGTCGAGCGGGACCACCCGGGCCCCGGGCCACAGGCTCCGGAGCGCGCTCGGCTCGGCGGGGGCCAGGCGGGATTCCCGCGGGTCGAGGTTCACGCTCAAGGCGCCGATGGTGTCGCTGCCCGCCAGCAGGAAGTAGAGCCCCGCCTCCGGTGGCCGGAACGCCGCGCCTCCCTCGAGCGGCCACCGCTGGGCCCCGCGCACGGCGTGCGTGGCCAGGTCCGGCATCAGCACCGCGTCCCCGGGCGCGCCGTCCAGCAGGGCCACCTCTCCCCGCGCAATCCGGTTGGCCAGCGCATCCACCAGCGGCAGAAAACCGGCCGTGAGCGGCAGTCCGGTCCACGCCGGGTCGAAACGGCTTCCCACCAGCACCACGTCCCCCGCCCGCACGATCCACGGCAGTCCGCCGGCGGTAGCCACCACTCCGGTGGCCTGCCCGGCCCGGAGGGGCTCGAGCAGGTGGCGCCGGGACACTGCCACCCGTCCCACCAGCGCCCCGCTGTCGCTCAGCGACGGCCCAGCGGCCCGCGGCCCGAACCGCCACGGCACCCCGCGGCGTTCCAGGGCCCGGTTGAGCGCGCCCAGTTCCGCGGGATCCTCCGGTGGCAGCACCACCGACGGCCCCCGGCCCAGCCCGCCGAGGCTGAGCTCGGCGCCGCGCCGGAGCCGGCCGCCCGCAACGAGCACCTCCGCCGCCGCCGCGAGGTAGCGGTCCGCCGGATCCCACGCCGCGGCGGCCACCGGGGCCACGCGCACCAGGGTCTCGCGGTCGTCGTCGGCGCGGAACTCATCGGCGGCCTTGCTGGCCCGGATCCGCTGCCATCCCGGCAGCGCCGGGCCGAGGGTGAAGCTGCCGCTGGTCCCGGCGGGGACGAGCGCCTGACGAGGGGGCCGGTTGGCCAGGACCACCGAGACCGGTGCCGGCGCGCCGGAATCCCCTGTCACGGCCACCGCGACGGTACCGCCCTCGGGAGTCCAGGGCTGGGCCCCCGCGTCAATCCGGGCGATGCCCTGATTGGCCGGCGGCGCCCCCACCGGCCGGGCCAGCACCACCGGCACCCGGACCTGCGCCGCCGACAGTGCGCTCGCCTGCGCGTCACTCAGCACCACGATCCCTCCCGGCCGCTCCTCGGTCTCGAGCACCTCCCCGGCGAGCGCGAGCGCCGCTCCGAGGTCCATCCGCCGGGTGGAAACCTCCACGCTGTCCACCGCGCGCCGCAGCGCCTCCGGCCCTCCGCGCCGCACCACCCCGTCGCTCGCCAGCAGCCACAGCGCGTCCGCCGGTGTCGCGCGGGCAAGGATCCGCCGGGCCGCCGCCTTGAGGTCGGTGAGCCGTGGGGTGCCGGCCACCACGGCCGAACTGCTGGGCGAGTTGTCGAGCACCAGCACCAGCGCGCTGGGCGCGTGGCTGGCCGCCTGGCGCAGCGGCGCCGACGGCCCGGCGGCCGCCAGCACCAGGGCGAGGATCAGGGCGGTGCGCACCGCCAGCAGCAGCCAATGGCGCAGCTTCAGGCGGCGGTTGTGCTCCTGGGTGACCTGGACGAGATACCGGACTGCGGGAAACTCGATGGTGGGGGGATCCCGGCGCTGGATGAGGTGAAGCAGCAGCGGCAGGGCCGCCAGCGGGAGGGCGGCCAGCGCCCACGGTGTCAGGAAGCCGATCACTGCACTCCCGCCGGCCGAGCGATCACCCGCCTGAGCGCCAGGCCGAACGGCGTGTCGGTGGTGATGTGATGATAGTGAATCCCGCTGGTGCGGCAGTCCCGGTGCCAGGCGCGCACCACTCCGCTCACGGTGGCGCGGTAGGCGTCGGCCCAGTCCCGGGGCCGGAGGATCACCCCGTCCCGCGTCTCGGGATCCTCGAACCGGGCCTCCGCCGGTCCGCCGAGTTCCAGCTCCGCCGGGTCCATCAGGTGGAGCACCATCACCTGGTGCCCGCGGTGCCGGAGGAACTTGAGCGCCCTCAGGGCCAGCTCCCGCTCGAGCAGGAGGTCGGAGATGAAGACCACCAGGCCACGCCGCCGCAACAGCCCCACCACCCGCCGAAGGGCCGGCTCCGCGGCCGTGCCGGCGCCCGGACGCACCGCGTCCAGCGCCATCAGCAGCTGGTGCCAGTGGGTCCGGCGCACCCGGGCCGGGAGCACCGTGCGCACCGCATCGTCGAAGGCGATCAGCCCGGTCGCATCCCGCTGGCGCAGCAGGACCAGCGCCAGGGCCGCGGCCAGACGCTGGGCATACGCCAGCTTCGACAGGGTCTTTTCCGGCGCGCCGGTCCACGCCATGGACCGGCTGATGTCCAGGACCAGCATCGCGCGAAGGTTGGTCTCTTCCTCATACTGCTTGACGTAGAGCCGGTCCTTGCGGCCGAGCAGCTTCCAGTCCACATAGCGCAGTTCATCGCCCGGCTGGTACATCCGATGCTCGGCGAACTCCACCGAGAACCCGCGCCGGGGTGAACGGTGCAGGCCGGTGAGAAACCCCTCGACGATGCCCTCGGTGAGGAGCTCGAGTCCGGCCATGCCGGCCGCCTCATGCGGGTCGATCAGATCGAAACGGGGGCGCGGCGCGACGCTGGCTGACATGGGGGCAGCAACGTACGGGGAACGGCCGCGGGAAGTCAACGCGAGTGTCTCCATTCTCGGAATGGTGTGCTCCGATCCGGGACACAATTTCGGAGACAACGCCGTAACCAATTATCGCAGAATAGCTTACGCGATTTCGCCGAGCTGGCACACCCCCTGCATTGACGGGGTCTGTCCACTCCGCTCGTCCCAGGAGGTCCCATGTCTGGCATGCTCACGTTTGCCCTGCTGGCCCTGACCGCTGGAGCCACCCCAGCCCCCCCGGCGGCACCCTCGTCAATCATTTCGGCCTGGGTACGCGGGAACGCCTCGGGGCGACCCCGGATCAGTCTCTGGTTGAACCGTGATGACGTCTACTCTCGCGGCGACCGTGCCCGGGTCTACTTCCGGTCGGATGACGATGCCTACGTGACAGTCCTCCGGATTGATACCGACGGCCGGGTCCGGATCCTGTTTCCGATCGATCCGTGGGAAGACAACTGGGCCCGGGGCGGGCGGACCTTCGAGGTCCTCGGCCGTGACCGGGACGAGGCCTTCCGAGTGGACGACTACCCCGGGGTCGGGTACGTCTTCGCCATCGCCTCCGACGACCCGTTCGACTACAACGACATCATCCGCGGGGATCACTGGGATTACCGCGCCATCTCGGATGGCCGGGTCCGTGGCGATCCATACGTCGCGGTCAGCGACATCGCCGAGCGGGTCGCGGTCGAGGGCGCTTACGACTACGACGTGGCCCAGTACCACGTGGAAAAGCACTACGACTACCCCCGGTTCGTCTGCTACGATTGCCACGCCTACGCCAGCTGGCGCTACTGGGATCCGTACCATCACTACTGCTCGCGTTTCCGGATCGTCATCTATGACGACTGGTACTACTACCCCTACCGCCGGTACTCTGGCGGCGTGGTGATCGTGCGTCCCTATCGGCCAGGCCCGCGCTATGTATTCAAGGACGTGGACGGCCGGAACGACTACATCACCCGGGTGGCCCAGCGGCCCGAACCCAGCGCCGGCGGCGACCGCCGGCCGGTGGAACGGGACCGGGGCAGCGTGGATGTGGGCGGTCGCGGCGCCATCCCGGCGCCGCTCTCGCCGCGGCGGCGGAGCCCCACGGCCAGCCCGGGCCAGACGGCCGAGCCGAGCCGCACCCCCGAGCGCCGCTCTCCGGCGAACACCCCCCGGGACCGAGCGGCCCCAAGCCGTGAAGCCAGCCCGGATGAGTCGGCCCCGCGCCGGCGGCCCTCCGCGCGCACCGAGTCTTCCAACCTTCGGGACACCGAGGGCCGGGCCGAGCCGTCCCGGCGGTCGGATGATCGCCCCTCGGAACCCTCGCGCAGCGATTCCCCCAGGGCGGAACCCACCCGGCGGGCACCGGCCTCGGTCGAGCCGGGCCGGCGGGAGCCGTCGTACGACGGGCCCGGGCGGGCCGAGCCGACCCGCCGGGCGCCCGAGCCCTCGCGGGCAGAGCCCCCCGGGCGTGAGCCGTCCCGGGCCGAGCCCTCCCGCCGTGGGCCGACCGAGGCCGGGCCGTCGCGGTCACAGCCACCTCGCTCCACTGGTGAACCCAAGCTCACACGCCGCCGGCCCAGCTGACCGGGCCGGAAACCTTCGGGGCGCCCGTCCGTACCTCGGTGCGGCCGGGCGCTATCTTTCCCGGCCGTGCGACGGTCCCCTTTCCCCAACCCGAGTTTCTGATGCGCCGATTCATTTCTGCCACCAGCCTCCTCGCGCTTTCGGTCACTGGCGCCCTGGCGGCCCAGTCTCCCGATTTCCGCTCCGCGGCCGGTTCCATCACCCCGGAAGACGTGGCCCGCCGGATTCACATCATTGCCGACGATTCCATGGGCGGGCGGGACACCCCCAGTCCCGGTCTCGAAAAGACGGCCCAGTATGTCGCCGACGAGTTCAAGCGGTTCGGCCTCAAGCCCGCCGGCGAGAACGGCACCTGGTTCCAGCGCTACACCATCAGCCGCCGGAAGATTGACGTGGCCGCCTCGCACGTCGGCCTCATGGCCGAAGGGACCCATGTCCACGCCGACCTCTCGCGGGACGCGCGGTTCGTCTTCGGCAGCGTGCCGGACCAGGAAGTCCATGCCGCCGCGTTCCTGTTGGGTGGGCCGCTGTCGCCCGAAGGCGTCAAGGACCTGAACGTGAAGGGCAAGGCGGTGCTGGTGGTCATTGACTACACCAAACCGCTCCTGCCGGGCCAGCTGCAGACGCTGGGTGCGCTGCTGGAGAGCGGCGCGGCCGGGGTCCTGATCATCTCCAACCGGGACTCGGCCACCTTCGCGCAGCGGGTGGCCAGCCAGGCCCAGGTCCGGGTCGGGGTTGATGGGACTTCGAGCGCCAGCCCGGTGGTGGAGGCGCATGAACGGGCCCTCGGTGCCGCGCTCAAGTCGGCCGGGGTGGACCTGGACCAGGTGCGTGCCGCAGAGACCCTGGTGGCGCGGGACGTGCCCGGGCTCACCGTCGGCTTCGGGCTCAAGGACCAGGTGCTGGAGTCGGCCACCGCGCCGAACACCATCGGCATGCTGGAAGGCAGCGACCCCACCCTCCGGCGGGAGTTCCTGGTCTTCAGCGCCCACATGGACCACGTCGGGATGTCCCCGGCCAGCGGCTGCCAGCCCAAGGGCGGCGACACCATCTGCAACGGCGCCGACGACGATGCCTCGGGAACGGTGGGGGTGATCGAGCTGGCCGAGGCCTTTGCCAAGCGGGGCGTGCGCCCCAAGCGGTCGCTGCTCTTCATGACGGTGAGCGGCGAGGAGAAGGGGCTCTGGGGCAGCCAGTACTTCAGCGAGCACCCCACGGTGCCGCTCGAGCAGCTCGTGGCCAACATCAACATGGACATGATCGGCCGGAACTGGCCGGACACCATCGTGGCCATCGGCAAGGAGCATTCGGACCTGGGTGCCACGCTCGAGCGGGTGGTCAGCCGGCATCCCGAACTCCGGATGGCGGCGATCGACGACCGCTGGCCGGAGGAGAACTTCTACTTCCGCTCCGACCACTTCAACTTCGCCCGCAAGGGCGTGCCGATCCTGTTCTTCTTCAACGGGGTCCACCCCGACTACCACCAGGTGAGCGATTCGCCCGACAAGATCGACAGCGAGAAACTCAGCCGCATCGCCCAGCTGGTGTTCTACCTGGGACAGGAGATCGCCAACGCGCCGGCGCGGCCCAAGTGGAACCAGGAGAGTTACGACCGGATCGTGGAGAAGAAGGGCGTGAGCTGATCCCGGGCCCGGCCTCCGGGCCAGGACGCGGGCAAGGGGGCCGGGTTCCAGGTGGAACCCGGCCCCTTCTGCTGCGCGACCCACCCACCGTGGACCGCTCCATTACCTTCCCGGCCCATGTCCGTCTCCCGCGCCGCCCACTTCGAGATGCTGCTGGTGGTCCTGTTCTGGGGCGGCAACTTCACGGCGTCCAAGCT
>CAZCVG010000148.1:0-6459 GCA_964501735.1 uncultured Gemmatimonadaceae bacterium | reverse complement strand
TCGGAGCAAAGTTCCACCGCCCACGGAGTCAGTCAAGGAGAAGGCGAAGTAGCCGGGCGGGAGCCGCGCAATCGGGTGGAGCGATGGGGGTGCCTGCGGGGATTTCTGCCGGGTGAAAGGCCGGCCCGTACCGGCCTGGAGGCGACGCGCTACACCGTTTCGGTGCGGAGTGTCTCGGCGATGCGCTCGGCCAGCTCGCCGAGCTGGATCGGCTTCGTGATCATCCGGGGCGGCTCCCCGGACCCGGCGCGGCCGCGCATCACCCCCGGTGTCCCCGACATGACCAGGACCCGAATGTGGGGCCAGCGTTCGGCGATCCGGGCCGCCAGCTCCACGCCGCCCAGCCGGGGCATCACCAGATCGGTGAGGACCAGCTGTACCGACGCCGCATGGTCCTCCAGATAGGCGAGCGCCGTAACCCCATCCTCCCGCTCCTCGACCTGGTACCCTACCTGCTCCAGGTAGCGTGCCACCACCCGGCGGACCCCGCTCTCATCATCAACGATCAGGAGGCGTCCCGCGCCTTCGGCGAGTCCCGTCGACTGGCGGCTGCTGCCGACACCGGGCGGCGCCGGGATGAGGGGCAGAAAGATGCTCACCCGGGTGCCCACGCCGGGCCACGAGTCCAGCTCGACCCGGCCGCCGGCGGCGACGACGATCTCCTGCACCGACGCCAGCCCGAGTCCCGTACCGCGAGCCGGATCCTTGGTGCTGAAGAACGGCTCGAAGGCCTTGGCCATGACCTCGGGGGACATGCCGGTGCCCGAGTCACTGACGGTCAGGCGGGCCCACCCGTTCCCCGGGCCGGGCGGGAGACCCGGTGCCGGGCCCAGCGCCTCGAGGCAGACCCCGAGCGTTCCGCCCCCGGGCATGGCGTCCCGGGAGTTGAGGGCGAGGTTGAGCAGGATCTGCTCCGTCTGCACCTCGTCGAGGCCGACCACGATCGACTCCTCGGGAATGCTGAGCGTGGACTGGATGGACGAGGGCAGCAGCACCCGCAGGGTCCCCGCGATGGCGCGCAGCTCCGCGGCCAGATCCACCGTGGCGACCGCGGCCGTCTTCGGCCGGCTCAGGGCCGTCAGCTGCCGGGCAAGGGCGGCGCCCCGTTCCGCGGCGGCCCGCATCTGGTCGAGTTCCTCGGCACCGGTGGACAGCGGCGCCCCGCCCCGGAGCAGCTCGAGGTTGCCGCTGATCACCGTCAGCACATTGTTGAAGTCATGGGCCACGCTGGAGGCGAACCGTCCCACCGCCTCCATCTTCTGGGCCTGCTGCAGCTGGGCCTCCAGCCGGGCCCGCCGGGTGACGTCCCGGGCGTTGATGACGACGCCTCCGATGGCCGGATCGGCGGAGTGGTCGGTCGCCGTGGCCTCGATCTCACGATCGGCGATGGCCCAGCGCACCAGCGGGCGGGCCGCCGGCTCCGCCAGCCAGGAGTCAAGGTCGCCCGGCGGCTCGAAGCCGACCAGGGCGCTGAGCCGGCGGCCGGCGTAGCTGGCCTGCGGCGCCCCGACCATGGTGCCGAAGGAGGGGCTGGCATACTGGATCACCCCGTCCCGGCTCACCAGCAGGATCGCGTCGGCGGACTGCTGGACCAGGGCCCGGAACCGCGCGTCCTGGCCGGCCCGGGCCCTCGCCTCGCGGGCGAACTCCTTCTGGGCCACCGCCAGGCGCAGGATCAGGAGTCCCATGAGGATGGCGCCGCCCAGCACCAGTCCCGCCAGCGCCGGGCGCTCCCGGTCCGGCAGCCACCACTCGCAGATCGCCAGCGTACCGACCAGCGCGGTGGCCAGGTACGGCACCAGCGCCAGGCCGAGGGAGAGGGCCGAGTGCCCGAGGTGGCGAGGACTGGAGAGGCCGGCCGTGCCCACCAGCGTCGCGGCGCAGGCGAGGACCAGGTCCCCCACCGGCCCGCTCCAGGCCGAGCCGACCAGCCCGTGGTACTCGTAGATGAAATCGGCCACGACCGCCGTGATCGTCCCGACACTGAGGAGCGAAAGCGCCCGCCTGGCACTGGCCTCGGCCGGCTGGTGGACGATGCAGACGGCCCCCAGTGCCACGGCCACCTCGCCCGGGAACATGACCAGGAGAATCTTGAGATAGGCCATCAGGGACTGGGAGGCGAGGTCGAACCGGAACACCCAGTACCACGCCAGGATGGCGGTCGCGACCACGACGATGGCCCCGTCCACCGCCAGTCGTGCCCGGGCAGAGGCGCCCCGGGGCAGCCGGAGCAGCCTCCAGAAACCCAGCAGCAGCAATACGAAGTAGACCTGGTAGAGAGCCAGCGCCGTGGTATGCAACCAGGCGTGGGACCACCACCACTCGACCAGCATCATGGTGGCCGCGACTCCCGACACCAGCCACGCGGCGCCGACCAGACGCCAGCCGGTGGCGGTGCCGGAGGAGGCGGCGTGGGCGCGGGCGCCGTGCCAGCAGGCGAGGCCCGCGGCGAAGTAGAGGGGGAGGAAGACCAGGTCGTTGGCCGCGCCTCGGGCGATGAGGCCGGTCAGCATGCCGACTGCCCAGAGGGCGTAGAGACCGAAGTACACCCAGAGGACCGGCAACCGCCAGCCACGAGCGCGTTCGCGTCGGACCGACTCGATAGTCATCTTGGGGCCAGGGGGGGGCCGGGAATGGCAGGGCCAATCTGCGGCCCGAGACAGCGGCGGGCAAGGTGGCGCCCACGAGCACGTGGCCAACGAGCGGCCGACCGCTGCCGCGGCGCGGTGGCACGGAGTGCGGTGCTTCGGTAACTTCGAGCGGTGACCGTACCCGCCGGAGCACTCACACTTACCAGGCAACCGAAGCGGCTCTCGTTTGCCTTCATGGCGGTCGGGCTGGTGATGGTCGGCTGGCTGCACCTTGCCGTGCTGCTCCTGACTGGCCTGTTCGGCTATTTCGCCATGGAGCGGCTGAGCCTGGGGGGCCGCAAGGCGGTGGCCGTCAGCCTCTTCGTCCTCCTGCTCGGCGGCATCGGATACGGGGCCGTCGCCTTTGCCCGGACCGCCACCATCGCAGTGCCGCGCATCATCGAAGCGGCGATTCCGCCGATCCTGGCGTTTGCCGACAGTCAGGGCATCGAACTCCCCGAGGGCTATAACTACGGGGCCCTGAAGGCTGACGCCATCGACTTCGCCCAGGGCAAGCTGGCGAGCGCCGGCAAGTACGCGGGGGAGGCCCTCCGCGCCCTGGTCTTCTTCGTGATCGGGATCGTGGTCTCGATCAGCCTGTTCCTCAACACCAGGGTCGAGCCGGACGACGACCCGGTGACCGGCCGGGACAACCTCTACTCCCAGACGTTCCTCGAAGTGGTGGCGCGGTTTCGGACGTTCTATGACAGCTTCAAGACCGTCATGGGGGCGCAGCTCATCATCTCCGGCATCAACGCGGTGCTGACGGCGGTGTTCCTGGTCTGGAACGGGTTTCCCTATGCGTTCCTGCTGGCCGGCCTGACGTTCCTGTTCGGCCTGCTGCCGATCGTGGGCAACCTGATGAGCAACACCCTCATCGTGGGTGTCGGGTTCACCATCGCGCCGAAGATGGCTTTCCTGGCGCTGGTGTTCCTGGTGGTGATCCACAAGGGCGAGTATTTCCTCAACAGCAAGATCATCGGCGACCGGATCAAGAACCCGATGTGGCTCACGCTGCTGGGACTGGTCATCGGGGAGAAGCTGATGGGGATTCCCGGCATGATCCTGGCCCCGGCGGTCCTCCACTATGTCAAGACGGAGGCCTCGCGGGACCGGCTCGCGGCGGGCTGACCCCGGCGGGCCGCATGGCGGACTGCCTCCGTAAGGGCCAGATTACGCCACCTCTCGCCTCCCATGGATTCCATGCCCCCAGCTCCCTCCGGCCTGGCCAGCGCCCTCCAGGACCGCTACCGCATCGAGCGGGAGCTGGGCCAGGGCGGCATGGCCACGGTGTACCTCGCCGAGGACCTCAAGCACCACCGCAAGGTGGCGCTCAAGGTGCTCCGGCCGGAGCTCGCCGCCACCATGGGCTCGGAGCGCTTTGCCCGCGAGATCGAGGTCGCCGCCCGGCTGGTGCATCCCCACATCCTCGGCCTGATCGATTCGGGGGACGTGGACGGCTTCTTCTATTATGTAATGCCCTACGTCGAGGGCGAGACCCTGCGCGACCGGCTGGCCCGGAGCGGGGAGCTGCCGGTGCCCGACGCGGTGCGGCTGCTGGGCGAGGTGGCCGAGGCGCTGGCGGTGGCGCACAGGGCGGACGTGGTGCACCGCGACATCAAGCCCGAGAACATCCTGCTCTCCGGCCGGCACGCGATGGTCATGGACTTCGGCGTGGCCAAGGCGGTGAGCGAGGCCTCCGGCCGGCAGCAGCTCACCACCGCGGGGGTCGCGCTCGGGACTCCCGCCTACATGGCGCCGGAGCAGGCCTCCGCCGATCCCCAGATGGACGGCCGGGTGGACATCTACGCCCTGGGCGTGCTGGGCTACGAGATGCTCACCGGCCACCCGCCGTTCCACGGACTCAATCCGCAGCAGACCCTCGCGGCCCATGTCACCCAGGCGCCGATGCCGGTGGGGCAGCAGCGGGCCGGCCTGTCACCGGCGCTCGAAGCGGTGGTCATGAAGTGCCTGGCCAAGCGGGCGGCGGACCGCTTCCAGTCGGCCGACGAGCTGGTGGCGGCGCTGGAGCCGCTGGCCACGCCCAGCGGCGGGATGACGCCGACCCACACCATGCCGGCCAGCGCGGTGGCGGCGCCGCGCGCGATGCCGGGGTGGGTGCGCGGCGCCGTCGCGGGCGGGGTGGTACTAGCGGCGGGAGCCGCCGCCGTGGTGAGCTTCAATCGCGCTCCGGCCACCGCGGCGCTGGAGCAGCCGCTGCAGCTCACCCGGAGCGCCGGGGTGCAGGAGTCGCCCTACATCACCGGCGACGGCAAGGGCGTGGCCTACCGCATCCTCGGCCCCGGGGACACGGCCATCCGGGTCGAGCTGCGGCGGGGCAGCGATGGCAGCGCGGTCCCGCTCGCCCCGGCCAGTAAGCCGCGCGGCTGGTCCCCCGACGGCGACCGGCTGCTGATCGCCACCCGGCGCGGGCTGGAGACCGTCCCCGCACTGGGCGGCGCCGGCACCTTGCTCGTCCCCGGGGCCCGGCACGGCGCCTGGGCGCCGGACGGAGAGCGCCTGGTCTTTGTCCGGGGCGACTCGCTCCTGCTCCGCGCCGCCGATGGCCAGGTCACCCCGCTCGCGCGCACGTACGACCCGCATTCGCCGGCCTGGTCTCCGGACGGCCGCTGGATCGTCTATGTCAGCGGCAATCCGCAGTACCTGGACAGCTGGAACATCGCGGTCTCGTCGCTGTGGCTGGTGCCGGCGGCCGGCGGAGAGCCGATCCGGCTCACCGACGGCGATGCGCTGGACCTGAGTCCTGTCTGGGCTCCCGACAGCCGCCGGCTGCTCTTCGTCTCGGGCCGGGGCGGGACCCGGGACATCTATCAGCTCAACCTCGACTCCCGGGGCAGGCCCCGGGGACCGCCGGTGCAGGTGACGGTGGGGCTCAACGCCTCCCAGATCTCCCTCTCCCCCGATGGCGGGCAGCTGGCGTACTCGGTGGTCACCAATCCCAGCAACATCTGGCGGGTGAAGCAGCCCGCCACCGGATGGGTGTCGAGCCGCTCGGCGGAACTGGTCACCGCCGACCAGGAGAGCATCGAGTGCTTCTGGATCTCTCCCGACGGGCAGTGGCTGTTGTTCGACTCCGACCGCGCGGGAGTCCAGCAGATCTTTCGCCGGCGCCTGGCCGGCGGGGAGGTGCAGCAGATCACCCGGGGCGCTTCGCCGGCCTTCTACCCCGCGCTCTCGCCTGACGGCAGGGAGGTGGCCTACCACGCCATCGCCGGCGGCCGCAGGCGGATCTTCGTGGCCTCGAGTGAAGGGGGCGACCAGCCGGTGCAGGTCTCGGCCGACACCGCCCGCGACGAACTCCAGCCCAGCTGGTCACCCGACGGCAGGCGGCTGGTGTGGCTGGTGAGCACCGCCACGAGGGGCGCGGTGCAGGTGACCCGGTCGGCCACGGGGTGGGGCGTGCCGAGCGAGGTGACCCGCCCGGGATTGGTGGTACTGCCGCGGTGGAGCGACAGCGCCACCCTGATCGCGATGGACACGGTGCGTGATCGCCTGGTCCTGATCAACGCCGACAGCAGCGCCGCTTCCCCGCGGGTCCTGCTGGAGCGCCAGACGGTGGTGCCGGAGGGCGCACCAACGGTGGTCTCTTCAGACTACCGCACCCTGTATTTCCACAATGGGGACGCGCTCTGGCTCCTCCCCCTCGCCGGCGGGGCGCCGCGTGAGGTGGTCCGATTCGACGATCCGCTCCACCCCCACGCCGTCTATCGGAGCGTGGGTGGGCAGGGCGGGTTCCTGTACTTCACCCTGCAGAACCCGCAGAGCAACATCTGGATGGCCCGGGTGACGGGGCTCGAGCGGTGAGCGC